>DYIT01000078.1 GCA_020723505.1 Candidatus Kuenenia stuttgartensis
AGTTCCATCCTGCAAGTCCTTCCAAAACCCCACGACTCCCTTGCCGGTTGCCGGCACGGCCGGCCCTGCGCACGACTCTTCAGCGCGCCCGAATCGGAATCCGGCTTGAGAACACGCCTGGCCTCGAATATGCTTGTCGTGCTTTCATGAACGGCCAGGCGCAAGCATCGCCTGCATTCCGCATGGCGGAGAAGGCCGGACAGCTCTATCGATTCAGGGAGGATTGATGGCAGCGACAAGAGTCGAATCCTCGGTCGTGAAGGTTACCGTCTACAGGAACGGGGCGCGCGTAGTCAGAGCCGCGGCGGTGAAGGCCGAATCGGGAACGTTCCCCCCGGAAATCGTGTTCCACGGACTTCCGCTCTGCCTGGATGATTCCTCCGTCCGCGTAAGGCTGGAATGCCCCGGCGGCGGGCCGGGCCCTCGGGCGCGGGAGATAAAAATCGGAATCGAGGCGCCCCCGCGCGAATCGGTTCCCCCTCCCCGCGACGAGGAGCTCGAAGCCGCGCGGGTCGAGGAAGCCAGGCTCAGGTCGGAGGTCAGGCGAATCGAAAGGCTCATCAAATCGCTCGGCAAGCTCAAAATCGAGCCCAGGCCCGCGCCGAAGAAGGGAGGCCGTCCCGGCCCGCTGCCTGCGGAAGCCCGCCTTGCGCTTCTGGAGTTCCGCAGGAAGAGGCTCGAATCCGCGACGCTGGACCTGAGGAGCAAATCCGCCCTGCTCGAGAAAGCCAATGGCAGGCTGGCGGAACTGGAGTTTAGAAAACGGACATCCTCCACGGCGGAAGCTCCCAGGGAGAACGAGCTCAGGAAATCCGTC
Organism: Candidatus Kuenenia stuttgartensis; assembly: GCA_020723505.1. GTDB lineage: Bacteria > Planctomycetota > JAKEIC01 > JAKEIC01 > DYIT01 > DYIT01. Next base: position 818 of record DYIT01000078.1, read on the forward strand.
ACGGTCAGGCTGTCGGGATCCGCTTCGCAGGGGACGGCGGAAGCTAGGGTTGAGTACCTGGTCCCGGGGGCGGCGTGGGCGCCGTCGTACACTATTGGCTTCGACCGGGCGTTCTCATCGGCCGCCGTGGCCATGCGCGCATCCGTGTGCCAGAGGACCGGGGAGGACTGGAAAAGCGTGGAGCTTTTGCTTTCCACCGCGGAGCCGGGAGCGTGGGCGGGCCTGCCGAAGCTCCCCGCGCTGAAAATCGGCAGGGTGCAGGCGGCGAAAGCCCAGGCCGGATGGCGCGAGCCGCCGCAGGGGCTCAGCGCCCTGTTCGCGGAATACGATTCGGCTGCCCGCGAAGCATCTCTGCCCTCGGCGCCCGCGGGAGCCGCCGCGCCGATTCCGGCTCTCCCGGAAGATGAGGAATTCGAGGACGAGGAAACCGAGGAGGACGTTTTCTTCGAAGAATCCGAGGAGAACCTCGTCGGAGCCGAACCGGCGATGGAATGCTGCGCGGACGTCTCCGAAGGCGTGGTGGACGATATGTCCAGGCGGGACAAGGAAAAGTTCGCTGCGCCGTCCGCGAAGAAGGGGGCGCCTGCCATGTACATGCAGGGGCCGCCGCCTGCACCGTGCGCTTCCGCTCCGGCGCAGAGACAGTCCGCCATGGCGCCGCCCGCCGCCGGAAGAGGAGCGAGGGTCCGTTCCGAACCCGCTCCAGCCGTTCCTGCGCAGCCATCTGCGCGCGACGACATGCTGGCGTACGGGGCTTTGGCGATGGCCGGGCCCGGCGAGCCGAACCGCGGCAAGCTGAGGGTGCTTCCGGCCGGGTCCCTGCACGGCGAATTCAGAGGGGCCGCGGGAATGGACGTGTCGGGCGCAATCGCCCGCGCAGCCTCGGAGGCGAGGTCGGCGGCGGAATCGAGGCTTCCTGCGGGGCTCGAGGCGCCGGATTCCCGGGACGGTTTCGACTACTCCTATTCGTGCGACGCGCCGGCCGACGTGCCGTCGGACGGAATGTACCATACGGTCAGGGTCGCCGAATTCGCGGCCTCATCGGCAATGACGTACGTCACGGTGCCGCGCGAGAGCGCGGAGGCGTTCAGGTTCGCGGAAATCCCGAACCCGACCGGGGCGCCCCTTCTGAGGGGACCGGCCGACGTCCTTGCCGGAGGGGAGTTCCTGATGACCGTGCCGATGGCCCTGACCGCGCCCGGGGGCGGCATGGATTTGTGGCTCGGAGCGGAACAGGGAATCAAGGTGGCGAGGAACGCGTCGTTTTCCGAGCATTCCGGGGGGCTTCTCGGGGGCAAGCTCGGTCTCCTGCACAGGATTGAAATCGAGATTTCGAACGCGCTTCCGGCTGCGGCGGAAGTCGAGGTCAGGGAGCGCATCCCCGTCCCGAGGGAGGGGGACAAGGAAATCGAAATCGAATCCGGCGAATCCAAGCCGCCGTGGGAGAAGTTCGTGCAGAAGGAGAACGCCGTGCGCGGGTCCTGCCGCTGGCGGGTGAAGATCATGCCTGGAGGCAGGGAGAAGCTGACGGCTTCCTACACAATCAGGATATCGTCCAAGAAGGAAATCGCGGGCGGCAACAGGCGGGAGTCATGAATATGAGCGGAATCAGGAATGAGAAGGGCGCGGAGGTCATCGAAGCCGCCGCGCAGGTGGACGAGGTTACGGTCATGGAGGACCGGGCCAGGGTGGTCCGGCGCGGGAAGGCCGCGCTGCCTCCGGGGAGGAGCATCATCCGCATTCCCGGGGTTTCCCCGCTCGCGAGCGACCGGTCGCTTTCCGGCAAGGCGGTTTCCGGCCCGAAGGACGCTCGGATCGCCAACGCGAGGATAAAGCGAAGCTTAAGGGCCATGATTGAGAGCCGTCCGGAGGAGGCGGCAGCGGCATGGCGCGAGCTCCAAGCCGCGTCGGCCGAAGCGGAGAACCTCGAGGCTTCCCGGGAGGCAATCGGCGACGAGGTGAAGTCGCTGGGAAGGGCGCTGGCGGCGACGGTCAGGGAAATCAACTCCGACGCGGCCTTCGGGACGGCGGACGCGGCGGAGTGGGGCAGGGTCGCGGATCTCTTCTCGAACAGGGAATCCGCAGCGCGGAAGGAGCGCGTGGCGCTGGAAGCGGAGTTGCGCAGGGCCAGGGAGAGGGTCAGGGATCTTCAGGCCAGGGTCGACTCGCTTTCGAACCCGGGAACATACATGGGCGCGGACGTGGAGGCGGAAATCCTCTCCGGCGGGCAGGGAATCGTGGAATTCGAGATCGCCTACGTCGTTCCCTGCGCATGCTGGCGTCCTGCGCACACGATTTCACTCGCCGGGGATTCGGGCAAGTGCATGGCTTCCGTGGAGACCGACGCGTTCGTGTGGCAGAAGACGGGCGAGGACTGGGCGAACGCGCGCCTGTCCTTCTCGACCCAGAGGCCTTCGCTCGGCACGAAGCCGCCCCCTTTGTCCGAGGACGTCGTTGTCGCCAAGGACAAGTCCGACAAGGTGGAGGTGGAGGCTAGGGACAGCGAGATCCGGACTGCGGGGCTCGGGGGCGCGGCAACGGCGAAGAGCGACGATCTGCCGGGGATTGACGACTCCGGGGAGGTCTGCACGATGCACGCCGCGCACAGGACGACCGTGCCGACCGACGGCAGGCCGCACAGGATTCCAATCGGCAGGTTCGAGGCCGAAGCGGACGTGCAGATGGTCTGCATGCCAGAGATTTCCGGGGCTGCCGTAAGGAGGGCGCGGCTCAAGAACGCGTCGAAGACGCCGCTCCTTGCAGGGCCCGTGGACCTCGTGGGCGCGAGCGGATACGTCGGCAGGGCCAGCGTTCTTTACATAGCCCCGGGGGAGACGTTCGAGACCGGGTTCGGCCCTGACCCTGAGATAAGAATCAGGAGGTCCGTGGACAGGGTCGAGAAGGAGAAGGGGACGTTGTCGAAATGGTTCAGGACGTCCGTCGCTGTCATGTTGAACATCAGCAACATCGGCAGGGAGAGGAAGTCGTTCAGGCTCATCGAGAGGATTCCAATCAGCGAGGTCGAGCAGGTGAGGATTGAGTTCCAGACGCAGGAATGCAAGCCGAAGGCGGTTCCGGACGGCAACGGCTTCCTGGAATGGGTCGTCGACCTGCCTCCCGCCGGGCGGACTTCGATTTCGTTCAGCTACATGATAGAGAAGACCAAGGAAGTGGCGGGGAGTATGCTAATTTAACCCGGAGAATTCAGGATAGATCGCGAAATATCCGGGGCAAACCTGGACCGGAGACCGTATACGGTCAGCCGTATACCGTAAGGCCGTAAGGCCGTAAGACCGTGAGGCCGTGATCGGTGATCGGCCGGGCATACGTGTGTCACCGAACAGCTGTGAGCTGTTTGAGTCCAATACGAAAAGCCGTCGGAAGGGTGGATGGTTCGGGGCGGGAATTGAATTGCTTGGCTGGAAAACGAGAAGGTTGATTTCCAATATTGGATTCACAAAGAACCGTATCGACCATGTCAGATATATGACGCCGAATTGGGATATTTCGTCAATGACGAAGAGGAGTGGCCGGGATGGGTAGACACTATCCCCTATCGTAAATAGCTTAGGAAAATTAAGGTGAGAATACCGCAAGAAGCCGCCCTAGCGCTTTTCTTGAGCGCTTTGTTCGGGCTTTGTTTGGGGTGCAGCAGGAGATACAGCCCGGCTTCTGCCCAGGAATCAGCCAAGGAATCGCGTGATATACCCGACTTCGCCAATGATCTCTATTCGGCAGATATGGACAAATTCTACGATGCCTTGTCGCGCATTCAACGCACGCGCGAGAACTGTGAATGGGCTGTTCCAAGGCTAATCGAAGTTCTCAAACATAAAGACAAGCAGGTCGTGCTGAACGTTATAGAGACATTAAGAAGACTTGGGAGAGATGCAAAGCAAGCAGTGCTGCCGATATCCAGGTTTCTCTTAAGCGATGATCCGCGGCTTCAGTATGCTTCTGCTGATGCAATCCGGACTATTGGCGCGGATTATCGACTTTTAGATACTATCAAACTATCACTCAGGAGGAGTAGCGCAAAGGAAGGACACGAGCAAATCAATGGAATTTTGCTCGGTATACTCCTCAATTTAGACTCCCTAAGTTTTGATGACATTGACCTTCTTTTCGCTTTCCTATCCAGCAAGAGTGTCGAATTACGGGGCAGGGCAATTGCGCTTTTCGGAAAACTGCACACAAAGAACGATGATGCGTTGAAAGCAATAACGGAAGCATTGTCTAAAGATCCGGTCGATCTCGTCAGATCATCGGCCGCAAACAGTCTCGGCAATATCGGCATAAGCGCCCCATTCGTCCTCAATTCGCTCAAGAAGTCGGTCAAGGAAGATACTTCCAGGCTCGCTCGAAGTTATGCCGCATTAGCTCTCGTAAAGCTTGGAGATAGAGACGTTGGATTGAATTATATATTAGCGGAAATCAAGAAAGAAGACAACAAGATTGATTATAGGATATCACTAGCCGCTGAATTAGCCGCGTACGCTGCTGACAGCGAGTCAATGATTCCAGATGGTTTAAAAGAACTTCCAGGATACCTTCGCTCCAAGCGCAGATGGGAAGAGGAGAAACTTAAGGCTGGGAAAAATAAGTAGGGCACAGTTGATTCCACCGCAAACACGAGATCAAGCTGATGGCGGAGTCAGCCTTTCTACTAACGAATCACTGTTGAAATAAAGCTGAGGAGAGCTTATGAAATCACCCCTCATTCTTACCGCTCTTTGCTCAATCTTGTTCACCTGTATCGCATCCTGCGAACCCGGGGAGTGGCCTCCCAAGCCTGAGCCTGACAAGGGCCAGAAGAAATCGTCTTCTCCTTTGCCTTCCTCGGCTCCTCTTCCCTCCTGGGTCACGACTCGGGAATCCTCGCCCGAACCCCAGCCCGGGGATCCTGAGACGGCGGCGATTACCGCCAAACTGATGGGAATCAACGACATCGAGAGGGCAAAAGCCCTCCTGCACCTTGATGGACACGGGAAGTGTGGAATCATCGACGACGAGAACTACCTCTCAATCGTGCGTGAAGGGACCGTGTATTGCCAGATATTGGCCGTGAACTGCCTCACGAGGAAGAGACCTTTGGAATCGACCACTGCGCGGCTGCTGGAACTCTTCCCGACACGCCACAATGCGGTGATGCTTTCAATTCTAAAGTTCATCGCTGCGCATTGCGAGGATGAAAAAGACGGGAGACCCCTGACAGACGAGGAATCAAGGAATTTCGAGAAGACCGTTGAACTCCTAATCCTGCTTGCCAGGGACGAGATTCCGGGCAGGGAAGGCCAATTATCCTGCCCTGCAGTGGAAACGGATGTGCACGATTTCATGGACCCGGAGATGCCAAAAGTCAAAAGCTTCTTCGGGTCTTCGTACGACTGGCCCATTGTCGCTCATGCGCTTCGACTGCTTCCGCAAATGACGAGGGACTCGAAGGAAGCCGCCAGGGCGATTGGCAAGAACATCGATCATGTCAACACGACGATCCGGAGAGTAGCTTTGGAAGCCATGGTATGCATGGAGAAAAGACTCCATCCCTATGATTTGTCGGCAATAGCATTCAAATCCACCCGCCACGGTGATCCTAAGCTCAGAAGGGCCGCTCTCAAGGCGATCAGCGCCCCGGATCATCCCGAACTCCTCCGCCCTCTCGAGCAGATGCTCGATGAATCGCCGAATCCGGACCTCGTCGATTGCATAGGAAGATTCAAAGGAGCAGCCTCGCACCTTGCCCCTGTATTCCTAAAGCTCACGGAGTCCAAAGACCCGAAAATGAGGGGAAGCGCCGCCCGTGCGCTCGGGTCAATCGGCGCAGCGGACGAATCGTCCTTGAATCGCCTGATATCCATGCTGGATGACGAAAACTGGGAGGTCCGGCAATATGCAAGACTCGGCCTCGAGTCCCTTGATGAGAAGGCGATTGCTGCATTCGATACGCTTCTGAAGCTTGCAGAGGCGAATGACAAGGAGAAGAGGATCGCATGCTTCATGATATTCAGAAGCATGAAGAACGCCGGTTCGATGGATGAAACTGATCCGCTCCTGAAAAAGGCAATCCCCGTGCTCATCAAGGGCCTTGGAAGCGGAGATGAAGAGGAAAGGGAAGCTGCCGCTGAAACTCTCGGGCACATCGGCGTCGTGTCCGACGAAGTCCTTGCCGCATTGAAGGAGGCCCAATCGAAGCACAATAGCGAGACTATTGAATCCGCAATCAGAATGCTCGAGAATTACAAATCAATACGTGGGAAGAAATGATTTGTAATTCACGCTGTCTTTAGCGTCCTCCTCACCATGCCCTTACTTGCATTGTGTTTGGGGTCATCAAGTCTTCACTTTATTTAAAAAACCTCCCGTTTTCTGATATCCTGACCACATGTCATCGATGACGGGCATTCGAAGCAGGTTCGCCTCCGCGCTCGCCGCTGAGGCCATGAAAATCGCGGGCGGGAGGGCATGGCTTTTCGCGCTCGCCGCGGTGGCCGGGCTTTCGTCCGCGGCGGCGCTCGCCTACCGGTTCATCGAGGAGCCGAGGGACCCGGGAACGATTCACAACGGGTTCGGGTGCCTCGCGTATTCGGCCTCGATCGGCGTGTGGGCGGGAGCATTCGCGGTCGTCATCCACGCGAGCCTGCTCGTGTCCCAGGAACGTGGCTGGGGAACCCTGTCGTACAGCCTGACGAGACCCGTGGGAAGGACAGGTTTCTTCGCCGCGAAGGCCTTGCTCCTCGTAATCGCGCCGCTTCTGGTCCTCGCCGCTGCCGTCGTCCCTGCCGCGGCGCTATCGGCGGCTTTCTACGGCTTCGGCGACGTGGTCGAGAAGATCCCCTACGGATCCGACTTCCTCCTGTGGAGGCACCACGGCAGGAACTTCATGGCGAACAGGGTTTTCCTGGCCACGGCACTTGCTTTCCCCCCGCTCGTGGCAGCCGCATGCATGGGATTCCTGTTCTCGAACGTTTTCACGAAACCCGCCGCGTCGCTCGGGTCGGCCGTTTTCGCGTACTTCATTCTCGAATTCGTCGTGAGGAGGCTGTGGGAGGACCTTGGCAGGTTCCTGTTCACCACATGGGCCACGAGGTTCTTCGAGACGGTCAACGAGTTCGCAAGGGGGATAAGCACCGCTTCCTTGGAGCGCAAGGACATCGCCCTGTCCCTTGCCGTATCAGCCTCATTTTCCATCTTTTCGGTCTCCGCGTCGTTTATACTGTTCAGGCGCCGTGACATCGGGTAACCCGCGGCCGATTGGATAGTGTCAATTTAAGAAGCCTGAAACAGGGTATTCGACGCTGAAAACGCTGAAAGATGGCCGAAAGCGCTGAATAAGGAGTGCTTCATGTCACGGATGAGACGGCGATTTGGGCAGAACAGGCTCGTCAATTCCGTCCGTCATTCCGGCGAAAGCCGGAATCCAGGGGGAGTCACAGTGACACAATCGAATTGCGTCAGGGCCCGGCTGGCGCCCCTGTTTCTCGCGTGCGCAGCCGCATCTGCAGCCCTGCTCGCTATTTGCGTCCACGCGAATCCTGTTTCGGGGGCGGAGGGCGGATTTTCGTCATACACCGTGAAGCCGCCCGGCACGCTGAAGGAATGCCTGAGGGGCGATTTCAACGGGGACGGGCTCGCGGATTTGGCTGCCGTCTGCCTTCGAGAGGAAGGGGCGAAGCAGGCCATGCATTTCAGCGTGTTCCTCCAGAGGAAGGGCGCCGGTTTTGCCGAAAACCCGGACACGCAAGGCGCGTTCCCGGACGGATCAGCGGCAGCATGCTGCGCCGACGTGCTGGGAGGCCGCGAGGACGAAATCGTGGTCATGACAAAGGACGGCGTCGGGGCATTCGTGGGCTTGGCCGGGCCCTCGCCGCCGGTCTTCACCAGGATTTTCAGCGGCAGGACCTTCTTCAAAAACGCCCCTTCCGGCTCGATTCTGGCCATGGATTTTGCGCGGGACTTGAACGGCGACGGCCGCGCTGACCTGATCATCCCCCAGCAGGGCGGGTACCTGCTCGCGTTCCAGGCCGCCGACAGGAGCATGGGCATGATGAAGGCCGTGCAGGCGGCGGGCGAGTCGAAGATAGTGCGCCACACGAACCAGATCTTCGAGACGGAATTCATCCACCTCAAATCGACGCTGCCGATCCTGAGACCCGCCGACTTCGACGGGGACGGGCTGCTCGACCTCGTGGCGCTTCAAAAGCCCATGCTCTGGGTCTTCATACAGCAGAAGGACGCGGGATTCCCGCTGAAGCCCACGGTGTCCATGAGGCTGCCCTTTATGGACCAGAAGACCCGCCCCACGGAAACCGACATGTTCGAGAGCAAGGTCGTCAGAATCGAGGACGTGAACCGGGACGGCAGGTGCGATCTGATTTACAGCAGCACGCACGGGAAGATAGGGATATTCAGCTCAATCGCCACGACGTACGCGCTCTTCCTCGGCCGCAAGGACGCGTTCTATGCCGACCTCCCGGACAGGCTCATCAACATCCCCGGGGTCGCCCTCGTGCCCGACTTCATCGATTACGACGGGGACGGCGACCTCGACCTCCTCGTGGGATCGGTGAGGACGGACCTGTTCCAGGGCGTGAAGGCTGCCATCGCCGAGGAAGTGACGGTCACGTATTTCATGTTCCTCTGCAAGGACGGGCTTTGGGAGCAGTCGCCGGCGTTCGAGGAGAAGGTCACGTTCCCCACGTCCATGATAGACAGGGGCGAGCTGGCCCCCCGCGCAATGTTCAGCGGGGACTGGAACGGCGACGGATTCCGCGACAAGGTCGAGGTTACCGAGGAATCGGTCATGAGGTTCTTCGCAGGCAGGGTCGAGGAAGGGGAATGGGGATTCGCGGATTCGCCCTTCGCGGAAACCAAGGCCGACGTCTCCGCGGACCTCGAGGTGCTGGACCTGAACCTCGACCGCAAATCGGACGCAATCTTCTATCATCCGGACAGGATTTCTGTGGTGATGTCGGGCAGATGAGGACGATTCCTTACAATTGCGGATGCGCCCGGCCGCATGCCGGAGAGGCGGCCTCGAGGCGGCGGACCTCGGGCGCGCCAGTGCCGCGCATTCTCGCTGCAGCCGCGGCGCTGCTGCTTGCCGCCGGGGCAGAGGCCGCGGCGGGAAGCAAACCCGAATTCAGCGAGACCGTCTTCAGGCTGGGCGGCAAGGTGGACAGGCGCGTCAGGTTCGACCTCGACCGCGACGGCTTCGAGGACCTGGTCTTCTTCCGGGGGAGGCTCGCGCTTGTCTTCATCCAGAAGAAAGGCGAGGGGTTCCAGAGGTGGCCGGACCAGGTGTTCGCCGTGCGGCGGGACGCCGTCATGTGCGATTTCGCCCTGCTCGGCTCCGCGAAGGCCCCTTCGCTGGTCCTGGCCTCGGAAACCGGGCTTTACTGCCATCCCATATCGGGCAGCAGGATTTCGAAGGAGTCGAAGAAGCTCGCCGAATGCCGCACGTCGCTCGGATATCCTGGGGAATCCGATTTGCTGTGCCGCGATTTCGTGTTCGACCTCGACGGCGACGGGAAAGAGGAGGCGGTCGTCCCGCTCGAGGATTCGTATGCGCTGTTCGGCCAGGACGAATCCGGGGGGTTCGGCCGGTTCGCGACCCTCGCATGCTCCCCATCCGTGACCGCTCGCCTGCCGGACGGCACGGCGCTCGGCGAATTGAACCTCGCCGCCAAGTATCCGCTTCCGGTGGCCGGGGACTGGAACGGGGACGGGAAGACGGATTTCGTGGTTCGCAACCAGGGCAACCTGTGGGTCTACCTCCAGAGGGGCAGCCGCGGCTTCTCGCCCGGGCCGGACGCTGTGGTGGATACCGCGCTCGATTCCAAGGGGAAGAAAAAAGCAGGAAGGTTCTCGTTCGGGATCGAGACGCCGGTGATGGTGGCGGACCTGAACAACGACGGGGTGCTGGACCTTGTCAAGCCGAAGCCCATGGAAGGCGCCACCCTTGTCTTCCTGAGACAGAGGGGCCGCACGGACCTCGGGGAGCCGGGTCTCGTCGCCCGCGTGGACGGCTGGCCGCTTGGGGCTTTTTCGCCGGACCTGGACGGCGACGGCATGCCGGACCTCGTAGTGGGCCACGTGAACAAGATCGGCGTGCTCGGGGCGATCAAAATCTTCCTGACGAAATCCGTATCCCTGCACGCCGCGTTCTTCATGAACCGCAAGGGGTTCAGCCCCGAGCCGGACGGCAAGATGAGCATCGAAATCGCGCTCAGGTTCGCGACCACGGCCGAGGGATTCAGGGCGGGAACGACCGCGCTGGTCAACTTCGACGGCGACTTCGACGGCGACGGCAGGCGCGACCTCCTGGTGAAGACCGGGTTCATGAGGCTGGAGATTTTCAGGGGCAGGGAGGACGGGGTGTTCGACGCGAAGCCGTTCGCCGCGGTCGAGATACCTGACAGCGAGCCCTACATGTGGGTGTTCCCGGACGTCGCCGATCTGAACCGGGACGGGATTTCCGACATAATCGTCCACTACCGGGACTGGGAGGAGAAGATGGACTCGATTGCCCTCAAGCTGTCGACGGGGAGGAAATGATGGTGCGAGTCGGGCGGCAAAGCGGCATTGCGCTGGTCCTTTCCATACTCGTGCTGGCCATACTCATCGTGGTGGTGCTGGAGCTCGTTTACACGACGAGGATCGAGGAATCCCTGGCCCGCAACCTGAGCGAAGGGAGGGAGGCCGACATGGCCGCCGACGCCGCGGTTGAGCTCGCGCAGGCGCTCCTCGATCAGGAGAAATCCGATTCCCCGGACACTCCGGACTCCGACTGGGCCGGGAAGCGTAGCGGATTAAAGCTCGGCAACGCGACCGTGGACTTCGAAATCACGGACGAATCCTCGAAGTTCAACATCCGCCTTCTCAATTCGAAGAACGAAAAAGTGAAGAAGTGGGCGGAGGAGTCGCTGCTCAGGCTGGTCAAATCCGCAAGGACCGGGGAGGAGCTGGAGAATGACGAAATCGAGCCCGAGAAGATAGTGGAGCGCATTTCGAACTGGGCGGGCAAGGGGGAGACGAGAGAGGACTCCGCGGTGGACGGGATTAAGGCCGGCGACGAGGAAGAGGAGCTCAGGCTATTGTCCATAGCCGAGCTCCTGTTCCTCGAGGGATTCACGCCGGAGCTCGTCTTCGGAAAGGAAAAGACCGAGGAGGAGCTCAAGGAGGAGGAGGAGAAGGAAAAGGAGAAGAAGGACGACGATTCGCTCGCTGCCGGGGAAAGGGAGGTCAAGAAGGAGAAGACGCCGCTCGCGAATCTGCTTACTGTCTGGAGCGACGGCAGGATTAATATAAACACTGCGTGCAGGGAGGTGCTCATGGCCCTGCACGAGGGGATAACCGAGGAGACGGCCGACAGGATTATCGGCCATAGGGAATCCGAACCCGGAGCCGAGGGGGGCGCGGGCGCTCCCCCGCCGCCGGTGCAGCCGCCGGCCGGGCAGGCGCCGGATCCGACGGCCGAGAAGTGGTTCCAGACGGTGGTCGAGCTGAGGAGCGTAGAGGGCATGGTGGATTCGGCGAAGCAGCTCGACGTTCTGCGGGATCTGCTCGCAGTGACGGGCAAGGCGCCCGCGCAGGGCAAGGACGCGAAGGAGGACTACGCGGACGCGCCGCTTTGCGTGAAGAGCGGGTTCTTCAAGGTTTCGATAAGGATTAAATGCGGCCGCGTGTTCCGCAGCTATACGGCGGTCCTGAAGCGCAAGGCGGACGGCGGTACGGCGGTGATCTTCAGGGCGGAAGGCGTCCAGTGAATTTGCCCGAAATCAAATCCGTGGCGGTATGCGCGCCGAACTGGGTAGGCGACGTGGTGATGGCCACGCCTGCGTTCAGGGCGCTCAGGGAATCCATGCCGCATGCGGAGATTACCCTCGTGGTGAGGGCATATGCGATCCAGGTCCTGAATGGGGCTCCGTGGTTCGACAGGGTCTTCAGGATAGAGGGGAACCCGAGGAGCGCCATCGCAATGCTGAGGACCGCAAAGGCGCTCAGGTCGTCGCCCGCAGACCTCGCGGTGGTGTTCCCGAATTCGTTCCGGTCCGCGCTGGCCGCATGGCTCGGCGGGTCGCGAATCCGAATCGGCTACGGCCGCGACATGAGATCGGCCATCCTGACCAGGGCCGTGAAGAGGCCTTCGAGGGACGGGAGGTTCGAACCGCGCTACATGGTGGATTATTACCTGGACCTGGTAGCTGATCTCGGAGTGCAGGCCGAATCGAGGAAAATCGAGCTGTTCGTCACGCCGGAGGAGGAGGAGGCGTGGGCTGATCTCAGAAAGCGGCTCGGATTGGACGGGAAAGGCGGACTCGCGGGGATCAATCCGGGCGCGGCATGGGGCTCGTCGAAGTGCTGGCCGCCGGAGAGGTTCGCGGAAGCGGCCGACCTGATAGCAGGCGGGACGGGGGCGCGGATTATCGTCCTCGCAGGCCCGGGGGAGGAGCGGGTTCAGAAGGCGATAGTTTCCGCCATGAGGTCGCCTGCCATTGCCCCTGCGTCCAAGGACGTTCCGCTTGGTCTGCTCAAGCCCCTGGTCCGGGACCTTTCGCTCCTGGTCACCAACGACACTGGCCCGAGGCACTTCGCGAACGCGTTCAGGACGCCTTCGGTGGTCGTCATGGGCCCGACCGATCCGCGGTACACGAGCGACCCTGCGGAAAACGCCGTCGTCCTCAGGAGCAACCGCGACTGCATGCCCTGCCATCTCAAAAAATGCCCGCACAGGCACGAGTGCATGCTCGACGTCACGGCAGGCATGGTCGCGGACGCGGCTGCGGGGATTATGAAGGCATAACCCGGACGAGCCGGAACCACACGTACTTCTGAGAGAAATGACGCAACAAGCTGTTGTACGCGACGGCTTGCAGCCGCTCGTGAACGACCCGTTGGGAAGGCTCTGCACAAGAGGGGGGACGGAAAAGCGTGCGTGGCGTTGACGCATCAGATTGAAGTATAATGGCAACATGAAGCGGCGAATATACGTTGATGCGTCGGTAGTCGGAGGATGCGAGGACGACGAGTTTGCGGAGCATTCCATCTCCCTGATGGAGTGTTTTATCAGAGGCGACTTCGTTCTCGTCCTGTCCAACCTTACGGTCCAGGAACTGGCCGCCGCGCCTGAGTCGGTCCGCAAACGACTTGCCTCGGTGCCCGAAGCGAACATCGAGGCACTTCAGATCGATGCCGAGACGAAAGAGCTTGCAGATGCATACATTGCCGCCGGAGTGATACGAAGCGGAATGCTGGTGGACGCCCAGCACATTGCTATCGCTACAGTGGCCCGAGTGGATGTGCTGGTCAGTTGGAACTTCAAACACATCGTAAATCTTAAACGTATTCACGGCTACAACTCCGTGAATATGCGCAGGGGCTACCCGATGATTGAGATTCGTGCCCCACGGGAGGTGCTACTCGATGAGCAGACCTGAAAAACGCTTCGACTCGGTCGAAATGATGCGGTCGATTAGAAACAGGATCTCTGCGGCAATTGAAGGCATGTCGCTGGAGGAAGAATTGCAGTGGCTGGCTTCGCAGGAGATTCACGATCCTTTTCTGAATCGTCTCCGCGATCGAGCTGCCCAACAAAGACATTCAGCGGACGGCTCAAAGCGCCGCCGCTGATGCGTGACGTTCTGCTCTGGACGAAATCGACAATCAATGCGATCACGGCAGCTGAGTGCCGTGGCTGCAGCCGCACGCAACGCGCGAAGCGGACCCTGGAATGACTTTCGAATTTTAGCCTTGCCACAGCCACGAACTCCCGCGGGCTAACGCCCGTGGCGTCCGGCCGCAGCAGCGCAGTCATGTGAATTCCCGTTCACATTTCCCTTGCGCGCACGCAGGCAGGCCGCTACAATGACATGTGAATCTTCATTCACATGGAGGTCGGATGGCTGCGGGGAAGACGGCGACCGGAATCCGGAGGCGGCAAATCGTCGAGGCCGCGCTCGGGATAGTGTCGGAGAAGGGCGTCAGGGGCCTTTCGGTGAAGGGAATCGCGGAGCGGATCGGCGTCGTGCCCTCGTGCCTTTACAGGCATTTCAAGTGCAAGGGCGAGGTAATCGAGGCCGTAATCGCGCACATCGGGGAGAGGCTCGCCTGGAACGCGGCCGAGGCCCGGCGTCGGAAGACGGATGCCGCAGGCAGGATTGAAGCGGTCGTAGGCATGCATGCCTCGATGATTTCCGAAAGCCGCGCGTTCCCGCTCCTGCTCTTCTCCGAGGAGGTGTTCCACGGGCATGCGAAGGCCCGCGGGATGCTGAGGGAGGCGCTCGGGAGGTATTTCAGGGAAATCGCGGAAATCGTCGCCGAGGGGCAGCGCAGGGGCGAAATCCGGAGGGACGTCCCTGCGGAGAGGATTCCGCCGCTCCTCATGGGCCTCGTGGTGCCGGCGGCGATTCTCCATTACCTGTCCGGAGGCGCCTTCGACGCGAAGGCGCAGGTCAGGGTTCACCTGAAGCTCCTTCGGGGGATGCTCAGGTCAGCAGGAGAAAATCAGAAAAAGGATCCTCGACGCTGAAAACTCTGGAAGAAGGCTGAATGCGCTGAAAGGGAAGGCAAGGAGGATTGCATGATGCGGAAGGCAGCGGTCATCGCGGTTTTCGCCGCCGGCGTGGCGGTCATTATGTTCGTCCTGTCTCATGGCGAGCCGGCGCGGGAGGCGATTCGCGTCTCCGGGACAATCGAGGCCGACACGACGAGGCTCGCTTTCAGGATTCCCGGCGTCATCGTGGAGAGGACCGTCCGGGAGGGCGACAGGGTCGAGGCGGGGGGTATGGTGGCGCGCCTGGGCGACTCCGATCTGCGCGAAGAGGCAAGGATGAAAAAAGCGGCACTGGATCTGCTTCTGGCCGGAAGCAGGCCCGAGGAGATAGCGCAGGCAGAGGCGGCGCTTTCGGGGGCCGAGGCGAGGCTCAAGGAGCTCCTTGCCGGGGCGAGGGCCGAGGAGGTGGCGAGGGCCGAGGCGGTGGTGGAGGGCGCGAAGGCGAAGCTCGGCTCTCTGACGGCCGGAACGAGGCCGCAGGAGATTGCGGCGGCGCGTGCGGCATATGAGGCGGCCGCGGCCGAGGCCGCGAGGGCCGAGGCGGAGGAGAAGAGGATGCAGGCGCTTTTCGAGGCCGGGACCCTGCCGGAGCGCGAGCGCGATTCGGCCAGGGCGGTGCACGCGGTGGCGAGTTCGCGCCGCACCGAGGCTTCGGAGCGGCTGAAGCTCGCGATGGAGGGTCCGAGGAAGGAGGACATCGACCAGGCGCGCGCGGCGCTCGACCAGGCCGTGCAGTCCCTGAATCTCCTCAAGGCCGGCGCGAGGGAGGAGACGGTCGACCAGGCGAGGGCCGCTGCTGCGCAGGCCGCGGAAGCGCTGGCCCTGGCGAAGGCGGGGCCGAGGAAGGAAGCCATCGAGCAGGCGCGCGCGGCGCATGCGCTTGCGGAGACGCGGCTTTCCTGGGCTGTTCTCAGGTCGCCTGTGGCGGGCGTGGTCCTTTCCGAGGGCGCCGGTTCAGGGGAGTATGCGGCGCCCGGCGCGCCGGTGGTGGTCGTCGCCGACCTGTCCACGGTCCTGCTCCATGCATGGATCGAGGAGCCCGACCTCGGCCTGGTCCGGCCCGGGATGGAAGCCAGAATCCTCACGGACTCCTTTCCGGGGAAGCCATTCATGGGGAGGATTACGTTCGTTTCATCCGAGGCGGAGTTCACTCCGAAGAGCGTGCAGACCAGGCGCGAGCGGGTGAAGCTCGTGTACCGGATAAAGATAGCAATCCCCAATCCCGGCGGGCTTCTGAGGCCCGGGATGCCTGCGGACGCGGAGATACCTTTCGAGGGAGCGGCATGCGCCCGGCCATAGTCGCGACCGGCCTTTGCAGGGATTTCGGGAACGTCAGGGCGGTCCGGGGACTGACGCTCGAGGCAGGCAGGGGGGAGATATTCATGCTCGTGGGGCCGGACGGGGCGGGCAAGACCACGGCGATTCGCATGCTTGCCGGGATACTCGCGCCTACGTCGGGGGAGGCGGAGGTCGCGGGGTGCGACGTGCGCAGGAATCCCGAGGCGGTGAAGCGGAGGATTGGCTACCTGAGCCAGCGTTTCGGCCTTTACCCGGACCTGACGGTCGACGAGAACCTGAGGTTCTACGCGGACGTGTACGGAGTGCCCCGTGGCGAGCTGCGAGGCCGAATCGAGAGCCTTCTCGGGTTCAGCATGCTCGCGCCGTTCCGGGGAAGGCACGCGGGAAAGCTTTCCGGGGGCATGAAGCAGAAGCTCGGGCTCGCGTGCGCGCTGGTCCACAGGCCCGAGGTCCTTCTGCTCGACGAGCCCACGAACGGCGTTGATCCGGTATCGCGCAGGGAGTTCTGGCGAATCCTGAGCAGGCTCGGTGGCGAGGGGGTGACGGTGTTCATGTCCACGTCGTACCTTGACGAGGCTGAGCGGTGCGGGAGGCTCGGACTCATGCATGCCGGCCGTCTTCTTGAATGCGGCGCGCCGTCCGACCTGAAGGCGCGGCTCGGGCATGCAATCCTCGAGGTCGGCGCGGAGGACGTCCGCGGGGCTTTGAGCGCGATTCGAGCGGCGATGCCCGGGTCCGGGGCTTCGATGTTCGGGAGCGGAATCCACGTCGCGTCGCCGGATCCTGACCGCGACGAGGCGGGGATCAGGGCCGCGCTTGCCGGGGCGGGAATCGGAATCCGGGAGGTGCGGAGGGTTTCCCCTTCCATGGAGGACGTGTTCCTGACTGCGGCCTTCGGATCGAAGGAGACGGCGGCCGGCGGCGGACCTTGACCGGGGGGCTTTGGATCACAGCAGTCCGCTTTCGCCTGCCTGAATCTGCGCGGAGGCTTCGGCGGATGCCGTGGCTGCGACGATGGCTGTAGCCGCCCCGCTCAGCTGGGGCGACCGACCACGGCAACGGAGTGCCGTGGCCACAGCCGGATGCCGTGGCTGCGACGATGGCTGTAGCCGCCCCACTCCGTTGGGGCGACCGACCACGGCAACGGAGTGCCGTGGCCACAGCCGAAGTGCCGTGGCCACAGCCGAAGTGCCGTGGCCACAGCCGGATGCCGTGGCTGCGACGATGGCTGTAGCCGCCCCGCTCAGCTGGGGCGACCGACCACGGCAACGGAGTGCCGTGGCCACAGCCGGATGCCGTGGCTGCGACGATGGCTGTAGCCGCCCCACTCCGTTGGGGCGCGACCGCGGCAATCCGCATTGGCATGACGGGCGCAGAGGCGGCGGAGCGAATCGTTCGCGGGAGGGCAATTGCAGGACATGCAGATGGATTTGCGGCATGAAGGGGGCGCGAAGCCGCTCTTGCGGCCTGCGCTGGCAATCAGGGACCTGAGCAAGCGGTTCGGGTCGTTCACGGCGGTGGACGGGATAACGCTGGACGTCGCGGAGGGCGAGGTGTTCGGCTTTCTCGGCCCGAACGGCGCGGGCAAGTCGACGACGATCCGCATGCTTTGCGGTCTGCTCGAGCCGACCGGCGGAGGGGGGACGGTCGGGGGCTTCGACATCAGGCGCGAGAGGGATCAGATAAAGTCGAACATAGGCTACATGAGCCAGAGGTTCTCGCTGTACGACGACCTGACCGTGAACGAGAACCTGGATTTCTTCGCCGGGCTGTACGGCCTTTCCGGGGCCCGCAAATCGGCCCGGAAGGCGCAAGTGGTCGAGACGGGCGGCCTCGAGGGATGCGGCGGTTCTCCCGCCCGGACGCTGGCGGCCGGGATGAAGCAGAGGCTGGCTCTGGGCTGCGCCGTGCTTCACGAGCCCGGAATCCTTTTCCTGGACGAGCCCACTTCGGGAGTGGACCCCGCGAGCCGGCGGCGGTTCTGGGACCTCATATACGGGATGTCCGAGGGCGGGGTAACGGTGTTCGTGACGACGCACTACATGGACGAGGCCGAATACTGCGGCAGGGTCGGGCTGATAGACAAGGGCAAGCTCGTGGCATGCGCGCCGCCGGCCGCGCTCAGGGCGACGGGCATGCAGGGCGCGGTGCTTTCCATAAGATGCGCGAGGCCCTCCGAAGCGGCGGCGGCCCTGGACGGGGCGCGGCATCTGCATGAAGCCGCGCTTTTCGGGGACTTAATCCGCGCGACGGCGGACGACGCCGGCGCCGGGGCCGCCGAAGCGGTTGAGATTCTCGCCGCCCGGGGATTCGGCCCGGTTTCGGCGGAGCCGGTGCCGCCATCGCTCGAGGACGTTTTCATGTCCCTGGTATCCAGGCGCGACGCCGGAGCGGCGGGCGGCGGAGGGGAGGCTTCGAAGTGAACCCGAGACGCCTGTGGGCCGTAGCCAGGAAGGAGTTCATACACGTCGCCCGCGATCCGAGGAGCCTCATCCTATCATTGGCCATCCCTGTCCTTCTGCTTGTCATTTTCGGATACGCGCTGACGCTGGACGTGGACGACGTGCCCCTCGCCGTCTGGGACCAGAGCCGCACGCCGGCGAGCAGGGGGCTCATCGCGGATTTCGAGGGGTCCAGGTACTTCAGGATTGCCGAGGCTGCCTCGTCGTACAGGGACATCGAAAGCGCCTTGGACAGGAGGAAGGCCCTTGCGGCGCTGGTGATTCCACCCGATTTTTCCGCCGATCTCGGCTCGGGGAGGCGCTTGCGCGTTCAGTTCATCCTGGACGGGACGGACCCGAGCACGGCTGCCATCGCGCTCGCGTACGCGCAGGCGGTGGCAGCGGGATTCGGGGAGGAGGTCGCGGTCGAGAGGGCGGCCGCGGCCATGGCGCGGCCCGCCCCGGCCTCCGAGGCCCGTGCAAGGGTATGGTTCAACGAGGCTCTCGAATCGCGCAACTCAATCCTCCCGGGGCTTATAGCCGTGATCATGATGGTGATTGCGGCGCTTCTGACCTCGCTCACGGTGGCGCGCGAGTGGGAGCAGGGGACGATGGAGACGCTGGTTTCCACGCCCGTCCGAGGCATGGAGGTGATCATCGGAAAGCTGGCGCCCTACTTCGCCATAGGCATGGCGGACGTGCTCGTGGCCATGCTGATGGGCGAGTTCGTCTTCGGGGTGCCGCTCAGGGGCAACGGCGCGCTCCTGTATCTTCTCTCGGGCGTATTCCTGGTCGGGGCGCTGTCGATGGGGGCGTTCATAAGCATACTTGCGAAGAGCCAGCTTCTCGCGAACCAGCTCGCCATGATTCTCACTTTCCTGCCTGCGTTTCTTCTTTCGGGGTTCGTGTTCCCGATAGAGAACATGCCGAAGGTTTTGCAGGCGGTGTCGTTCCTGGTGCCGTCGCGGCATTTCATCCGGGTGCTTCACGGCATCTACCTGAAGGGGCTTGGGTTCCATGAGGTGGCGGTCGAGATGATCCTGCTTTCGGTTTTCGCGGCCGCGGTCCTGGCCGCCTCGTTCGCGGTTTTCAGGAAAAGGATAGGCTGAGGTGTTCACCAGGCTAAGGCACATGCTGGTCAAGGAGTTCATCCAGGTCCTCAGGGACCGGAAGATGAGGGGCGTAGTGCTGGTCGCGCCGGTGCTTCAGCTCATGGTTTTCGGATACGCGGTCAACACCGACGTGCGGGACCTGCCCATGGCGGTGCTGGACGGCGACAGGAGCGCATCGAGCAGGGACCTGGCCGGGCGTTTCGAGGCTTCCGGGGTGTTCAGGCTCGAGGAGCATGCGGCGAGCGGCGGGGAAACGGATTCCCTGATGGACCGGGGGAGGGCCAAGGCCGTGCTCAGGACGGACCGCGGATTCGAGAGCAGGCTCGTTTCCGGGAGATCCGCGCCGGTGATGCTTGCGGTGGACGGCACGGACGCGGTATCGGCCTCGAAGATGCTTTCCGCGGCGGCGGGTGCGGTTGCATCGTTCAACAGGGATGTGCCGCGCGGCGCGCAAGCGGCGGAGCAGCCTTTGGCGCTCGAATCGAGGGCATGGTTCAACGAGAACCTGGATAGCAGGCCGTTCTACGTGCCCGGCGTTCTCGGACTGGTGCTGACGCTGATGACGCTCATGCTTACGGGCATGGCGGTGGTGAGGGAGAGGGAAATCGGGACGATGGAGCAGATTCTGGTGTCGCCCCTGAGGCCGGTCGAGTTCATCGCCGGCAAGACAATCCCGTTCGCCGCAATCGGGCTTTTCGACGCTTCGCTCGTTCTCCTTGTCTCGGTCTTCTGGTTCGAGGTGCCGCTGAGGGGATCCGTGCCTCTGCTCTTCACATGCCTTGCGCTCTACATACTGACCACGCTCGGGTTCGGACTGCTCATCTCCACGGTGAGCAGGACTCAGCAGCAGGCGATGATTGCCTCGTTCTTCTTTTTCATGCCCGCGATGCTGCTTTCCGGTTTCGCATTCCCCATCGACGCAATGCCCGAGCCGGTGCAATGGCTTACGCTTCTGAACCCGATGCGGCACCTGTTCGTGATACTGAGGGGGATTTTCCTCAAGGGCATCGGCCCCGAGGTTCTCTGGCCGCAGATGCTCGCGCTCGCGCTTCTGGGCTGCGCGACGATGGCGCTTGCGGTGAAGAGGTTCCGGAGGACGATGGAGTAGTGGCTTGGGTCGGGTGAATGGTGTCGAGTGTCGAGTGTAGAGAGCGGAGGGACGATATTCGGCGGAGTTCCGGCGAGGGGGCGGGTGATCGCCGGAACATCCGCCTCCCACAGAAAACTTCCTGAAACTGCCTCAGAAATCCCGATGGAAGCCGGGAGACGCGAACAGCGGCTGATCCGCCGGAGAAGAGTCGGTCGATTAAACCGAAGGTTTACGCCGCACGGGGCGCGGGAGTGGTTATCTGCGTCAGCCGGTTCCCGCTTCCTTGAATTCCTTGCGGTCCTCGGGCTTCATGAGGCCCAGGAGGATTTTTGCTTCCTGGACGATGGCGTGTTCGTTCCAGAGGCTGCGGAGTGCGATGCGTCCGTCTGCGGAGATAACGAAGGCAGTGGGCACAGCGTCGATTGCGTATTTCTTTGCCACCGCCTCGTCGGCGTCCACGAGGACCGGGAAAGCGAGCTCCATGGGCTCGTAGACTTTGCGGATGGATTCGGCATCCTGGCCGGAGTTCACGGCGATGACCGAGAGCCCGGAGTCTTCGGTTTCCTCGCAGAGGGTGCTCAGGGCCTGCATGGCATCGCGCGAAATGGGGCATGAGGTTCCGGCGAAGATTAGCAGAAGCGCCTTGGCGTCCTTTCTGAATCCGGCGAAGGATACCTGGTTGCCCGCCATGTCGGGCAGGGTGAAATCGATGACTTCGGATCCCTTGTCCAGTGTCTTTTTCAGCCAGAAATTCTCATCCATCGGTTTTTTTTCGGTCCTGAGCGTCTGCGTCATTTTCCGGAACTGTTCGTCATCGAGTCCGCCGTAATAGCGCAAATCGCCCCACTTGCCGTATATGTAGAGCGTGGGCATCGCCCGGGACGGGAGGGATTTGCCGATTGCGCCGGTCGGGTCGCCGAACACGTCGAAGGAAGGGGGATTGTTCTTGTAGAAGGCTTCGGTTTCCCCTATGTCCTGGCCGAAGTCGACGCGCACGAAAGCCAGGCCTTTGGAGAATTCGGGATCCTTGGCGAAAGCGTTGATGCTCTTGTACACCTCTCCCGTGAGCGTGCATCCCACGACTCCCAGTTCGAGGACTACCACTCTGCCCTTGTACATGCCGAGGTCGAGCTTCTCCCTGTTTTCGAAGAGCGGTTTTCGAGGGGCGGCCTGGCCGATTTCCGACTGGTTCGCGCCCTGAGCAGGGCCGGGGGCGGGGTCCTGTTTGGAGCATGACGAGAGGGCGATGGCCAATGCGAACGCAAGAACGAGTTTCCTGCTCATCTTTTTCCTCCGATTCCGCCGCGCCAATTACGGCAAGGAGGATTCTAACAATGTCCGAAGTCCAAAGTCAAAAGCCGGAAGTCCAAGGTCGGATACAGGAATGGCGGTCGCAGGATGCAGGAATGGCGGTTGCTCGACGTTGGAATGGTTGTATTGATGCTGGAATGGCGGTTGCCCGATGTTGGAAGAATGGAAACCGCGCTATTTCCATTATTCCTGCGTCAATGTGACCGCCCTTTCCCGCGTTGTGGCTACCACCCATTCCATCATTCCCACATCAGGTGAACACCCATTCCTACATCTGGTGGCAACCGTTCCAACTTCCGGGAGCCGCCATTCCTGCAGACACGACCAGTGGTTCGATGCCGCACGTATCCCAGGCGGGAATGAACGCCCGCGGCATGTCGCTTCAGTCACTTACTAATAAGTGCAAATTAGTATTTACCAGACCATGGCTTTCGACACTG
>DYIT01000079.1 GCA_020723505.1 Candidatus Kuenenia stuttgartensis
TCAGAGAAAACTTAAGCGCCCGCCGCCCGAAGATTCCGGACTCTTCGCCCCTGCCTGTGTTGAGACGGAAGTCGGATAGATGCCTGTTCCACGACTCCGGGTTCTGGATTGCAAACCGCGGGAAGAAGTCCCAATCTATGCGGTTGAGGCCCGATTGCGGGCGAAGGAGGATTCAAAGGAGGTAGATGATGAAAGTTCTCGTCGTGTATTATTCCATGTACGGCCACGTCCATGCGATGGCCGAGGCGGTCGCGCAGGGGGTCGCGGAGGCGAAGGGGGCGGAGGGAGTGCTGAGGCGCGTGCCGGAGACGCTGCCTGCGGATGTGCTCGAGAAGATGGGGGCCGCGCAGGCCCAGAAGGCGTTCGACCACGTTCCGGTCTGCAAGGCGGATGAGCTGGCTTCGGCGGACGCGATTGCGTTCGGCACGCCCACGCGGTTCGGCAACATGTGCGGCCAGATGAGGCAGTTCCTGGACGCCACGGGCGGGCTTTGGTCCAAGGGGGCGCTCATCGGCAAGCCAGCGGCCGTGTTTACCAGCACGGGCACGCAGCACGGCGGGCAGGAATCGACCATCCTGAGCTTCATTCCGACGCTCATGCACCACGGCATGGTCGTGGTGGGACTGCCGTACTCGTTCAAGGGCCAGACCACGGTGTCCGAGGTATCCGGCGGCTCGCCGTACGGCGCGTCGACGATTGCGGGAGGAGACGGGAGCAGGAAGCCGTCTTCGAACGAGCTTGCAGGGGCGAGGTTCCTGGGGAAGCATCTCGCTCAAATCGCAGCGAAGCTCTTATGACAATCTGCCCTGGAAAGCAATCGCGCAGGTCGAAGCAGGAGGAGGAAATGAAATTTACATCGAGCGGAAGACCCGGGGCCAGGAAGTTCATGCTGAAGCTTAATCCCGGTGATCCCTTGTCTGCGTCGATACGGGATTTCGCGAAGGAGTACGGGATTAAGGGCGCCGTGCTCTCGGGCCTTGGCGCGGTCAGGGACGCGGAGCTCGCCTGGTTCGACGCGGAAAAAAAGAAGTACGAGACCCGCAGGTTCCCTGAAACTCAGGAACTGGTCTCCCTTGCCGGCAACCTTGGATTGAAGGAAGGCGATCCAGCACTTCATGCGCATGCGGTCTGCGCCGGGAAGGACCTGAAAGCCGTGGCGGGCCACCTGGTGGAAGCCGTGTGCGCGGTGACCGTGGAGATCTGCGTCATCGAGACCGGATTCGACATAATCCGCAAGCTCGACCCGCTTTTCGGCCTGTGGCTGATTGAGGCATGATTAAAAGCTGACCACGCTGAAGGATTTCCCAAGGTTAGCATTTTCGGAGCGGAAAGGGGTCAGTCCTGGCAATCTGAAATGAGATATCAGCTGGATTCCGGCTTTCGCCGGAATGACGATACAATTGAGTTCATTGAAAGGTTCGGAGCAGGGATTGCCATCGACCTTGATTGCATGAAAGGGCGCGCCTTGACTCGGGGAGTCATGTAGAGTCTACAGGCTGTTCGAGTAAAGGAGGTGCGTGCATGGAGCTGATAGCGTTGGATGTCCACAAGAAGTATTCTCTTCTCCGTGTGGAGGGGGAAGACCGCAAGCTGATTCGTGAGCAGCGGATTGAGCACAGACGCGGGGCGATTCGGAACTCGTTGTCCATGTATACCCGGGGTTCTCCAGTCGCTGTCGAAACCACTGGGAACTGGTACTGGGTTGTCCGGGACGTAGAGGAAGCGGGACTCACCCCCCAGCTTGTCCACGCCGGCAAGGCCAAGCTTTTCATGGGGTTGTCGAACAAGACGGACAAGCTGGACGTTAAGGGTCTGATTGTCCTGCAGAGGAACGGAACATTGCCAACAGTGTGGATACCCCCGGAGGACCTCAGAGACAAGAGGGAACTTCCTCGGACAAGGATGGCGCTGACGGGCCAGCGGACGCAGCTGAAGAACCGCATCCATGCGACGCTGGCGAAGTATGGAATCATGATTGAGGAAGTGAGCGCGGAAAGTCCATGAGGTAATAACCTCGTACTTTGATTGCGACGCTTCCCGGGACGTACTCATACCGCGACGACGGTGAAGAGATGGATCCGACGGAATCGGATTAGAGCGACGAGACTCAGGTTTTGCGTGACCTGTCCCAGGGGGGGATCCCCCCTCCCGTCCCCCCCAGGGGGGAAGCGGGGGGGATCCTTTTCGGGGGGCGCTGCCCCCCTACCCCCGCCGGGGGGATGCATCCCCCCGGACCCCCTTATATAATGGGTTGGTACAGCTTGACACGGCGCGCCCCTTCAGAGATGACTTTCGACCTTCTCTTGAATATTGGATGCCGATCCTGTCTGCGGCTCTGCCGCGTTACGATTCGGGATTCGAGTGTCATGGTCTGGTATGAGAACGGCCTCTGGTTTTCCTGTGTGAAATGCGGGGCATGCTGCCGCGACCGCGGAGGGGAGAAGTACGTGTTCCTGCTCGAGGGGGAAGACGAGAAGCTCGCGTCCATGCTGCGTATCAGCGTCGACGACATGCGGGCGAAGTACCTGGTTCCGGTGGGCGGATACGCCTGCCTGAGGAACAAGGGAGAGGATTGCGTTTTCCTTTCCGGAAGCGAATGCATCGTGTATCCGGCGAGGCCTCTGCAATGCTCCTCGTGGCCCTTCTGGCCGGAGAACATGAGACGGAAGCGCTGGATTGCGGAGGTGGAAGGGAAATGCCCGGGAGCAGTCAAGGGGAGGCTGTTTTCGCGCGAGGAAATCGAGGGGATTCTCGAACGGCAGCGGGGGAAGGACATGGCCGGATTCTGAATTTTTCGATCCAGTTTCCGCTGATCCGCCTTCGCTTGCCGGGCTATTTCGCCAGGCTTTTCGAGTATTCGGGATCCAGTCTGATGGAGGATATGGAGGGGTAGAGGACGGTCCTGAAACTCGTGTCCGGATCAGGGGCGGTCTTCACCAGGCCCGTGCGCGGAGTGATTCTCACGAGCATGCCGCTAGTGGACCAGTAGCCGCCCCTTGTCGTGCACCAGCCGGGATGCCTGGAGCCAGGGTCGTTCAGCATGAAATCGCGGGCGTTGCCCAGGAAGTCCACGGCGCCGTAGGGGCTTTCGTCGGACGGGTAGGAATTCACTGGCACGGGCCGCATCGGGCCGTCATGGGACTGGGAAGTGTTGCAGAAGGTCGAGTCGAAGTCCAATCCCCACGAGTATGGCCTGCCGTCCGTGCCGCGAGCGGCTTTTTCCCACTGCAGGTCGTTGGGGAGGCTCAGGAGATAACCGGTCTCCCTGGTCTTCCGTGCGATGAAGGCCATCGCGTCCTGCCAGGAGACGCCGAGCGCCGGCCAGTCCGTCCGCCACCAGAACGAGCACTTGTCGAGCTTCTGCGCCCTGTCCCTTAGATTGGGATTTGAGGCGGCAATCCATTCCTCGGTCGGGATGATAAAACGCCCATCGGAGTCCCTGGGCCAGTATTCCCCTCCCTTTTGGGCTTTGCGGGGCGTCCTGGCTTCCGCTTCGGCGGGATTGGCGGCCGACAGGGCGTTCAGGAACCCGAGGTAGTCGGCGCAGGTGAAATGGCGCTCCGAGATGAAGAAGTCCGGCATGTCGAGCACCTGTCTCTCGGCCGTGTACAGTGCTCCCTTGTCGCCCTGGAATATGAAGCTTCCAGCCGGCACCTGGACGAATCCGGCCGGGACGTCGCGCTCGCCGTACATCACGATTTCGAGGTCGGCGTTGAGCAGCCTGGTCACGTGGAGGCTGTACCTGACGGACCTGAACCCGTCGCGAGACAGGATTAGCAGATATGACCCCATGGGAATCCGGATTCCGGCAAGCGGGGTCTTTCCGAGGAACAGGCCTTCGGAAGGCCGGTACGGCGAATCCTTTGCGAAGCATGAATCCGCGACCTGCGGGGGGATTACGGCGCAGGCCGAGCCTGACGCCTCCACTCCGGCCGGGAACGCCGGGAACATGCGGTAGTCCCTCGTTTCATACCGGAACAGCCATGCAGAGACGCCGTCCAGAGCCGCGGTACTGCAGGAGCGACTGTGCACTTTGAGCGTCATGGGCTCTCGCGGCTCGAGCTCGGGCATGCCCTGCCCGCCTTCGTGGCCGTCGTAGGCCCGCCCGGACATAGGATGGCTGCAAAGCCGCATCGCGAAGGAAGCAGCGGGATTGCCGGTGGAATCGGGGTCGAATTCTCCAGGATCCACGATTCTGCCCTCGCGCATGCAGCGGCAGGGGTATGAGGATGTGCGGACCGACAGGATGCCCTTGCCGCCGAGCCGCTCGTCGTACTGCCCGTCGTTGTACTGCCTGACCAGGCCTTCGCAGTACACCATCTGGCCGCGATTGTCCTCCTGCTCCATCAGGAGGAACTGCTCCCAGAACAGGTCGGCGAGTCCCGCCCTGGCTTCCTGATTGCCTTTTTCGAATCCCAGCGCCTCCTGGAACGCGGCCTGTGCGGCGCCGAACTCGCGGGCCGTCTCGTCCAGTATCTCCTTGGACCGGCGGTAGATGTCGATATAGGCCTGTTTCCTTTCGATTGGCCAGAAGGGCTTGAGCTTTACGAATCCCTCCTTGATGGCCGCCCAGTTAGCCGCCTTCTCGGCGACTAGCGCTTTCCAGAGGGAGGCGTGTTCCCTGCCCGCCTGCACGCGTTCGAGGGCGGCAGCGTGATTCCTTTCGCGCTCCTTTTCGCCTTCGAGGAAGTCCTGGATGCAATTTGCGAGTTCCTTGGCCGTCGAGAACCTCAGCCGCTTGTCCTTCGACAGGGCCTTCAGGCAAATCCGGTCGAGCTCCTCGGGGACCGGATCGGGGGTGAACGCCGCTGCGGCGGACGGTGCTTCTCCGCCCTGCGCGGAAGGAGCATGACCGGGCTGCGGAGTTTCCCGCATGACGGGCCCTTCCATCGCGGAAAGCATCTCGGACACGCGCCGGGACGGCGGTGTCGTTTCCTCGCTGATGACCTTCATGAGCACGTTCTGGGCGGAGGATCCCTCGAAAGGCGGGCGGAATGTGAGAATCTGGAAGAGTATGGCGCCGAGGGAGTATATGTCGGACCTCTGGTCGATTTCGGATATCCTGCCTGCGGCCTGCTCCGGGGGCATGTAGGCGGGCGTGCCCATGACGGTTCCTTCGAGCGTGAGCAAGGGAGTGTCAGAAGCGGTAAGCGGTAAGCGGTGAGCGGCAAGGGGCTGATTGCTGCTCGAATCTCGAATCTCGAATCGCGAATCTGTCTCTTTCTCCCCGCTCCCCGGTCCCCGCTTCACGCTCTCCGTCTCGCCGCTTACCGCTGACCGCTGCCCGTTTTCTCCGATAATCTTCGCCAGGCCCCAGTCCACCACGTACACCTCGCCGTAGTCGCCGACCATCACGTTGGCCGGCTTCAAATCCCTGTGTATCACGCCGTGGTCGTGCGCGTAGGCGACGGCGTTGCAGACGTCCAGGAAGATCCCGAGAAGGCGCGGCCGGTTGAACTGCTGGCGGGGATCACTTCCAGCGGGAAGCGGTGAGCGGTTAGCGGCAGGGGACTGACTGCCGCGCGAATCTCGAATCTCGAATCTCGAATCTGTCTTTTCCTCACGGCCCTCCCACCCGCCCCGCTCCACCGCTTGCAGAATTCGTCCGAGGTCACGGCCCCTGATTTTGGCCATGGTGAAATAAGGGGCGCGGCGGGCGGGATCGCCGATGAAGCCCATTTCGTAAATCGGGATGATGTTCGGGTGGGGCAGCCTTCCTGCGGCGCGGCTCTCCTGAAGGAAGCGCTCGACCGCGGAAGGGGGCTGGCCTGGGAGCATGGTCTTCACAGCCACCTCGCGGCCGAAATCCCTGTCCATCGCGTCGAGCACCTTGCCAAGGCCCCCGCGGCCGAGTTCTCCCTTTATCTCGTAGCGGTCCCAGTTCCCGGACCTGAGTTCCACGGGAGCGTCCGCCGGGCCGGGGACGCCTTCCTTGAGCGTCGCGCCGCCGTCCCGGAACGCGGTCTTGAGTCCCGGGGAGGCGTCCCGCGGGGCCAAGGCAGCGCCCTTCCACTCGAGCAGGGTCTCCCGGATTCGCGGTTCCTCCGGAAGGCCTTTGAACATGGCGGAGAGGTCGCCGGGGCTGGTCAGGGAAGCCAGCAGCATGCCGTGCGCATTTCCGGTGTCTCCGGTCCGGGCACGGATAAAGGCATCGACGCATTCCAGTGCAGCAGTGGTGAGCAGGCCCCGGGAAAGCAGCGCATCAGTGAGGCTGCCCTTCTCCCCTGCGGAGGCCTCGACCGCCGCCTCGCGGATTTGGGACGGGGTCGCGAATCCAAGCCGGACCGCCGCGGCGGCGCGAAGCAGTTCTTTCTCCTCTATCATGACCCGCGACTCCCGATTGCCCGTCGTGAACCCTTGCGGAATGGAGCAGCCCATGACTTGAACCGGGGATGATACATCTTCAGGTCGGGCGAAAACAGGCGGATGAGCCGTCGAAGGGGCCTCCGGCTTGCATTCGCGCGCATGCTCTGCCATATTCCGGGCGCCGGACGGCATCGTGGAGGCGGGATTGGCGTCCCGGTCCGCATGCTCGATGCGTAGTCCGGTTTTAAAAGCATAATCGGGAAAGCGGAGACCGCCGCGCGGACAAACAAGTGAAAGCCGAGACCCGGAGATTCCTGGAAGCCCCGTACCTTCTGGACGAGGCGCGCATCAGGCGCTTCGACCAGAAGTACATCGGATTCGCCCGCGCCGGCTGGGACGAGTCGTTCAAGGGATTTCGCAAGGGGATCGCAGACGGAGCGCCGGAGAAAGTCAGGCTCGATGTCCCGGGGTATTCGAGGGTCGGGTACGCGCTGCAGGCCGCCGCATGGACGGTATACGACACCTACCGGGGAGGGTTCTCGTGGGGAAGAATCGGGGACATGGAGCCCGGCGCCGGCCCGGTGAACCGCACCGAGGACCCGCTGACTGCAGCGCTGGGGCCCTGGCGTCCGCGCAGTCCCGCTGAGGCATCCGATGCCGTGAAGGCCGCGGCCCGGGTTTTCGGCGCGTTCAAGGCGGGCATTGCGGCGGTCAATCCGCTCTGGGTCTATTCGAACAGGATTTCCGGAGAAGCTCTCGAACTGCCCCCGGGCATGAAGCATGCGGTGGTGATGCTGATTGAAATGGACTACGAGGGCATCCTCAGGTCCCCTGCGCTCGGGGCTGCGGTCGCCACCGGGAACGGGTACAGCAGGATGTGCTTCGCGTCCGCATGCATGGCGGAGTTCATAAGGAACCTGGGGTGGTCGGCCGTCGCATGCGGGAACGACACGGCGCTGTCCGTGCCGCTTGCGGTCGACGCGGGCCTAGGCGAAGCCGGGAGGAACGGGCTTCTAATCACTCCGGAAATCGGCCAGCGCATGCGAATCTGCAAGGTGTTCACCGACCTTCCCCTCGTCCCCGACAGGCCTGTTTCATTCGGGGCGAGGCGGTTCTGCAGGACATGCATGAAGTGCGCCGCCCGCTGCCCATCGAGGTCGATTTCGTTCGACCGCGAGCCGTCGTGGGAGGCTCCGTGGGGGTCGCCGTCGAACAATCCCGGGGCGTACAAGTGGTACGTCAACGCGGACGAGTGCTACTCGTTCTGGACGGTGAACACCGCCGACTGCTCGAACTGCATAAGCTCATGCCCTTACACGAAACCGGCCGGGACAATCCACGCCATCCCGAGGTTCTTCATCCGGCGCTTTCCGTTCATGAACCTGCTGTGGTTATGGGCGGACACGGCATTCGGATATGACCGCTGATAAGTTTCCCCGCTGCGCCGGGCCATTCCCTAATAAACCACGTCCCTCCGACGACATGCCGGAACGGCTGATCTGGGAAACGACTCTTTCCCGATTGCGGGGGCGTCGGCGGTGAAGGCCGTGATTCTCGCGATCGCCGCGGACGGCGGCGTCATGCCGCAGACGCGCGAGCACATCGCAATCGCGGGTCTCTTGGGCCTCGGCGACGGGATTATCGCGCTGACCCGCGCGGACCTCGCGGATGCCGAACTGAGGGGGATGGCAGCCGAAGACGCGCGGGCCGCGGTTCGCGGGACTTTTCTGGACGGCAAACCCGTAATTGCCGTCTCTTCGGTGACGGGCGAAGGCATGGACCTCCTGGAGCCGGCCGTGGACGCCATGGCATCGCGGTTTGCAGGCGAGGGCGGGCGGGACAGGGTGTTTCGGATGCCGGTGCTCAGGTCGTTCACCATGGAAGGCCACGGGCTGGTGCTCACCGGCGTGCCGCTTTCGGGGAGCGTGGAGAAGGACGAGGCGGCGGCGAGACTCGGGATTGGGAGGGCGGCTCTCGACGTCGCGGCCGGCATGCTGTGCAGGATGGGCCGGCTGAAGGACAAGGCGGGGCTGCTGTCGCTCCTTTCCCCGGCGGGGGCGGAGGAAGGCGCGGGGCCCGTCGCTGCCCGGATTTCGGAGTTCCTCATCCGGCGCGGAATGAGCCCGTGCACGATGGAGGAAATCGCCGGGTCGTCCGGCGCAGCAGTCGAGGACGTAGCGGAGGCGCTCGGGTCCCTGCTCCGTTCGGGAACCGCGGCGGCGGTCTCGCGAAAGGGGTACGCGTACTCGACCTTCGTCCGGAAGGCGCGAGAGACGGTCCTCCATCTCGCCGGAGAGCGCGGCGCAACGGGGGCGGCGGAGGTCAAACAGGCGCTCGGCGTGACCAATAGCGAAGCGTCGGCATGGCTCGAGCTGTTCGAGGGCGAGGGGCTGCTCAGGAGGGCGGGAAGGCTGTTCAGGCTGAAAAAGCAGAGTTAGAGCAGAACCGGCTGCTATCTCGCAGGATCTGTTTGCGCCTCTTGCGCTTCTTTGCGGCTCAGCTGCGCTGTGGGAGCCGCCGGGTTTTTCCAGGCAGGGCAAGGCGGCGATTTCTCCAGGCTTCTGGCATTGGACTTGGGTCCCGGTCTTCAAGGCCGGGTGCGGGTAAAATTGATTTTTTCAATATAATGGATAGTATTTTCAAATCGAAGCAACTATAGTATTGCCATGTAGCCGGAAGCCCGGATGCGGGGCATGGGGCACGGGGCCGGCCGCGCGGATTCCGGAACAGCACATGGGAGACGGAAGCTGTCGGCCGGGGGAAATTCGGCAACCGTTTGAAAGGAGGAAGCATGGGAACCTACGACACTATGTGGGAGGGATTGGGGCTCGATCTGAGAAGGCACGAGAGCCTGATGGGGATCCTCGGCGAGTTCTATCCGATGCTGTACCTGTCTCAGAAGGACCGGCCGAAGGGCATGGAGTACTTCGACTTCGTCGTATCCGAGATACACGGGCTGAGGGTGAAGGAGCTTTTGGAGCACAAGAAGAAGGGGGGAAAAGTCGTCGGCACGTTCTGCGTCTACGTGCCGGACGAGATACTCATGGCCGCGGGCGCAATCGGGGTCGGGCTGTGCGGCGGCGCGGAATTCTCGATACCCGACGCGGAGAAGACCCTGCCGCGCGACCTCTGCCCGCTCATAAAATCCGTGTACGGGTTCAAGGACGCGAAGATCTGCCCTTACCTACAGGCCTGCGACATGCTCGTGGGAGAGACCACCTGCGACGGAAAGAAGAAGGTGTGGGAGCTGCTCAAGCAGGAGCTGGACGTGCACGTGATGGAGGTTCCCCAGAAGAAAGTCGAGCCCGAGGCAAGAGCGCTGTGGCGCGCGGAGGTGAGGAAGCTCTTGAAGAGGATGGAGGAGCTTTCCGGCAGGAGGATTACGAACGAGAAGCTTGCGGAGGCGCTGAGCCTCACGAACGGGAAGAGGAAGGCGCTCGACAGGCTGTACATGGCTAGGAGGGCGGACCCTGCGCCCATCAGCGGCAAGGACGCTCTGCTGGTGTCGCAGATTGCATTCTACGACGACGTCAGGCGGTTCACGGAGAAGACGAACGCGCTCGCGGCCGAGGCAGAGGAGCGCGGGGAGAAAGGCAAGGGCGTGCTCGCAGGCTCGAAGCGCGTGCTGGTGACCGGAACGCCCATGGCGATACCCAACTGGAAGCTGCACCACGTAATCGAGACTTCCGGGGCGGTTGTCGCGGCCGAGGAGACCTGCACGGGGGCCAGATATTTCCATAACCCGGAGGTGAAGCCGGGCAGAACGCTCGGCGAGACGCTGGACCGCATAGCGGACCGGTACCTGGAGACGCCCTGCGCGTGCTTCACGCCGAACGACCGCAGGATTGAGAACGTCGTATCCATGGCGAGGGAGTGGAATGCGGCGGGGGTCGTGCAGTACGTGCTCAAGTTCTGCCAGATCTATTCAATCGAGGGGATACTGGTCGAGAAGGCGCTTAAGAAGGCGGGGATTCCGGTAATCACCGTGGAGACGGACTACGGCATGGGCGACATGGAGCAGCTCTCGACCCGCATGGCGGCGTTCGTGGAGATGATTTGATTTTGCCCGCACGGCGGGCGGATGTAGCAACGGCACTCCGCTGCCGTGATTGGCCGCCGTCTCCGAAGGAGGGTCCTGGATTCGGCTTCCGCCGGGATGACGGCAAATGCCTTGATTCCATACGCCACTCGGAACACGGGAGCGGGAACGGCGGGGCTTTCGACTCTGGGCTTTTGACGTTGGACGCCCGGTGCACAACCACGACGTCCCGCGGCCTTACAGCCGCGGCTCTGTTGTGCGCCATACGTATGCCACGACCCTGACTTTGGATCCTTGGACTTCCCGGTTCGAATGGAATAGATCTTTCCCAGACCACCCGACTCCCCTGCAGGTTGCCGGTACGACCGGTTCCGGACGCGACTCTTCATCGCCGCCGGCGCGGGGTGCCCCTTGACAATCCCCGGGCCCCCCGGGATAATATATTTCCAGTTTTCGTATTACCATCATCGGGAGACGGAGATGTCCGGGACCGAGAGATTCAGCGTGTCGTTGGGCGGCGACCTCCTGAGGCAGTTCGACCATGCCTGGAGGGCCGAGGGGCATCCCACGCGTTCCGAGGCCGTGAAGGCGATGATTCGCCAGTCGCTGGTCAGGATGGAATGGCAGGCGGGGAAGGAGGTGGCAGGCGCGGTTGTGCTCGTGTACGACCACCACCTGAAGCCGCTCGCAGGAAAGCTCGTCGCCGTGCAGCACGAGTTCGAGGACGTCATCGTCTCCACGACCCACGCTCACCTCGACCACGACAGCTGCCTCGAGTCGATAATCGTGGACGGCAAGGCCGAGACCGTCGCCCGGCTCGTCAAGAGGCTCAAGTCGATAAAGGGAATCAAGCACGCATCCCTCATGATGACCACCACCGGGAAGGAGATGGGATGATGAGGCCCTCTCTCTTTTTGGGATGCGGTATTACGTATTTGATTAAAGTATTATTGAACGGGGAGAAAATCCCAAATCTCAAAAGCACAACCGCCTTCTAGGAGCAGATTCCCATGCACATGGCCGACGCGCTGGTTTCCTCGGCGGTGGGCGGGGCGATGTGGGCCGCCTCGGCAGGTCTCGCCGGGTATTCCGCATGGAAGCTCAAGGGGGAAGCGGCCGAATCCAGGGCGCCCCTGATGGGCGTGCTCGGCGCATTCGTCTTCGCGGCCCAGATGGTCAACTTCTCGATACCCATGACCGGATCGAGCGGCCACCTCGGCGGAGGACTGATTCTCGCGGTCCTCCTCGGCCCCCATGCGGCGTTCATCGTCATGTTCTCGATTCTCGCGGTCCAGGCCCTGTTCTTCGCGGACGGGGGGCTGCTCGCGCTCGGCTGCAACGCCTTCAACCTCGGATTCTGGCCGTGCTTCGTCGCCTACCCGCTCGTGTTCAGGGGAATAGCGGGTCGAGAGCCCGGCAGGGGCCGCCTGGCAGCAGGTTCAATGGCAGCGGGAATCGTGAGCCTTCAGCTCGGCGCATTCGGCGTCGTGGCCCAGACCGCCGCGTCGGGCATCTCCGACCTTCCCTTTGGCATGTTCCTCCTGCTCATGCAGCCCATACATCTCGCCATCGGCGTCGTGGAAGGCGCGGTCACGGCGGCTCTGTTCTCGTTCGTCGCGAAAGCCCGGCCGGAAATCCTTGCGCATGGAGCTGAGCCAGGGGCGGGCGCTCTCCGTCTCGTTCTTGCCGCGTTCGCCGTAGCCGCGGTCGTTACGGGCGGCGTGCTGTCCTGGTTCGCGTCGTCGCTGCCGGACGGTCTCGAGTGGTCCATGTTCAAGGCTTCCGGCAAGGAGGAGCCGGACGTTCCGGCCAAGGGAATCCGCTCGTCCCTGGCCGGAATCCAGGAAAAGACCGCAGTCCTTCCAGACTACGGCTTCAGGCCGGGCGCTGAGGGCCCGGGGAGCATGGATGCCGGGACGGAGGCGGGCGGACCTCCGGGCGGGGACTCGGCTGCCTGGCCTGCGATCAGCGCGGGTACAACGCTGTCCGGGCTGGTCGGAGGGCTCGCTGTCCTGGTTCTTGCGGGACTTGCGGGCTTCTGCATTCGTTTCATCAAGAGGCGGCCGTGACCTTTGAAGCATGACCGGAACTTGCGCTTTCTTGCGCTTCTTTGCGGCAAAACTGATTCCTGTATCAAAGCATTGTTACATGTAAGATTGAAACGGATGGCGCGCATGTCCAGGATAGACGTGCTTGCGAGGGACATGGAATCCCTGGACCTTCTGGCGTCCCGGGACACACCGGTCCGCAGGCTTGATCCGCGGGCGAAGGCGGCGGTCACGGCCATGTTCCTGGGGACGGTCGTGTCGTTCGGGAAATACGAAATCGCGGAGATGACGCCACTCTTCCTGTATCCCGCGGCTATTCTGGCCCTGGGGCAGGTGCCTGCAAGGGTGCTCTTCCGCTACCTGCTGTTCGCGTCCCCCTTCGCGCTGCTGGCGGGAATGTTCAATCCGGTCCTGGACAGGGAGACGGCGATCAGCCTGGGCGCGCTGGACGTGCCGGGGGGGTGGATTTCGTTCGCTTCGATTATGCTCCGCTTCATGCTCACGGTGAGCGCGGTGCTGCTTCTTCTCGCATGCACGGGATACGTGCAGGTCTGCGCGGCGCTGGGCAGGCTCGGCGCTCCCCGCATCGTCATCACGCAGTTCCTGCTGCTGCACAGGTACATGTTCATCCTTTCGGACGAGGCCGCCAGGATGACCCGCGCTCACATGCTCAGGTCCCGGGACGGAAGGGGGCCTGGAATCCGCGTGTGGGCTTCGCTGGCGGGCCACCTGCTCCTTCATGCGCATGACCGCGGATCGAGGACGCATTCGGCAATGCTCGCGCGGGGATTCGACGGATCCCTTCCCTCGCTTCGCGCGTTCCGCTGGTCATGGGCGGACACGTGTTTCCTGGCAGGATGCGGGGGGTTCTTCGTTCTCGCCAGGTTCGGGAACCTCGCCGAGAGGCTCGGGGATCTGATGGGGTTCGCGGTGTAGGGTGGAGTAAGTTGTAAACGGTAAGCCGTAAACCGTGAACCGTGGATGGCATGGGTGTGACCGTAGACCGTAAACGGCAAACCGTAAGCAGTAAACCGTAAGACCGTAAGACCGTAAGACCGTGAGACCGTAAGACCGTAAGACCGTGAGACCGTGAGACCGTGAGACCGTAAGACCGTGAGACCGTAAGACCGTAAGACCGAAGGAAACGTACGGCGCACAACAGAGCCGCGACCGTACTAGTTTCATTAAACATCGTCATTCCGGCGAAAGCCGGAATCCAGGCAAGCAGTGTCAACCTGAAACCAGGACTTGACAGGTTTGGTCCCTGTGGGAGGCATTAATCCGTTCAGGAGCTTGCACGGATTAATGGCGACCAATAGTCAGGCTCAGGGTTCAGGGGGCAAGGGGCAAAGTTCAGGGTGGAGGGTGTAGGGTAAAGTCACCATGTCATGGCAGGATTGGGATTTGGCGATTGGTGATTGGGAATTAACGCAGCGTTTTGGCTGCGGCTCGGCTGCGTTATAATTTGGAGGCTTAGGCGTGAGCCATCACATCGTGGAAGCCGCGGATCTGGAGTACAGCTATCCGGACGGCACCCCGGCCCTGAAGGGCGTTTCCTTCCGAATCGAGCACGGCGAATCCGTTGGAATCGTGGGCGCGAACGGCGCGGGCAAGAGCACGCTGCTCATGCACCTGAACGGCTGCCTGCTCGCCGGGAAGGGCACCGTGCGGGTCGGAGACTTCCCGGTGACCGGCCAGACGCTCCCCCAGGTCAGGCGCAGCGTGGGCACGGTATTCCAGGACCCGGACGACCAGCTGTTCATGCCGACCGTTGAGGAGGACGTGGCCTTCGGACCCTTGAACATGCATCTGCCTCCCGCGGAGGTCGAGAGCCGCGTTTCAGCGTCGCTCGAATCCGTGAACGCCCTGCACCTCCGGAAGCGTCCCCCGTACAAGCTGTCGGGGGGCGAGAAGCGAGCGGCGGCGATTGCCACGGCCTTGTCCATGTCGCCCGACATCCTCGTGATGGACGAGCCGACTTCGGGGCTTGATCCCAGGGCGCGAAGGAAGCTCATCGGTTTGCTGGCCGGCTTCATGCACACGAAAATCATCGCGTCGCACGACCTGGACATGATCTACGCGCTATGCGGAAGGACCATAGTGCTGCACGAGGGGCGCGTGGCGGCCGACGGCCCGACCGCTTCGATTCTCGCCAATCATGATCTGCTTGCAGGATGCGGCCTCGAACTCCCGCTCTCGCTCCAGGGGTGCCCGGTATGCGCCAATATAAAGAAGGCCGAATAAAGGCGCGACACTGAAAACGCTGAATGGAGGCTGAAAACGCTGAAGCAAGCTTGAGTTCCGCATTGAATTCGGATTTGGTTGCGGCACCGGAACGGTTGTGCGAGAATGGGGCTCGTGGGCATCATTCGAAATGACGATTTGCCGGGGGGGGAAGTCGATTTCCGTCTCCGCGACGGACGACGGCGGATGCGGCTACTGGCTCGCGCGTACCCCGGAGGAACGCCTGGAAGCAATCGAGATTCAAAGATTCGACGGAATAGAAATCAGCATCATCTCCCTCGCCGATCTGAGGGCCAACAAGGCCGCCGCCGGCCGGCACAAGGACCTCGACGACCTCGAGCATCTGCCGGCTTCGCCCGATGATTCGAAGGAGAAAAGCTGACGCTACTTGCTCTTCTTCGCGAGAAGAGTGCGGA
This sequence comes from Candidatus Kuenenia stuttgartensis, assembly GCA_020723505.1. Lineage (GTDB taxonomy): Bacteria > Planctomycetota > JAKEIC01 > JAKEIC01 > DYIT01 > DYIT01. The sequence continues at coordinate 15,054 of DYIT01000079.1, forward strand.
TTTTCTCGGCCATGCGTTCGGCCTTTTGCTTCTCGGGCGACTCGGGAAAGCTCGAAACCAGGGAATCGAACGTGTCGAGCGCCTTCTGCATCTCCCCCTCGGCCCACAGCCCCTGCCCCGTGAGATACATCACCCCGGGCGAAAAATGGTTCCGGACGTTGAGACCGATGAACCTGAGCCCGTCCCGGGCCACGTCCTTGAACCTCTTGAGCCCGAAAAGGCACCTGAGCCTGAGCGAAGTGGAATACCCCTCGATCTTCTCCAGAGGGAACTCCTCCTCCCATTTCCGGACCTCCTCGAGGCCCTTATAGAACTCCTCCTTGTACAGGTGGTTCTGCACCCGGATGGAGTAGTCGCCCTTCTTCACGAGCTCCTCCTCGGCGGAAAGCTTCTTCGCTTTCATGGCATCGGCACGGCCGTAGGCCTCAACAGCGCCTTTCAGGTCCCCGGCGTCGAGATGCACGTCGCCCGAGAGGACAAATCCCGCGCGCCTGAGATCCGCCTCCTTCTCCCCGAGGCCGTTGATTATTGCCGCAAGCTCCGATTGCGCCTTGGGACCGTCCTTCGACACCAGATACCCCGCCCATGCGGCGCCGAGCGACGCAGCGCCGGCAAGCTTCGCGTCCGGCGCGTGCCCAGCCGCCTTCTTGAAGGCCGCCAGCGCGGATTCATGATCGTCCGTGTCCTGGGCGAGAATCACGCCGAGCCTGAGCGCAATCTTGCAGATTCGGGATTTGGCGAGCGGATCGGCATAAGCCTCGCCCTCCCCGCGCTCAAGAAGCAATCTGAGTACGGATATCTGGTCGGGTTTCGTCCCGACCGAATCCGAAACCTCGAGCAGCACCGCAAGGTCCGGAGTCTGCACTTCCTTGAGGTCGTATTTCATGAGCACGGGATACATCTGCCCGATGGACTCCCACCTCGCGGGGAACACCTCTATTTCCGTGTCCACGGTCATGCAGGCCGTGGTTCCCGCGCCCGGACCCTCGGAAACCGCGAGCCTCGCGATGTATTTTCCCTCGTGGAGATATACGTGAACGGGGTTCTCCTCGGCGCATGACATGCCGTCGCCGAAATCCCATTTGAAGGCCCCCTGCTTCATGCCCGGCGGGTTTCGGAACCGCACGGCGTAAAACCTCGCGCCGAATCCTTCGCATGCGCCGAGGGGCTCGAAAATGAAATCAGCCGCCCCGGCAGGGGTTCCGCGCAGCTCGACAGGCTGTGCGGTCCCTTTCTGGAAGCCGGGAAACGCGTCCGAGGGCACCAGCGTCGGGTTCTTCCCGCCGGGCGGGATCCAGCCCAGGACGGCGGCCGGCCTTCCCCGTGTGAACTCGTGGTAGTACTCGATTCTGTGCATTCCCGCCTCGAGCTCGATTGATCCGTTGCGCTCCCCGTATTGACCTTCCTGCGCGCCGTGCCTTCCGGGCCAGGAAACGACCTCCTTGCCGTCGATGAACAGGAAGGAGGAATCGGATGAGGCCGTCGAGAAGACGTAGACGCCGGAAGCAGGGGCGTTTATGAACCCCTTGAAAGACGTCCAGAAGAAGGTCGACGGGCCGAACGGGTTGTGGCCCAGGAAGACGTTCGGCACGGGCGCGCACCCGTGAATCCCGCCGGAGCTCTCCATTATCGTCTTCATGTCCTGCCATGAGGCGCAGTTGACCCGCAGCCTCGGGCCAGTTGTGAGAATGAGGCCCCTGTCGACATCGAGCCTTTTGTCCAACGGTTTCGCGTCCGGGTTCCCGTAGTAGACGTAATAGGTCCTTTCGACCTTTTGCAGCCGGAAGAGGACGTGGCAGACCCGCCCAAGGTCGGCGAACAGGACCTTCGAATCGACCTCGATTCCCGCGGGTGTGACCACGCGGACGTCGATGCCGTCCTTCTGAATCTGCGTGCAGGCAGGGAACGCGACATGGGCGATTTCCGACCCATCCCACTGCTGGCCCTTCGCCACCATCACCTTTCGCCTCGCCTGCCATGCCTGGTCCCACCATTCGTCGGCAGCGAAGGCTTCGGCGGCGGAAAGGACCAGCGCGAGGGCGGCGCCTGCCGTTGCGGACATGTACACAGCGAAAGATATCGAAGTCAAGAACTGGAGAAGATATGAGATTAAGAGGCAGCAAAATCCGTCGCCTTCGCTGATTGTCTTCTTTTCAATCCCCATAATTTCTTGTCCTCTTCTCATCACTCGACCCTCGCCCCACAACCCTCCACCCTGCCTAGGACCTTTGACCTTGGACCTTTTGACACACCAGCATGATCGCCCGCGACCTCACGGTCGCGGCTCTGTTCGGCGCCATACCTATCCACCGATTACCGGTCACCGATTGCATACCCATCTACGTTGCGCCCACGGTCAATGAACCCTACTCGTCCCCCTCCAGCCCCTCCTCGGTGATTTTAGGGTTCTTCCTGAACGGCTTATCCGGCTTCTCGAGGGCTTCGGAAGACGGCTTCGACCTCTTCCCGGCCGCCCTGAGCACCACGTTGTCGAACCATACTTCGCCTCTCGGCCAATATGCGTACAGCTTTATCCTAATCTTCTCGGTGAGCAGCGGCATGCCTTTGTCGGTCCTCGTAGGGTGGAAACGCCAGGAATACGTATGCCATTTCCCGAGGAACTCCTTCTCGTCCGGCGCCTCCCCGCACGACTTCTGGTTCCGGTAGACTATCCGGTCCCTGCCGTCATGCCCCGCGTAGCCGTCGACGAAAATTTTGACGCCCGTCGATTTCGAGAACACGTCCACGCTCATGAAGTACTCCGTGTCGCGCGAGACCGTTATGTATTCCGACACGACATGCACGCCGTCGTTGCCGCCCACGGTCTGGTACTGCTGCTTCTCGGTCGGCTGAACCTTCCCGGGCGGGGCAGGCCTTTTATCCGCAGGAAGCTCCATCTCCTTCCACCGCGCATACGCCTGGTCCAGCAGCACGTCGGTGTCGACCCTCACGACCATGCCGCGGCCCTCCTCCTTCTCCCGGAAGGTCGTAAGTCCGTCGAAGCCGGCGTAGAGCTTGAGCCCCCAGCCGAGCGGCGCCATGCCCGCGCCTTCCTCGAACCCCCCGTTCGGCGCCAGGTTCGGCCCCTCCGGCTCCCCGGGCTTTGCTCCCGCAACCGGCCCCTGCCATTCTATGGGGAACACTCCGCAGGAATTGGGGTCGCCCGCACCGCGCCCAGTACAGAACAGCTCGAGCTTCACCTCCTCCCTGTGATAGGTCAGGAGTACGAGGTCTTCGAGCAGGAACACGGCATGGAATGATCCGTCCTTCATCGAGAGGTCGATTTTCTCGTCCCTGTTCTCGGGCCATTTGAACCTGAGCCAGGCTTTTTCCGGAGCGTCGAAAATGGGATTGAGCAGGGCCGATGCGGCGATGACCGGCTTCCCGCCTGCGCGATCCGGCGGCATGCCGGCAATCGTCACGTTGACCAGCGGACTCCTGATCAGGGGAAGGATTCGCGAGCAAGGCGCAAAGGACCTCCTCATGCCGCGGCCGCCGGAACTGCGCATGCCGCATGCTTTCATGCCCGGGCCGATGACAGGCTCGCCTCCGAGGACCGGATGCTTTTCCGCCACGAGGAAGCGCCGGGCGGCATGGCCTTCTCCTTCGGCAAGGACCGCAATCCTGCAAGGGAAGAGCTCGATTGCAGCAGCGCCTTCCCCGGATCCGTCAATCCAGCCCTGCGCAAAGGCAGGGATTCTGTATTCGCCCGGTTCAGGGTCCCCTGTTTCGCGGATTGCGAGGATTGCAGGCAGGGGCTTTTCGGCCTTGAGAAGCGCGATGCCGCCGCCGGGAAGGGCGAGCGAAAGGCGGGCTTGGATGTCGGAAGGGAAGGAGGGCGAGCTGAGGAGGAACCGCAACGCGCCTGGGCCGCCTGCGCCGCCTTCGGAGGACGGGGCGGCTTCGGGCACGGCCTCGAGCGGCATGACGAGGAACCCGCGGGAGTCGATGCACCAGGCGGACGAGACCGGCTTTCGTGAATCCGCGATCCTGACCAGCGCCATGCTTTGCAGTGCAGCCTCGATGATCCGCTCGTCGGCGGGAATGGGATTGGGCTTCGGCGACTCCTCGCCCGCCGCAAATCCGCACAGGGCCGCGGCAAGAGCCATCGGCACGAAGGCCCAGCGGAGGGAAGACGCGAGCTTCGGCGAAGAAAGAATGGAATGCGGAGGGGCTCCCGGGCGATCACAGGGATCGCACCTACGGCCCACGGTCGCTTCCAAGACCGCCACGGTCAACGAAAGCCTCCCAATCCGCCTATGGTCCACGGAATCACCCTTGCCGAACACGGTCGACGGTCAGCCGGCGAGCCGCCTAAACGCGCCCCAGCGGAGTGGGGCGGCTACAGCAGTCGTTGTGGCCACGGCACTCCGCTGTGGCCACGGCACTCCGCTGCCGTGGTCAATCGCCCCAGCGGAGTGGGGCGGCTACAGCAGTCGTTGTGTCCACGGCACTCCGTTGTGGCCACGGCACTCCGCTGCCGTCAATCGCCCCAGCGGAGTGGGGCGGCTACAACCCCTACTTCCCCCCCTTGCTCAGCATGCGGTAGTAGGCCATGAGGAACTCGCGGTATTTCTCCGGCATGGCCTCCTTCTTCACGTTCTTCAAATCCTCGCGCAGGCCCCTGGGCATGGCCTTGAACGCCTCCCTGTTGACCTGGAGCTCGTCATGGACCGCCGCGTCGGCCTCGGCAAGGCGAATCATGATGTCCTTCTTCATGGCGGCGAAGTCCGCGATTCTGCCCGCTTTGAGCATGTCCTCGGCTTTTTTCATGAGCAGCACGGCGTTCTCGATTCCGCCTGCGGGGTACCTGTGGGTCTTCAATCCGCGCTCGAGCTTCTCGGCCTTCTCGCGTATTTCCGCCTGCTTTCCCGACAGCCTCCCGAGCTCCTTCTCGAGGGGGGGCGGGGTCTGGCCCCTCTGGCCGTCCGCGCCCGCGCCCGAGAGCTTTCCGCCGCCGGTCGCGCCGCCGCCCGGGTCGTTGGATTTGTCGTCCACCTTGCCCGCCTCGTACGGGTCGTCGGTCTTGCGGAACGGCGTCTGCCTCCCGCCCTTGCCCGTGGCGGTCTTCTCGACCATCTGGCCGTGGGACCTGCCCGTACGGCCCTCGCCCGACCTTCCGCCCACCTCGTTGTTGTTCGGCAGGTAGTTGCCCGTCTTGCCTTGCGCGCTCATGTTGGAAATCGGCCCGTCGGCCGTGGACCACCCCGCGCCCTTGTCGAGCGAATCCGCCCACTTGCTCGACACGTCCTCCACGTCCTCCTCGAGGTCGTTCTGGTCCTCGATGAGGTCGCCCACCATGTCCTCGAGCTCCTCCGGAAGGTCGACGAGCGGCACCTCATGGTCCTCGACCGGGTCCTCCATGTTCCACTTTATGTTGTCCCGCACGTCGGGAAGCCATTTTTCCAGGTTCTTCGTGAGCTGCTCCGCAAGCTCCGCGCCCGACTGCTCGAAGGGCACGGCCATCTCCACCGTCTTCCTCGTGAGCGCGTCCGCGGCCTTCTCCACCTCCACGTAGATCTCCACCAGCTCCTCCGCCACAGTCGAGTCGCTCATGTCCTGGTCAGGCAGCCTGCTCAAATCGTCCATCAGGTCCTTTATGATCTTCGCGAGCCTCTCCTCCGCCTCGGCAAGCCCCTGCGCTTTCTTGTCGTCGGCTTCCGTGAAATCCGCGACCGGCTTCGAGGCCAGCTCCCTGGTTTCCCTGATGATCTGCTTCTGGTCCTCGACGAACTTCGACAGCGCGTCCTTCATGTTCCTCAGGACCTCGGCCCTGTCGAGCAGCCTGCGGCGGTCGGCTTCCGCCTCAGGGGCTTCGCCTGCCTTGAGCTTGTCGCGGTATTCCTCGACGCCCTTGATGAGATCCTCGATTTTCGCCTCGATTGATTCCTGGAGCATGCGGAGGATCTTGAGCGAGGACAGGAGGGCCGCCGGGTCCTCGATGCCGGAGGCGGTCGCGGCCTCGCTCGAAGCTCTGGGCATCTCGTTGGCCGCAAGGTCAAGCAGCGCGGACCTCACGGACGACTCGAATACGCTCCTGCCTTGCACCGACTCGACTATCTTCCCTGCGGTTTCCATCACGGCCGCCTGCTCCTTGCAGGAAAGGGGGAGGATTCCGCGGGTCTTGGATTTGAGGGCCGCAGGCGATCCCGCCTCGATGAGGAGCACGGTCCTTGCGGTGTTGAGCTTCTGGGACCGAAGCAGCGCCTTGAGCCTCGCGAGGAGGTCGGCCGCGTCGCCTTCCATGCGCTTGCGCGGGTCGGAAGACGCGGCGATCCTGATGATGTATATGTGCGACCTGCCGGCCTGCCCCAGCCCGTCGTACGCTGAAACCTGGTACGTGAGCGATTCGCCGGGTTTGAGCCCGAGCAGGGCCGGATCGAGCAGGAAGCTGTCGGAGAACTCGGCCGGGCAGGAGGCGGGCTCAAAGGTCCTGAGGGCCTTCTCCTCGCCGGAAGGCTCGGATCTCGCGCGGAGGACAACGGATTTGACGCCCACATCGTCCCGGACGCTGAAATTGACCGGCACTTTCGTCCCGGGTTCAATCGACAGGTCCCTAGCAGGGGACGTGATTCTGGCCTGCGGGGGGGCGTCGGGCACCGCGCGCACGAGCCGTGTGGCATCGCCCCTGCTTTCTATTCCCTCCGCGTCCGCAAGGGCTATCGAGTAGGAATCGTTCCCATGCACCTCGAAGGAGAACGAGAACGAGTCCACGGCATGCTGCGCGTCGATTCTGAAACCGGATGCGAAGACCGCTGCCGCTCGGGAAAGCGGCTTGTCGGCGGTCACGGAAGCGACGACCCTGGTCCCGGCGAGGGCGGTGACGTCGCCGCCGGAGTTCTCGATGGTTGCGGCGGGGATTCCGGAATACGCGGGGTATTCGAGCCTCAAGTCGATTCTCTTCACGGAAGGCCTGGTCTTGACTGAAACCGAGTGCATGGGAGTTGTGACGGCGCCGCGGAAGCAGCGGTACTTGAACGGCTCGGATACTTCCTTGAACGTGAGCTCGAACGATCCGGAGGCGAACTCCATGGCCGATTCCCTGGTTCCCGAGGCGGTGACGGTCTCGATGCCGACCGCGTCCGGGACCGGGCCTTCGAAAGCCGCATGAACGGTGAAATCCTCGCCCTTGAACACCTCGGCGTCTCCGGGCGCGGCGGACAGCCTTAAGCTCGAAACCGGCGAGAGGTAGTCGAAGGGCTTCATGTATCGGAGCGCGGCGTTCTCGAAACGGCCGCCCGAGAGCGCGGCGTAGAGGGCCAGGACGATTCCGAGGGCGGCGGAGGCCGCCCAGGCGGTTCTGGCGCGTTTCATGTCCGGCCGCGCGGTTCCCGCCGAGGCAAGCGCCCTTGCGGATTCCGATACGGCCCTGCCGGCGAAAAGGTGCGACCAGCCGGTCAGGGTCTGCCTGGATATCTGGACGGCGTTTATGACCCTGTTTTCGAGGCCCGGGAGGGCCGACTCGATGAACAGGGCGGCAGCGTCATCCGACATGCGGCGGAGGCAGGGGACGGCTGCGCGGATGAAAACCGCGAGCAGGATTGCGGCGGCTGATGATGCAGCGGCAATCCTTGCGCCTGCCGGGAGCCAGAACAGGTTGTCGAGGGCGGCGAGCGCGAGGACAAGGGACAGGGCGGCAGCGGAAAGGATTCCGACTCCTTCAATCAGCCTGGCGCGCCAAAGCGCCGCCCTTGCGCGGGCCAGCGCCGCGGCTATGCTTTCGATTCCCGGGTTTTCAGGGGGCTTTTCAGGCACTTCATCCTCGTTTCCGCGTGATCCTGCGGCGCCATTTATCCATGCCTTGTACCGCCGAGTTCAGCCTGATTCGCGCAGGGTTCCTTTACCAGTATAGAACTCCTGCGGGGAAAAAGTTACGGGTTTTGTTTGAACCGGGAACACTGTCTTCCTTCCCGAAATGATTGCACTATAAAACGTGTAAAAAGCTGAGGTAATC
>DYIT01000080.1 GCA_020723505.1 Candidatus Kuenenia stuttgartensis
AACTCGATGAACGAAAGGCCGCGCGCGAATGCGAAGCCGCGGCGGGAAAGCATGCCCTGCGAGTACAGGCCGTATGCCATGAGCACGTTTTCGAGAATCGCGAAGCCCCCGCGGTCGCAGCAGCGGGACGGGCATGCCGGGCAGGATTCGGGATCGAAGCCTTCCGCGTGGCGCCGCAGGATTTCGGCCACGCGGGCGGGGAATTTCCGGGGTTTCGGGACTTGGATCGTTACCGTGGGCGTCCTCCCAGCGGGAGGCGCGTCGGGCGAGGACCGGGGTTCCTTGCAGCCCGGGCGGCTTCGGGAACCGCTGTTCTTCATGAGACGTTCTTGATTAGGCGCACGACGTTCCCCTTGCCGAGGTACTCCAGCTGGTCCGTGCACTTCTTCATGAGCATAATCCCGAGTCCGCCGCGCTGCCCCGCCTCCCTCCGAAGCTGCGCCTGCTTCTCCGGGGTGAGGTTCTTGACCTGGTCGAGGTAGTAGGCGAAGTTGAAGCCCTCCCCGCCGTCCTCGACGGTGATGGAAACCTTGTCATGCTCCATGAGGAAGACGCAGTCGATGTAGTTGTTCTCGTTCCCCTTGTGCCCGTGCCGGTGGGCGTTGTCCACGGCTTCGCGGAACGCGGCGCTCAGGGCCGTGGACTCCTCGGGATTGAGGGGAGTCTTGCGAATCAGGCTCAAGGCCAGTTCCTGGGCCCTGTTGACCATCCCGGGCCTGGACCTGAACTGGAAGTGCACCTGCTGGAGGTACTGGCGCCGGTCCTTGGGGACCCTCCTCAGCTCGGCCTCGGCCAGGGCGAAGAGCTCCATCATCTCGAACGGCTCGACGAGGTAGTCGTTCTCCCAGATTTTGAAGTTCTTCAGGTTCTCTATGTCCGTGCCGTTGGGGTAGAGCTTCACCACCGAGACCAGGCTCGATCCCTTGTCGATTTTGATTTTGGCGAGGAATTCCTCGGAATCGGTAATCTTGTCCTCGAGGATGAGGAGGTCGGGATTGATGGCGTCGAACTTTTCCAGGGCCTCGGAGGCGCTGTGGACCACGTAGAACTGCCCCCCCGGGGTATGAAGGCGCTTCTGCATGATGTCCGTGAAGACGTCCTGCTTCGGGACGATCATGAGCACCGTGGATTTCTCCGGCGTGGGCTTGAAGTCCCTGGTCTTGAAGAAATACACGCGGCTCCGCTTCCTCGGCTCCTCCTTCGGCGCGGGGGCGGCTTCCTTTTTCGCGACGGTCTCCGCGGAGGACATAATCTTCCGCTTGCGGTCCTCCTCGTCCAGGAACTTGATGGCGTCGTCCTTGTTCTTGAGGCATGGGACGATGTCGGTAAGGCCGAGAAGGTGCATGGTCACGCCCACTTCCTGCGGGATTCTGATTATGACGAACCCCACGCCCTTCTCCTGGAAGGACTGATAGTAGTTGAAGAGCGTGCCTATGCCCGTGGAGTTGATGTAGTTCACGTGGTAGAAGTCCAGGATAATCCTCTTGGCCCCCTTAGCCATGAGCTTGTTGAGGATTTCCTCGAAGAAGCCGATGGTGGCCGCGTTTATGAACCCGGACATCTCGACCATGACCACCTTGTCGACGGAGCCCCTTATGCGATACGCAAGCTTTGCCATCAAAGCCCCCGAAAATGTTTTCGCGCGGATCCGTCCATCCCGGAGGAACCGGATGATTCTAATCGCGCGTCCCCGGCTGGTCAAGCCCGTGCCCGGGGCCGAAGCAATTAACCCGGCTTATTCATGAAATTTCGTGACGCGAAGCGTCGACAACTCGCATAAATCGTCGGACACAAGGTTTGCGTCGATTCGAGTCCTGGAAACGGGCTTTGGAATTTTCGACACACTGTTGAAAGCCAAGAACCAAGCCGATTTTTGCTGGCCAGCGCAAATGGCTTCCGAAGCCATTTGCGCGCCCGGCCCCCGGATAATTCATGTTCCTACGTGAATTATCCGGGTTAAAACCCGGGCGCGGGGTCGGTCGAGCCCGAATCGGTCAAGGCAGTCGGACGGTATCGAAAGTCGAAAGGCGAAAGCCGGAATCCAGGCCCATGCGGCGCGGCTTTTTTTTTCGCCCCCGACACGGCCAAAGTTGTTATAGTTCCGTCTGCGACTGGGATTTGCAGGAGAGACGACTTGACCGGCGAGCGCGTGACGTCACCGAAGGGGACCGAAGAGGACAGGGCGTTCGAGCGGACGATCAGGCCCCGCGAGTTCGGCGATTTCGTGGGGCAGCGCAAGGTGGTCGACAACCTCCGGACCTACATCGAGGCGTCCAAGCGCCGGGGGGATCCGGCGCTGGACCACGTCCTGTTCTCCGGGCCGCCGGGCGTGGGGAAGACCACGCTCGCCCACATCATCGCCCGCGAGCTCGACCGAAACATGGTGGGGACCTCGGGGCCCGCGCTCGAGCGGGCGCACGACCTGGCCGGAATTCTCACGAAGCTCGGCAAGGGGGACATCCTGTTCGTGGACGAAATCCACAGGATGAACAAGGTCGTCATGGAATGCCTCTACTCGGCCATGGAGGATTTCTACATAGACATCGTGCTGGACCAGGGGCCCGGCGCGAGGACGGTGAAGCTCAACCTCGAGAGGTTCACGCTCGTCGGCGCGACGACGAGGGAAGGGATTCTGACCGGGCCATTCCGGAGCAGGTTCCTCATCAGGGAGAGGCTTTCGCCGTATCCGCCGGAGGACCTGGCGCAGATAATCAGGCGTTCCGCCGCCATCCTGGGATCGACGATGACCGACGAGGCGGTGGACAGGCTCGCGTCGAGGTCCAGGGGCACGCCGCGAGTCGCGAACCGCCTGCTGAGGAGGCTCGGGGACGTTGCCCTGGTGAAGGGGACCGGGGTCATCACTCCTGAGATTGCCGAGCAGGGGCTTGCGATGCTCGGAATCGACAAGTGGGGCCTCGAGGAACTCGACCGCAGGATGCTCTCGGTGCTTTTCCGGAACGGCGGCGGGCCGGTGGGGCTCAAGACGATATCCGTCGCCGTGGACGAGGAGGAGGACACGCTGGAGACGGTATACGAGCCCTATCTAATCAGGGAGGGATTCATCCACAAGACCCCGAAAGGCCGCATGGCCACCGAGAAGGCGTTCAAGATCTACGGCGGAAGCGAAGGGATGCTCGACGGGCTTTTCGAGGAGTGAGGTGGCGGAAGTCGGGAAGAGATGCGTGACCGGCCGGTCCGGGCGGATGCGCGACGCGGCGGCGCGGCTTGCGGCCCTCTTCCGGAAAGCCGTGCCCGCCGGACTGGGGCTGCCCCTTGCGCTCACAATCCTTCTCTGCGGAGTCATCGCGGCCGTGCAGTGCTCGAAGCCCGCCGCGAGGGCGCCGGAGCATGCTGATCGCCGATGCCCGGACGGGAGGATTATAAGGATTGCGATATCCGGAATAGGGAGCGGAGGAACCGCGGAATTCGCATCCGGCGGACGGATTTCCGCTCAGGCGGCGGGACGATCCTTTGACCTCGGAGGGAAGGTCGCGGTCGAGGCCTCGGGGGGGCTCCTGAGAATCTCGGAAGCAGGCCTCGAGGCCGGGAGCATCGCGCTGTCATCCTCCGACGGCATTCTCAGGGCCGGGGATCGGTCGTATGCGGGCGAAATGGCGCTGCGCCCCGGCGATGGCGGCGCGATCATTGCGGTCAACCGGCTTCCGATTGAGCGGTATCTGCACGGCGTCGTGGGATTCGAGATGCCGCCGGACTGGCCGTTGGAGGCGCTCAAGTGCCAGGCCGTGGCTGCGAGGACCTATGCCATGTCCAGGATGATTCGGATGGCGTCCGAGCAGTTCGACGTGTACGACGACACGCGGTCGCAGGTCTACAGGGGCGTTGCTCCCGCCGGACACGAGGCGGCCGTCAGGGCGGTCCGTGAGACGGCGGGCCTTGTCCTGACGCACGGGGGGGCGATCCTCTCCGCGTTCTTCCACAGCACCTGCGGTGGCAGGACGGAGAGCGCCGGGGAGGCGCTGGGCGGGGAATACCCGCCCCCGCTGGCTGGGGTCGCATGCGGTTTCTGCACGGATTCTAAGCATTTCGCATGGACTGCGCTCATCGCGCGGGACGAGGTGGATGCCGCTCTGGGAATCGCGGGATCATGCGAAATCGCGGCGACCGCGAGGAGCGGTACAGGCAGGGCGCTTTCGGTCGTGGTCAAGCACAAGGGCGGGGAGAAGAGGATTACCGGGGCCGGGTTCAGGGCGGCCCTGGGAACTGCGAGAATCCGGTCGACGGCCTTCAGGGTGGAGGCGGGCCCGGGGGGCTTCGCCTTCACCGGCAGCGGCTTCGGCCACGGCGCGGGCATGTGCCAGTGGGGCGCGAGAGGCATGGCGCTCGCGGGAATGAACTGCGGAGAAATCCTGGCGAAGTACTATCCCGGCGCGGACGTGGCCGATTGTTCGAGCCTGGATTGAGCGCCGCCTCAGGGGACGCGGAAGGAGAATTCGAATGGCCCTGGGATTCGCCATAGACGCCAGGGACGGGGCGGCAAGGGCAGGCAGGATCCAGCTGCCGCGCGGAGAGATAAGGACGCCGGTCTTCATGCCGGTCGGCACGAGGGCGGCGGTCAAGTCCCTTACCGCGGGGCAGACGAAGGCGGCAGGCGCGTCCATAATTCTCGCAAACGCCTATCATCTCGCGCTCAGGCCGGGCGTCGAGGCCATCGAGGCATCTGGCGGCCTCCACGAGTTCATGAACTGGGACGGGTCCATACTCACGGATTCCGGGGGGTTCCAGGTCTTTTCGCTGGCGCCGCTGGGCAGGGTTTCGGACGAAGGCGTGGAATTCCGCAGCCACTACGACGGCGCCCGGATGTTCTTCTCGCCGGAGTCGGTGATTGATATGCAGGTCCGGATGGGATCGGACATCATCATGCCGCTCGACCACTGCCTTCCCTATCCCTCCTCCGAATCCGAAACGTCAGGCTCGGTGCAGAGGACCCTTTCATGGGCAAGGGCATCGGTCACGGCGAAGGCCGGCCGCCCGGGCGCGCTTTACGGCATTGTCCAGGGCGGGGTCTTCGGGGATTTGCGGGCGCGCTGCGCCGCGGAACTTGCCGGGATGGAGTTGGACGGCTTTGCCGTGGGCGGGGTATGCGTGGGCGAGCCCGCGGAATCGACCAGGGATGTGCTGTCGCACACGATTCCCATGCTGCCCGAGGGCAAGCCGAGGTACGTGATGGGCATGGGCCCTCCCGCGGATCTTCTCGCGTGCATAGGAATGGGCGCCGACATGTTCGACTGCGTGCTTCCGACGAGGAACGCGAGGAGCGGGTACGTGTTCACCCGGAGGGGAGTCGTCAGGCTCAAGAACGCATCGAACGCGAAATCCCGGGACCCAATCGATCCCGACTGCGGATGCGAGACGTGCAGGAGCTATTCCAGGGCTTACCTGAGGCACCTGTTCAACGTCGGCGAAATCCTGGGCATGACCCTTGCCACGATTCACAACGTCGCGTTCTTCGAGGACCTGATGGCAGCGGCGCGGACCGCCATCATCGAGGGAAGATATGCGGAGTTCGCGGCATGCGGGATTGATGGAGGCTGATTTCCGGGCTCCCATTGTGGCGTCCGCCCGGACTCCGCAAAGACAACTGATCCTGTGGGAGGCGGATGTTCCGGCTAATGCATGGCACACTGCCGGAACTCCGCCGATTACCACTCCCACAGGATCTGTTCGACCTGCGAAGTGCCGGAAAACAGGATTTCCGGAAGAGGTGCTGAGCAAAACCTGTTTCATGTGAACAGGGGAGCAGGTGACCAGTAGACCGCAGTTGTGCCGAATTTCCCTCCTGTTCTCCTGTTCTACTGCTCAATTGCTCTCAACCCGGAATAGCCGGCGATGACACTTGTCTATTGCCGGCTATTCCGGGGCACGTTCCGCCGGAAACTATTTTTTCGCGACGAACATCCGCTCTGCCGGGTCCCATGCGATGTTCCCCTTCTCCTCCTCGTACCATTTCGCCCATTCAGCGCGCATGGCACCGGAATCGCCGGTCCTTCCGTATCCAGCCAACGGGTAGAACTCGTGCTTTCCGGTAACGACCAGGAGTAAGTCGAGGACGGTCACGCCCTTGTCGGGATCGGTCAGAATCTCGATGAGCTTGGGGAGCAGTTCCACCGTCATCAGGTCGCGGAGGACGTTTCTCGCCAGCCCGAGGTTCGGGTCGCGCGGGGCCGCCTTCCTGAAGAACTCGAGCACCTGGGGGGCCAGGGACGCGGCCTTGAGGTCCTTTGCGATGATGAGGGCGGACCGGACGGCTCCGGCCCCGGCGGTCTCGAGAATCTTCGGGAGGACCGCGGAAGCCTTTTCCGCGTCCCCTTTGGCCACCGCCGGCGCGAGGGCGCCTCTGGCCGCCGTGCCGGCGGCCTCGAGCGCCTGCGCGTGCCATACAGCCCTGGGCGCTTCGCCCGCGCCCTCGTTCCACCACGAGTGAATCGCCTTGACAGCCTCGGCCTGGGAGGAGAGCGGCTTGTCGGCGACCAGCCCGAAATCGCGCCCGGCGATTTTGACGATTGCGGCAAGGGAGTTTCTGGCGCGTTCGGATTCCGGCTTCTGGTCCCTGAAGAACGCGAGGACCGGTTTGAAGCCGTCCTTGGCCGAGACCATGCCGAGAGCCTGCACGGCGAGGTCGCGGAGCCGCGCGTCGTCGGTTTCAAGGTATCGGACGAGTTCGCTAATGTCGGCGTAGTCCTGGGCTTCCATCCAGGAAAGCTCGGAGGGGACGTGGTATCTGAGCGTCACGTCGTCCGCGCCGAGCACGTGGAAGAGCTGGGCCGCTGCCTTGGGATGGGGAATCCTCGACAGGACGGGGATTAGCTGGCTCGTCGTCACCGCGCCGTCACGGCTTGCCAGGGGAGCGGCATACCTGACGATGCCGGTGCCGAGGGCCGTAATCCTGTAAGTGGCTGCCGCGGCTTCCCTCGTGAATCGCCTAGCGTCGAGCACCTCGTAGATTCTGACGAGCTTCTCGTGCCCAGGGTCTTCCAGGGAAGGGGCGGCCGAGGCCTTCGACTCCCTGGTGGCGTCCACGCCGGTGATCCCGGTCTTCGGGAAACCCAGCCCGTTCCATGTGCTGCCGCGGTACGTGTCGAAGGTGAGCGGACGCACTTCCGCCTTCTCCCACCAGCGCCCGGCCGCGGGGTCCGCCTTGTAGTGCATGCTTTTGAGGACCTTGCCTGCAAGGACTATCTCGACCCTCAGGTCCGATACTGATCCGGCGGCTTCCGCCTCCAGGTAGGGCAGGAGGGCCGAGCTGCGCAGATGCGCTCCTGCCTTGACCGGGCCGTGCTCCTCGAACGCCTTGCAGACGGTCCCGTCCCCGAGAAGGGCGTGGTACTGGAGAACGAGTTTCTCCAGGGAATCGAGGCGGATTCGTATTTCCGCCCTGAGGTCGTGATAGATGTCCGGGCCGAAGCGGTATCTGCCGGGGAAGACCCTGGACAGCTCGATTGCGTCGTCCAGCACCGCCGAGAGCTTCGCTAGCAGGTCGCCGGCTTCGCCCGGTGGAGTCTGCCCCGCATGGGAGGAGACGAGAAGTTCGAAAGCCTCGGCGTAGCCGCGGGCCATGACGAGGTTGAGCGCGTTGAGCATGGCGGTGGCGCCGTCGTCGAGATTCGGCATCGCCTGAAGCTTGTCGAGAAGGGGCTTGCATGCCTTCTGGAACGCGATTTCCCTGTCGAGGCAGTCGGCGTCGGCGCGGATGCGGCCCTTGGGCGCGGCTTTCCGGACATCTGCGATTAGGGCAGCCGCCCTGTCGTATTCGCCGACCGCGACCGCCTCCGAGGCGTTGTCCACGGTCTTCCTGAGCCCTGCCGCCGCCTCCGACGAGAGCCCGGCGCCCGCGGTCTTAAGGACCTCGCGCATGATGCGGACGACTTCCGCGGGGCTGATGGCTTCGTGCGTGTGCCTGAAATGCGGGTTTATCTCGGTCCCGTCCGGGAAGGTGAACGCCAGAATCGGCTGCCAGTACCACTGCGGGAGGAAATACCCGGCCGCGCGGTAGTAATCCTCCCTGTCGTCGGTTTCGCAGAACTTCATGCAGACGAATTCGCGGGAAAGGGCCGCAATCTCTGAATTGCCGTCGATGAGCACACTGCTCACCATGGTGTGCGAGGGGGGTCAGTTGTAGTCCCAGAAGAAGGCCATGACGGGGACGTTGCGGTCCCTGGCCTCCGAAAGGCCGGTCTCGAGATTGTTAATCCAACGTATCTGCCCGAAGCAGGCCTGGGACAGGAATAACAGAAAGAGAGGTACGAGTGACTTCTTCATCGCATGAAAACCTTCAAACTGTGTGCAGAAAACGTCTTCTCGGGGGATGATATGGGTTTTGTTGCAGTTGTACAGCCGGATCTTACAAGAAAAACCTGATTTCCTTGTTGACTTTATTGATACTTTGATTTATAATCTTAATATCATTATTAATATAATCAATTTCAAACGAAGTATTGCTTGATTTATTCAAGGGCCTAAGCATGGATTACAATCTTCCGGAGTCATGCCCTGTGTGCAAGGGCGAAATCGTTATAACATCGATTAAATGCAAGAGATGCGAATCGGAACTGAAGGGGATTTTCCGTTCCTGCGATTTTTGCAGCCTGAATTCGGAGCAGGCCAGGCTTGTCAAGGTTTTCCTGGCGTCGAGGGGATCGATAAAGGAGGTCGAGAAGGAGCTGGGCATATCGTATCCGACTGTTAGAGCGAGGATAGCCGAGATCCTGGCGGTGCTTGGGATATCCGAAGCGGGCGAAGGCGAAGCTGCGCCGGAATCGTCGGACGTGCTGAGGAAGCTCGAGAGCGGGGAGATAACGGCCGGTGAAGCGGCGGATCTCCTGAGGGGCAGGAAGCAGTCCGGGGGCGGTCATGGGACTCGGGGCTGAAAGCTGCGGATTCGACCACGAACGCCGAAAGGAGGAGAGACATGAAAGAGGAGAGGGTGCGAATACTGAAGATGCTGGAGGAGGGCAAGATATCGGCGGAAGAAGCCGAGAATCTCTTGTCGGCCCTAGAGGGGGGGGCGAAGGGCAAGCCGTCCGGGAAGAAGCTCAGGTGGATTCGAATCAATGTTTTCGACAAGGAGGGCGGCAAGCAGACGATGAACGCGAGCATTCCGCTGTCGCTGGCTTCGATAGCGATGAAGTTCGTTCCCTTGAAGGTCAGGGAGAAGATGGAGAGCGAGGGGCTGGACGTGGACTCCATCGTCGAGGACATCAAGGCCGGCGTACAGGACGGGAAGATCGTGGACATCGACGAGGAAGCGGAGAAGATAACGATTTCCATAGAATAGCTTGACACGCCCCTGCCTTCCCGATAAAGCATGGTTTGCTTTTTCGGGAGGATACGATGATTGAGAGAGGGTTCGCGGCGGAGAAGCTTTCCAGGGCCGAGGTCGACGAGCTCAGAGAGCGATCGCGGCTTTGCAGGGGCGACATCCTCAAGATGACCACGCTTGCCAGCAGCGGCCACCCGGGAGGGTCCATGTCCACCGTGGACATCGCGGTGCTGGTCTATGCCAAGGCGAACATCGACCCCCGGAATCCGTGCATGCCCGGCCGGGACTATGTCCTTGTGTCGCACGGCCACGTGTCCCCGGCCGTCTATTCGTCGCTCGCGCGCACGGGCTTCTTCGATCCCGCGGCCGCGATTGCCGGATACCGGCTCGCGGGCAGCCTGTTCGAGGGGCACATCGAGCATCAGATACCGGGCGTGGAGTGGATAACCGGCAACCTGGGCCAGGGGCTTTCGGCGGGATGCGGCCTGTCCCTCGCGCACAGGCTCCACGGCAGGAAGGGCCGGACGTTCGTCCTCATGAGCGACGGCGAACAGGCCAAGGGGCAGATTGCCGAGGCGAGGCGTTTCGCGGTCAAATACGGGCTGACCGACCTCACGGTCGTAATAGACTTCAACGAGCTGCAGATTTCCGGGTCCATACACGACGTCATGCCGAACAACATCGCGGGCTGTTTCGAAGCGGACGGATGGGCGGTAATCAGGGCCGACGGCCACGATTTCCAGACGCTCTATTCGGCCCTGCGCAGCGCGGTGAACGACGGCAAACCATCGGTCGTCATCGCGAAGACCGTGATGGGCAAGGGCGTGAGCTTCATGGAGAACGTAGTCGAGTACCACGGATCCGCCGTGAGCCGCGAGCAGCTCGCAAAGGCGCTCTCGGAGCTTGGAATCCCCAACGACATGGACCGGTTCGAAAAGGCGCGAAAGGAGTTCCGGCCTCCGGGAATCGAGGTCCGCTCATGCCCGATAGAGACGAACCTCGCCGTGAGCCAGGGGTCGCCCGTCCTGTATCCCGCGGACGCTTCGACGGACAACCGCAGCGCTTTCGGGGCGGCGCTGCTCGACGTGGCCAAGGCGTCGGCGCAGAAGCCAGGGTCAGCCCCCTTCGCGGTGTTCGACTGCGACCTTTCGGTTTCGGTCAAGACCGCCAAATTCGGTTCTGAATTCCCCAGGAACTTCTTCCAGGCCGGAGTGCAGGAGCACAACGCCGCCACGGTCGCCGGGGCGCTGTCCTCGAAGGGGGTGGCGTGCTTCTTCGCCGACTTCGGCGTGTTCGGCGTGGACGAGACGTACAACCAGCACAGGCTCAACGACATCAACTGGGCGAACCTCAAGGTCGTCTGCACGCACGTGGGCATCGACGTAGGCGAGGACGGGAAGACGCACCACTGCCTCGACTACGTGGGGGCGATGAGGAACATCTTCGGGTTCAACGTGGTCGTGCCGGCGGATCCGAACCAGACCGACAGGGCAATCAGGGCGATAGCGGGCAAACCGGGATGCTGGCTCGTGGCAATGGGCAGGTCCAAGACGCCGGTGGTGAAGAAAGCCGACGGAACGCCGTTCTTCGACAAGGAATACGCCTTCGAATACGGGAAAGCGGACTGGCTCAGGGAGGGCTTCGACTGCGTCATAGCGACCATGGGCTCCCTGGTTCCGAGGGCAATCGCCGCTGCGGACAAGCTCAAGGAGAAGGGGGTGAAGGCCGGAGTCCTGAACGTCCCGTGCCCCAAGCAGCTCGATCCGGACGCCATGCGGAAAGCGGCGGAAGCCGGGGTAATCTTCTCGTACGAGGACCACAACGTCCACACGGGACTCGGGTCGTGCATCGCGGACTACATCCTGGAGAACAGCCTGCCGGCCTCCCTTGTCAAGCTGGGCGTGAGGCATTACGCGCCCTCGGGCAGGACCGAGGACCTGTACAGGGAGATGGGGCTTTCTACCGAGCACCTCGTGGAGAAGGTTCTGGAGACGCTCAGGACCTGAGGCTGTTTCAGCGGCAGAGCTGGTTCGGGATCATCCCTGGTTCCTGGTCCCCCTCTTGTCCGCCGCGGAAATCAGGTCAATCACCAGGTCGTGAATCCTGTCCCGAATCCTGCGGAACCCCTTGAGCTTCTCCTCCTCTCCGCCTGCGATTGACCAGGGGTCCTCGATGTCCCAGTGCAGGCGCTTGCCCATGCCCGGGAGGACGGCGGGGCATGTCGCCGAGGCGTGGGAACAGAGCGTGATGAAGTAATCGAAGCGCTCCTTCCCGAGGAATTCGTCGATGTGCTTGGACCGGTGGCCTTCCATGCCCACCCCGACCTCGGCCATGACTATAATCGTGAGGGGATTGATGCCCGAGGGGCTGACACCTGCGCTCCGGCTTTCGAAACGCCCCCCGCTCAGGCTGTTCAGGAACGCCTCCGCCATCTGGCTCCTGGCGGAGTTGCCGGTGCAGACGAAAAGAACCCTCGTTTTTACCATGCTGTTTCTCCGTGAATCCGGTCCCCTGCCGGCGAATCAATTCACCTTCGTCCTCTTCCTGCACCAGTAGAGCGCCGATTGAATCTCCTCGAGCTGCGACTCAATCCATTCGCCGTGCTCGGGATTGGATTCAAGCGCCTTTTCCAGCGCTGCTGCCGCTTTTTCATAGGCAGCGACGGCTTTCGCGAGATGGGCGTCGGCGTCGGGCTTGCCGGGGAAAGAGGCCTCCTCGCTCCTTTTCGCATCGGCAATCAGCTTCCTGGCCGCGTCAATCAGTCCGCCCTTCCCGCTGGCGGGCGGCTTCGGGGCGGGCGCCTCGGGTTCGTCTTCTCCGCCGCCGAACGGGTCTTCCTCGCCAGTCTCCGGGGCGGGCTCAGGGACAGGGTCGGGCTTCGGAACAGGGGCGGGCTTCGGCACGGGTTTCGACCCGGGATCCTTCCTGGGTGCGGCCATGACCGAAGCCTCCTGCTCGTCCTTGCCGGCCTGCTTGCGGAAATAGCTGTCAGGGAACCTCGCCGACATCTCGTCCAGGGCTTTCTTCGCGAGCGCCTCTATCTTCTTGCCCCGGTAATAGAGGTACTGCTTGTAGATTCTCTTGCACTTCTCGTTGTAGACGAGTTCCTGGAACATCGAATCCTTGAGGAACCCCTTGCCCAGGAAATCGTTGACCTTCTCCCTCAGGCCGTGCCGCAGGCAGAATTCGGCGAGGAGATACAGGGAAATCGCGTCGTCGCGCGACACATCAGGGCTCTTCCTGAACCGGTCGAGCTCGGCCTCCTTCATCTTCCTGAGCCTGTCCGCTCCGATTGGATCGATGCGGTCAATCTCCTCGCGCCTGAAAGCGGCCTTAATCCCGTAGTCCTCCTGTACGACGACCTTCGCACCGGTCTCCGCCAGAATCCTTCCCACCACGGAATTGCCGTTGACCAGCCTTATCTCGACCACGTTGCGGAAATCGCTAAGTTCGAGCGGAATTATCCCTTCCACGGCGCTCATGAAGACCCTCGCTTCGCGGTCGAGCTTCGATGCGCGCTGCCTGAGGTCGGCAGGCACGGGTCCGGCGAGAAGGTCGGAAAGCACCCGGAGCGTCTTGTCGTACTCCAGCAATTCGAAACTCGCAAGCGCGCTTTTGTACATGCCCTCCAACATGGCCGAATCGGCGGGCGTGGGCGGCAAGGCCGGCCCCGAAGCGGTGTCCGCGGGTTTCCGGATGCCTGAAAGCGGACTCGATGCCTCCGCTTTCCCGCCATGCGCAACGCCGGCCTCTCGACCGTCCCTGGCCGCGGAATCCGCCTTCTTTTCAGGAGTCCCGGCATCCGTAGACAGCAGGGAACCTATCTCCCTGCGCAATGATGCGCCGTTGTCCGAGAACAGGTAGATTCCTCCGGCCGCAAGGGCGGCGAGAATCACAATCGCCGCAACCACTGGCGCCGCAGAACGTTTCTTCTTCATCAAATGCCCGGAAAACCGCCGCCCGGCACCCGGAAAATCCGCGTTCCTTCCTGGATTCTCCGGGTTGGACGCCAACCATGTTCATTTTCGTCCACATCCGGGAAAAGAGCAAGGAAAAGCCGCTAAAGTCGGGGCGCGTTTGGACCGATAGACTCAAGGGGAAGTTCTTTTCCGCATTCGAGGACCGGGACTTGAGAAACATCCGCGCCCAAGCCTTCTGCTTCATCGCATTATGCACGTGCATGGCCGGATGCATGGGCACGTACTGGAAAGGCTCCTCCGAAACCCATGATGCGACTCCCGTCGCGGCAGCGCCGGAAGAGCAGCCTGCCCCGCAACCGGAATCCTCCCAACCCGATCCCGCCCCTGGAATCCGGCTCCCGATTTACGAGGACGACAGGAACTCGGTCGCGTGGTCGCCGGACCTGAGGCCCCTGCCCCGGTCCTGCTGGGCGCTCTCCCCCCCCAGAACCGCCAGGCTGCGGGCGATGGGCAAAATCACGAAAATCACCATCCACCATGAAGGCAACCCCCAACCCAACGTCTCCGGGACTCTGGCCGAAGTGGCCAATGATCTGAGGCTCATCTCGAAAGTGCATGTCGACCAGAACAACGCCGGCGACATCGGCTATCACTTCATCATCGACCGCGCAGGCAGGATTTGGGAAGGCAGGTCGCTCAATTTCACCGGAGCGCACGCGGGCGGGGAAGCGAACGAAGGCAACATCGGAGTGATGGTGCTCGGGAACTTCGACCTCCAGGAACCCACGAACGAGCAGAAAACAAGCCTCAAAGCGTTTCTGAGACTCCTGGCCGACAGGTTCAAGCTGTCGAGCAGGAGCATCCTCACACACAGGGAAATCAAGCCCACCCGCTGCCCGGGCGACAGGCTCCAGTCATTCATAGATAAAATCCGCTTCTCGCTCTGACAAGCCTTCGGCTTGACCAGGCGACTCTTTTCCAACCCTGAAACGACGGAAAGGAATTTGCTTGATTTGCCATGGATGAAGGTTTAGGGTTGGGAGGCTTTTTCAACTTCATGATAGGAGCAGCTATGAAGCTTTCAGAGATATTCAGGGTCGAAAGCATAAGGACGGATCTGAAAACCGATGACAAGACCAAGGCGCAGGTCATTCACGAAATGGTCGAGGTCCTTGCGAAGGGGTATTCGCTCAACAAGATCCAGGTGCAGGCGATAAGCGAAGCCATAACATACCGTGAGAGGCAGAAGAGCACCGGCATGGAGAAAGGGGTGGCCATCCCCCACGGAAAGACCGAACACGTGAAAGGCCTCTCGGCGGCGCTGGGCATATACAAGGAAGGGGTTGAATTCGATTCCCTGGACCGCAAACCCTCGCATTTCGTAGTGCTGATGGTGTCGGATTTCACGAAATCCACGGAGCACGTGCAGGCGCTTGCCCAGGTGATGAGGATTCTCCAGCGCGACCGGGTTGCTAAGGACGTGCTGAACGCAAAGGACGCCCAGGCGGTCTACAAAGTCATCTGCGACGAAAGCTGATTCTGAATGAAGCGGAATGCCAGGCGCTTCATTCAGAATATTCGCCCCCACTCCCCTGCCCTCTCCCCCGGACCCGGGGAGAGAGGGAGAACTCAAGGATGTTTCTTTTCACCTGAATGAAGCGGAATGCCAGGCGCTTCTTTCGGAATCATCTTGCCGGTTTCAGATCGAGTTCCACCTCGACCTCAATCTCGTCGATTCCGCGCATAATCTTGAGCTTGACCTTGTCTCCGGACCTCTTCCCCTCCAGCAGCGGCGGAAGCGATTCGCGGCCTGCAAGGGGCTTCCCGTCGAAGGCGGTGACGATGTCCCCCGGTCTCAGCCCCGCCCTGGCGGCGCCTGATCCCGGGTCAATCTTCTCGATTTCAGCCCCCCCTATGACCGGGTCCTGCTCGGTGAAGCTCACGAGCATCGCAGCCGGCCCCTTGATTCCCGGACGGGGCCTGTCGAACCTGAAGCCGCCGCCGGAAGGCCGCCATTCCTGGAGCTCCGCGGTGAGTTTCTCCTTCTTTCCGCCGCGCAGCACGACAAGCCCAATCTGAGCCTTGTTGGGGTACGAATGCACGATTCCCCAGAAGCGCTGCGAATTCCACGCGGGAAGCCCGCCCGCCTCGATTATCAAGTCCCCGGGCATGAGCCCTGCGGCCTCCGAGTTTGATCCCTTGGAGACGGACACGACCTCGGGAACCTGGGCGTTATCCTTCGAGTCCCGGACCTTTATTCCGTACAGCTGTCCGTGCAGCACTTCCTTGCCTTTCTCGGCTGCCTTGAGAAGCGGCAGGAATTGCTTTATCTGGTTGACCGGTATCGCGAGGCCGATTCCGGTGTTGTACTTGTTGCCGAACCTCACCAGCACGCGGCCGTTTATCCCCACGAGGCGGCCGTCGAGGTCGATTAGCGGTCCGCCCGAGTTTCCGGGATTCAGCGGAGCGTCGGTCTGTATCGCGTCAGAATAGGTTCCCTGGTTGAAGTGAATCGTGGAGATGATGCCCATGGTGACCGTGGGATCCGCGTCCCTGAACGCGAAGCTGTACGGGTCGCCAAGGGCGATTACGTACTGCCCGATGGAGAGCCGGTCGGAATCGGCCATTTCGACGTACGGGAGGTTGTCGACCCCCTGGATTTTGAGCAGCGCGATGTCGCCGGTCTTGTCCTGGCCGTAGAGATCGGCCTTGAACTGCTTCTTGATGGGCATGAACACGTCCCAGACCCTTCGTTTCTCGATCTGGGCGACCACGTGGTGGTTCGTGAGCATCCAGCCGTCCGGGGAAATCACGACACCGGAACCGCCGCCGATTCTCACGTATGCAGGCGAAATCCGCTCCACGATGGATACAATCTTCGCCTCGATCTCCGCCGCCTTGCTCCCGCCGTCGAGGGCGGATGCAGTGCCGCACGCAATGGCCGCGATAATGGCGGCCGCCGCCAGGAATCTCATTTTCTCAGTCACGATGTCCTCCGAACCCTATTCTTCCTTCTTGGCCCCGTCCCCGCCCGGCTGGGATTTCTTCCACTCGTTGTACTCCGCGTCCAGCTTCTTGAGCTCCTCCTCGGGCGGCCTCAGGGCGAGCACCGCCCAGAGGTCCGCAGTCTCCTCTTTGCCGTCCACGATTCGCTGGACCGTGAATCCCACCCGCTGGTCGGGATCGCACTGGTATATCGCGAACAGGAGGTCGTTCCGCGTCTCGATTTGGATGCTGTTGAAGAAGATTATCACGTCGCCCGGAAGGAGCCCGGCTTTCCTTGATGGCAGGTCCTTGTACACGTACTCGATTTTAACGCCCTTGCCCCTGTAGGCCTGGTCGAAACGGATGCCGAGGAAAGGGCCCCTGAATCGCGGTATTTCCTCGCCGGCCTTCAGCCTGTCGAGAATCTCGGCAATCCTTTGAACCGGGGACGCGAGCCCCACGCCGGTATTGAGTCCCTGCCGGTTCATGTAGTCGAGGTGCGCCACGTGGCCGACCACCCCCATCAGCTTGCCGTCGAGTCCGACCACGGCGCCTCCCGCGTTCTCGTAGTTGACCCGCGCGCTGATTTGGAAGGCCTGCCCCCTGTTCCTGGACGAGGCCGATATGATTCCCGTAGTCATGGTGATCGAAGTCTTGCTCACGCCCCTCCCCACAACCGCGCAGAAGCGCCCCGGCCTTATGGGGACAGAGGAATCGATTAAGGCGGCGGGCAGCCCGCTGCCTTCAATCTTAATCATGCACAGGTCCTTGTCCTCGTCCTTCCCGAGGATTTTGGCGGGGAAAGCCCTGCCGTCGGGAAGCGTCACGGTGACGGATTTGACCGTGCCGGCGACGTTGTACCAGCTCGTGAGGATGTGGCCCTCGGGGCTGACCAGGACGCCGGACGCCGGCCCCTGGGGGCGCTGGTTGTACATCCGGTTCTCCTGGAATTTCTCGAGGATATGCTTCGGCAGGGCCAGATCAGAAGGCGTGGCCGGGGCGGAAGTCGCTCCCGGCTGCTGGCCGATGTCGAGCGAACGGCTGACCTCGACGCAGACGACGCAGGGCGCAATGGCGTCCGCGGCCTTCCTGTACGCGTCGGCCAGCGCCTCGAAATACGCCTCCGCTCCGTCCTGGGCCTTACACGGGACGGCCGCGGAAAGCGCCGCCAAGGCCGCGGCGGCCGCAATCAGGGGAATTCGGATTCCATTCATGAAAAGTCTCCGGATTAGAAATCGTCGCCCTGGTCGCCTTCGTCCGAAGGCTCCCGGACTTCGAGGTCGAAATTCTTCTCCCACCCGTCGCGCTCTATCCTGAGCGAGAAGGCGCCTGCGCCGGCAGCGCGGGAAATCAGGTCGGCCAGGTTCTCTTTCGTCGGCTTCTCCTCCTGAATCATGATGACGGAGTCGCCGGGCTTGAGCCCCGCCTGCTCGGCCGGGCCGCCCTTCTCGACCGAGGCGATTTTCAGGTCATCGCCCGACCACACCACTTCGGCGCCGGCGTCCGTAAGTGCAATCCTCTCGCCGACGAGCCCGGCCGCGGGATTCCTGATTTCCTGCACGCCCTTCATGACGCGCTCGATTGGCACAGCTGATCCGAGGAAGCGCTGGAATGAGAACGTGGACGTGATCATGCCGGCGATGCGGCCCCTTAAATCGAACAGCGGCCCGCCGAAGATGCCCGGGTTCACCGCAGCGTCGGTCTCGATAATCGGCCCCTCGTAATATGTCGTGTATCCGGCCCCGGCCTTGACCTCGTAGGACCCGGTCACCGTGCCGAGGCTGAACGCGAACCTCCGCATCCTGTATGTTATGTCGAACACGTTCCCGGCGGAAATCACCTGCTGCCCCAGGCGCACCTCTCCGCCGAGGGACGCGGGCTCGATGTCCTTCCTCGCCACCTTCAGCAGCGCGACGTCGTACGCCTTGGCCCTGCCCACGACCTGCGCGGATTCGCTCTTGCCGTCGTGGAAGATGACCGTCACCTTCCTGGCGCCCGGCGGCACCGCGCGGATTGAGGTGACCACGTATCCCTCGCGGTCCAGGATGAATCCGGATCCGACGGCGTTAATCCTGTGGAAAACCTCCTCGAGCTTGCGGAAATACTCGTTCTTCTCCGCCTTGCCCGCGCCTTCCTCAGGTTTCCTCGGCAGGCCCATGCTGAATCTGAGCCTCTGCTCGGGAGTGTAGGGCTGCACGCCGACAATCGAGGGCGTGACCTTCCTGAAAAGGGAATCGAGCTTGTCCTGCATGCGGGCGAGCTCTCCTTCGACCGCCCACGCGGGCGACGAAGCGGAAATCAAGATTGCCGCGGCACAGGCCGCTAAGCCCGGCGGAAAACCTGTCAATCTCATGAAACCTCCTGCATGACGATTAGCCGGAACGCGAGTATAGCCGCGGCGGCCGGGGCAAATCAAAGTCAAAAACCGGCGGCCGGCGGGAAGGCGGAACGCTGCCTACTTGCCCGATCCGACCTCCCCCTTGCCGTCCGGGAACGAGAACTTGGACTTGACCTTGTTCCACCAGTCTGTCCAGGCTTTCTTGTCCGTGCCGAAATCAGGGCTGTTGAGGGGGTTGTTTTCGTCCGCCTCGCTGGATTTGAGGACGTACTCCCGGAGGATGTACGCAATCTGGTAATCGAGTTCGGAATAGCCCTGGATGCCTCCCGACAGCCTCTTAATCACGAGCTCGACCATGTCCTTGTACGGGTTGCGGATGAGTATGTCGCGAGCCGCGAGGATGACGTCCTCGTGCTCCTTCGGAACCATGAATCCGAGCATGGCCGAGGCCGCCCGCTTGTCCCAGACCTTCGGATTTCCAATCCATTCGAGCGCCTTCAGCCTCCCGTTGTTCGAGCTGTACTTGACGACGTCAATCAGCGGATCAAGAAGGTCCTTTATAAGATTGGCGCGCCCGTCCTTCTCGAAGTACTCTACGACGACCTTGTTTATTGGATTCAGCGCCTTTATGTCGCGGAACTTTATCTCTCCCCTCTTCTCCTTGTCGATTTCCTCAATGGACCTGTACTTGAGGGCGTCCAGGAGCACGTCGTATACATCGGCCGGCTGGAACACGCACAGCGTCTCCACGACCTTCTTCCTGAGCACGAGGGACGACTTGTCGTTCCTCCAGGCCGTCTTGATGTTCGGAATCGAAGCGGGATTCTTCATGGCCTTGAGTATGGACAGCGACGGATCACGCACGCGCTCGTCCTCGTTGTCCAGCCCGTCGATGGCGATTTCGTAGACCTCCTTCGAAATGGCCCTCATGTTCAGAATCGAGTTCAGGATGTGGATTTTGAGGTCGAGGTCGGCCGTCGTCCTGTACACCTCGATGAGGTCCGGCAGCGCCTCGGTGGCTTTCATCTCCCCGAGCGCCTTTGCCGACTCCCAGCTCCTCGATCCGCCGACCTTGTCCTTGAGGACCCCAATCAGCTTGGGTACCGCTACCTTGTATGCCATCTTCCCCCAAGCGCCGATTATCGACTTCTGGACCGATTCGGTCATCGTGTTGTCGTAGAGCTTTGTAAGCGTGGAACCGGCCTTCTCGTCGTTCTTGGGCGCCACTTCCCCCATGCACTTGGCTATGTCCGACTGGAGTTCCGGGCTCTGGGCCTTGGGCTGCTCGAGCAGCTGGTACATCACGTCCATCGAGGTCCCGCTGCCGATCTTCCCCAGGTTGTAGAGTATCGTATTCCTGAGCTCGCCGTTCTCAATCGAGAGAAGAGCCTTGTGCAGGATGTCGAGCGACCACGCGAACCGGGGTTCCTTCCATTCCGCGATGAACTCGTTGATTTCCCTCGCGCCTTCGGCCTTCTTGGGCGCCGGCACCCTCTCGTAGGCGTCCCTGAAGCATTCCCAGATGATGTTGAGGTCGTCATGCTTCTGGATCTCGTCCCACCACTTTTTCCATCTGGCCGCTGACTGGAACTTGGGGAGGCAGATGTTCTCGATGGCGGACTTGGCGTCCTCGGCCGTATCGCTCTTCTCCATGGCCTGAATCAGGAAGGGGATGCGGGCGTGATAGCAGGGCGGTCCGTTCCACCACTTGCCGAGATATTCCTCGATTGCGAGCCTCTTGAGCACCGGCGGAGTGTCCTTGTACGCCCCGGTCGCGTATTTTCCGACGATTTCCATGAATTCCTTCTTGTTAGAGTCGTAAAGAGCGCTGAAAATCCACGCCGGCTCCCCGATTTTCGGGAGGACCCCCTCCGTCATCTTGAGCGCCTCGGGCAGGTTCAACTTTATCATGAACGCGAGCAATATGGAGATGAGCTTCCCGGACGCGTTCTTTTCCTTCTTGGCTTCGGCGTCGAAGAGCCTCTTCACCCATTCCGGCGCCGTGGTGTCGCTCTCCAGGGCGAGGAATTTCCTGGCGAGCTGCTCGAGCAGGCCGGGGTAGTTCAGGCTGCCGTTGTAAGCCTTGGCCAGGTACATGGCCAGGCCTTCCTGAGGCGGCAAGGCGCAGAGCCTGTTAACCGCGTCGACCTTCTGCTGCGCGTTCCCCTTAAGGAATGCATTGCTAAGCTCATTCCACAAGGTCTCGAGGTCCACCGGCTTGGGCGGCTCCTCCTTCTTCTCCTGCGCGGCGGGATTGGCCGGAGGCGCTGCGGGATTCGCGGGAGCGGGATCGGCGGGCTTTTCGCCTGCCGGTTTCGCGGGATCGTCCTTCTTCTCGCCCGGTTTGGCAGGCGGATTCCCCCCTCCTCCCTGGGCGAAGATAGCTGGCGGGGTTGCAAGCGCGAGCGCGAGGAGTATAACCATCGCCATCCCAAGGGGTTTCATCGTTTCGCTCCTGTGTTTCGGGCGGCGGGGCTTTCCGGTGACCCCGTTCGCGGTCTAATGGGAAGGGGGCGTGCCCGACCGCTCGGGCAGAATGATTTTCACAGACATCCCTAATATAGTCAAGGTATTAGACGCAAGAAAGACGCTATTGTTACAGTCCCGGGCTTCCGCGCGGGCGATTGAGTCCTTCGAGGCCCGCGTCCGGCGGGCAGAGCCTTGCGTGCCACCAGAGCAGCGCGGCGTAGACGGGCAGTTTTCGCCGCGGCCTTCCTGCGAGTCCGGCGGTCAGCAGCAGCGCGGCCAGAGTGAGGGCCGCGTCGGCGGAGAGTTTGAACACCTTGCCTGCCTTGAGAAAGGCCGATGCCGCGGTCCCCCTGTGCTTCCTGAAGAACGCGTAGTTTGACCGGTAGTACTCAATCCACGCCCGGCACGGCCTCGCGGCCTTGGATTTCCCCTTGCCATGCACGACCTCGAGGTTGGGGAGCAGCCAGCAAGACCATCCGGCCTGCCGGATTCGGAGGCACAGGTCGGTCTCCTCGAGGAAGAAGAAGAAGCGCTCGTCGAATCCCCCGGTCTTCGCGACGGCTTCGGCTTTCACGGCAAGGCACGCTCCTATCGGGGCTTCGACCTCGACCGGGCCTGTGAACGAGCTGCGCTTGCTCGGATACCGCCGGGGAAGCGCCATCCGCAGCATCCACTTGTTGAGCAGTTCCGAGGCCAGGGAGGGCACGTTGTCGAACGAGTTCTGCAGCGAGCCGTCGGGGTCGACGAGCTGCGGCGTCGCGCAACCTGCGGCGGGATTGCCGTCGAGAAAGGCGATGAGGCCCTCGAGTGCCTGCCGGTTCAGGACCGCGTCGCTGTTGAGGAACAGGATGATTCTTCCTGACGACCTCGCCATCGCGAGGTTGTTCGCGGCGCCGAATCCCATGTTTCGCGTGTTCCGGATGATTACGGCTTCGGGATGCCTCGAGGCTGCGGCGTCCGCGGACCCGTCCGTCGAGCCGTTGTCCACCACGAAGACCTCGGCCTTCAAGGCTTTTGCAGCCTCGGAGACCGAGGCGAGGCATTCGAGCAGCAGGTCCCGCGTGTTCCAGTTCACGATGACGACGGATACGTCGGGCTTCACTTGTCCTCGTCGATCCTGGTCTCGATTAGGCCTTTCCTGGTGGACATGAGCTTTCCGCTCCTGGAAAGGAAGACGCTCGCGGACAGGGACTTCCTGCTGTCGGCCGTCCACTGTCTTTCGGCGAAAGCGGCGGCGAAACGCTTCATCTCCCTGATTTCGCCCCCGAGCCTCGCCGCGCAGATTCGCCGCTTCTCCATTTCGGAGGCGGCGTCGTCGAGGACCTGCTTCGCGGACGCGAAATCGCCCGCGTCGGCGAGCGCAATCGCCTTCTGCCTGGCCCTCGCGGATTTCATGAGGCCGATTTCGAGAGCAACCGCGTCGTCGGGCGCGCCGGCGGCGGCTTCCCTGGCGAACTCGAGCTCGAGGCCGAGCGATGAAGCCCCATGTTCGTGGCCGCGCTCGACGATGTCGCACTCGACCCGGGCGTTCAGGACGGTCCTCGCGCCGGGTTCCGCAGGCTCGCCCGAGATCCTCGCGAGCAGCTTGCGCGAGTCGCCCGCGTACACGTCCCCCGCGAACGCCTCCACGCCGCCGTCCGCCGCGCCGTGCGGGAATCCGCTCAGGATTTCCGCCACTTCGAAACCCCCGGCGGGCGCAAGCGTGAACACGACGTTCTGCGCCCAGACGCTCAGCGCTTCCCCCACCTCCTTCTCGAACGCAGCCGGGACGTCGTCGCTCGTGCGGATGTAGTGGAAGTTGCCCCCGCCGGCATGGGCGA
>DYIT01000081.1:0-404 GCA_020723505.1 Candidatus Kuenenia stuttgartensis
CCAGAGATCGGAGCGTCTGGCCGGAATCCTCATGGCCCACGCGGGCGGGCTGCTTTCCGCAGAGGCCCGCAGGCTTCTCGGGCTCCTCGATGAACGGGCGGGGGAAGGCGGCGCGAAGGCACTGGAATCGTTCGTTGCCGCAGCTTCGCAGGTTCTGGACAGAGCGCCCCTCGCCCGCGCCGCCGCGCGGCCCCCGCTCGTGGCGATTGCAGGGGCCAGGAACGCGGGGAAATCGTCCCTGTTCAACGCACTCCTCGATGCCGAGCGCTCAGTCGTGGACCCCATGCCCGGCACGACCCGCGACCCGGTAAGGGAGCTCGCGCTCATATCGGGCCTGCCCGTCGAGCTCTGCGACACGGCGGGATTCTCCTCCGCGCCGGCAGGGGAGGTGGAATCCGAGGGAA
>DYIT01000081.1:414-12979 GCA_020723505.1 Candidatus Kuenenia stuttgartensis
CGCAGGGCGAAGGCGGTCATCGAATCCGCTGACTCGGTTCTCCTGCTGCAAAGCCCGGACGCCGAAGAGTTCCGGCTCGAAACCGCCGATCCTGCCGTCCGCCCCCGGATCGTCTGGATTGCGTCCAAATCCGACCTGGGATTCGCGCCGCCCCGCGGGTTCCTTCCCGTGTCGGCGCGCACGGGCGAGGGGATTCCGGAGCTCAAGGAGGAAATCCTGGCCAGGGTCGGGTTTTCCGGGCTCGAGTCCAGCGCGGGTCCAATCCCGTTCCCAGCGGCGTTCGAGGAGGATCTCGAGCGTGCCCGCGCAGCCGCGCTGAATGCCGTGTCCGGAGCCGAATCAACGGATCTTTCGCCGGCAACGGAGCGGCTCAGGGCATGGATTTCCCAATCCTGAATTTCCGCGCGCGGCTTCGAGACCGGAGGGTGAATTCGGGATCCGGAAATCGCTTGCTTGCCACCCTTGCCGCGAATAGAATCCCCCCGACAGCTGGTTCGCGGGCGGGAGGTTTCGCGGCCCCGCCTGCGTTCATCCGCTTTTGTACGGGTTCACATGCCAAAGAAGACGGAAACCATCCTGGTGAAGGAGAAAATCGACGAGTTCGTGAGGTCTGCGGCTGACAGAATCCTCGAATGGGACGATCGTCTCGACAACATAGCCCTGGTCGGAATCCGCACACGGGGCGTCCACCTCGTGCGCCGCATAGTCGAGAGGATCAGGCAGGAGAAGGGGGTCGTCCTGAAGACGGGAATCCTCGACATAACGCTATACCGCGACGACCTCGACGACAACCCGGCGTCCCCGCAGGTGCGCGGCACGGAAATCGGCTTCAACGTCCAGGGGATGACCCTGGTCCTCGTGGACGACGTCGTGTACACGGGTAGGACGGTGCGCGCCGCTCTCGACCAGCTCATCGATTTCGGAAGGCCGAGGGCCATCAAGCTCGTCGTGCTCGTGGACCGCGGCGGCAGGGAACTGCCGATTCAACCGGATTTCTCGGGCTCGACCGTGAACACGAAATCCGGACAGGACGTCGTCGTCCTTCTCGCGGAGGAGGACGGGATGGACGGGGTCAGGATAATGAGCAGGAAGTGAAGGCCGGGCTGCGCCGCGGCTTGGGCTTTTTTAAGGCCGGTCATCCATGTCATGGCACAGGAAACACCTTCTGACGCTGGAGGACCTCACGCGCGAGGAAATCCTGCACGTGCTCGATACCGCTGAGTCGTTCAAGGAGGTCTCCACCCGCAGCATCAAGAAAGTTCCGGCTCTCAGGGGCAAGGTGGTGGCGAATCTCTTTTTCGAGCCGTCGACGCGCACGCGCATCAGCTTCGGGCTGGCCGCGAAGAGGCTCTCGGCCGACACAATCGATTTCGTCTCGGCGGGCAGTTCCACGGTCAAGGGGGAGACGTTCAAGGACACGTCCAAGAACATCGAGGCCATGGGAATCGACATCGCGGTGCTGCGCCATACCGCCCCCGGCGCCCCGAAGATGCTGTCGGAATGCATCGACGCGAGGGTGGTGAACGCGGGCGACGGCCCCCACGAGCACCCCACGCAGGGTCTGCTCGACATTTTCACGATTCGCGAGGAGAAGGGGAAGGTGGAGGGGCTCAACGTCCTGTTCGTGGGCGACATCACGCACAGCAGGGTGGCTCGGTCGAACATCTGGGGGCTCAAGAAGCTCGGCGCGAGCGTGGGCGTCGTGGGGCCGGCCACGCTCATCCCCAAGAAGATTGAGGAGCTCGGAGTCAAGGTCTACTACGACCTCGACGAGGTCATCGGCGAGTTCGACGTCATCAACCTTCTCCGAATCCAGCTGGAGCGCCAGAGGCAGAACCTGTTCCCCTCGATTCGGGAGTACTCGCGCCTGTTCGGAATCAACGGGGAGCGGATGAAGCGCGCGAAGCCGGACGTGGTCATCATGCACCCGGGGCCGATCAACAGGGGAGTGGAAATCACGCCCGAGGTGGCGGACGGGGCCAACTCGGTGATACTGAAGCAGGTGACGAACGGTCTCGCTGTCCGCATGGCGGTCCTGTACCTCGTGTCAGGCATAAAGTAAGGGTCGCTCGATGGCCATGAAACGCATTCTGATAAAGGGCGGCAGGGTCGTGGACCCGGCCAGGAAGATTGACAAGGTGACGGACGTCTTCATCGAGGGCGGCCACATAAGGCAGCTCGGATCGGTGAACTACCAGGCCGAGGAGGTCATCGACGCCTCGGGACTGGTCGTGACGCCGGGCCTCGTGGACATGCACGTGCACCTTCGCGAGCCCGGGGACGAGGGCGAGGAGACCATCGCCTCGGGTTCGGCGGCGGCAATCGCCGGCGGTTTCACGTCCGTTGCCTGCATGCCGAACACCAAGCCGCCGATAGACAACGAGGCGTCTGCGGAGTACGTGTTCCTGCTCGCCGAGCGCGCCGGCGGGGCTAACATCTTCCCCATAGGCGGGGTCACCAAGGGGCTGGCGGGCAAGGAGCTCTCGGAAATCGGCCAGCTTTCGAGGGGCGGGGCCGTGGCGTTCTCGGACGACGGGAACCCGATATCCGACGCCGAGGTCATGAGGCGGGGGCTCGAATACGCGTCGATGTTCAACAAGACGGTCATCTCGCACTGCGAGGACCTGTCGCTGAGCGGCGACGGCGTGATGAACGAGGGCTACGTGTCAATGGTCATGGGGCTCCGGGGCGTGCCCAAGGCGGCGGAGGAGGTCATGGTCAGCCGCGACCTGATTCTCGCCGCGTTCACGGGGGGCAGGATACACATCGCCCACGTGTCCTCCGCGGGGTCGGTCGACCTCGTGAGAAGGGCCAAGGAGCGGGGCGTGAAGGTCACGGCAGAGGTCGCGCCGCACCACTTCACCCTGACCGAGGAGAGCGTGCGCTCCTTCGACTCGAACTACCGGATGAATCCTCCGCTCAGGACGACCGAGGACCTGGAGGCGCTCAAGAAGGGCCTCAAGGACGGCACAATCGACGCAATCGCTTCCGACCACGCCCCGCATTCCGAGGAGGAGAAGGACGTGGAGTTCAGCTTCGCCCCCAACGGGGTCATCGGGCTCGAGTCAACGCTCCCGGTCTCCCTGACCGAGCTCTACAAGACCGGAATCCTGAGCCTGAGCGAGCTCGTCGCCAAGCTCACCTGCAACCCGTCCTCGATACTGGGCATCAACAGGGGAACGCTCGGGGAGGGCGCGGTCGCCGACATCACAATCATCGACATCGGCAGGGAGTGGGTGCTCGACGCCGGCAAGTTCAGGTCCAAGAGCAGGAACTGCCCCTTCAACGGCAGGAAGGTGTGCGGCAAGGCCGTGTATTCCATCGTCGCCGGCAAGGTGTTCAAGCTCGACTGATTTGGGGCGCTGGCAGATGGTCCTCAAAACCGCTGCACTCGCGGCTTTCTACTGGCTCCCGCCGGTCCTCTACATGGCGCTGATTTTCTTCCTCTCCTCGTCCTCGGCCGCCGCAGGCCTGCCCCTCTTCTGGAAGCACCAGGACAAGGTCCTCCACTTCTGCGAGTACCTCGCCCTCGCCCTGATTCTGGCCAGGGCCTGCACGGGTCCGACGTCGACGCCGAGGTCCTGGCGCATCCTCGCCGCCGGACTGGCCGCCGCGGCTTTCGCCGTCACGGACGAGATTCACCAGCAGTTCGTCCCCGGCAGGGAGGCGAGCCTCATGGACGTCGCCGCCGATTCCATGGGGATCGTCGCCGGCCTCCTCTGCTGGACGGTATGGCTCGACAGGAGGGCAACCAGAGAGCGGAAAATCCACGATGAGCTCGACGGCGCCCCCGACGCAGGGAGTGCATGAACAATGGAAACCGCCGCCCTGAACATCGAGAACCTGACCAAGACCTACAAGGCCTGGCTCGGACCCCAAATCCAGGCTCTCAAGGAGCTGAACCTCAAAGTCGACCCGGGGCAGATATTCGGGCTGCTCGGCCCCAACGGCGCCGGCAAGACCACGCTCGTCAAGACGCTGCTCGGAATCGTCGCGCCCACCGGCGGCGCTGCCGAGATTTTCGGCGTCCCCATCGGCCGTCCGGCGGCCCGCAGGAGGACCGGCTACCTCCCGGAGGACCACAGGTTCCCCGGATACCTCACGGCGGCGGCCACGCTCGACTTCTACGGCGCCCTCTCCGGAATGCCGCGGTCCGAGCGCAAGGCGAAAATCGACGCGGCCCTCGACTCGGTCGGCCTGCTCAAGTGGAAGAAGGTCAAGACGAGGAAATACTCGAAGGGCATGAAGCAGCGCCTCGGCATAGCCCAGGCCATCTTCCACGACCCGGACCTCGTCTTCCTCGACGAGCCCACCGACGGCGTGGACCCCGTGGGGAGGAAGGCGATACGCGAGATCATCCTCGACCTGAACCGCAGGGGCAGGACGGTGTTCATCAACTCCCACCTTTTGAGCGAGGTGGAGATGATCTGCCACAGGGTCGTGATACTCCATGCCGGCGAGGTGCTCAGGGAGGGGACGATTCAGGAGCTTACACGGTCCGAAGGCGAATACGTCTTCTGCGTGCGGGGCGACCCGGGCCCCTGCATGGGCGGCATAAAGGCATTGTGCACGGCCGTGTCCGGGATAGACGGCGGGTTCAAGGCATCGCTTCCGAGGGAAGAGGACGTGGACGCAATCGTGGACCTCCTGAGGAAGTCCGGAATAGGGATAAGGTCCATAACGCCCGTCAAGGTCTCGCTCGAGGAGATGTTCATCAAGGTCCTCGAGGAGGACGGGGCGAAGGGAGGGCGGCCGTGAGATCCTTCCTGGCGATGATTCGGAACTCGTTCTACGAGGCCGTGGACAACAAGATATTCGTGGTCCTGGTCGGGTTCTCGCTGCTGTTCACGGTCCTCATCCTCCTAATCGGGTTCGAGGAGCTGCCGTTCGAGGAGACGGTGCGCGGGATTTTCAGGAACGTGGAGGCGCACTTCAAGCCCGTCGCCCGATTCGGATCGGCGCCTGCCTCGGAAACGGGGGGCAGCCCCCCGGAACTGCTCGACGTCTCGAAGGTCGAGCGCGACGGGAAAACCTGGTACCGCGCGGAGTTCACGGTCAAGGACCCGGAAAAGTTCCGCCTCAAGGTTCCGCCGCTTCCCGGCATGCCCGAATGGGGCGCCTCCTACGAGGGCGAAGGCGGAATCATGGCCTGCCTCCAGTTCGAGAGCAGGATGGCCGGCTTCTTCCAGGTGCGGACGGGGTCCATGGGCGACGGGCGTTACTTCCTCGAGGCGAAGCCCGGCAAGACGTTCGAGACCGCCGGGGCGCAGCAGATTACCATCCTTTTCGGCGTCTGGAAGATTCCGCTCCGGGGCGTCACCTCCATGCAGCTGGTCTTCGGCATCGAGTCCATGCTCGCGAAGTTCATCGGCGGCTGGATTGGGGTCATCGTCGCGATAATCGTGACGTCGTGGTTCGTGCCCGAGATGATGGCCAAGGGGACCATAGACCTGCTCCTCTCGAAACCCGTCGCGCGCGTGAACATCATAGCCTCGAAGTACGTCGGCGGGCTCCTCTTCGTGTTCCTTAACGCGTCCGTGCTCGTCGGAGGCACGTGGTTCGCCTTCTCGCTGAAGAGCGGCTTCTGGCACGCGGGGTACCTCGGATCCGTCCTCACTATCACGCTCCTCTTCGCCGTGCTCTACAGCGTCTCGGTCCTGGCCGCGGTGCTGTGGCGCAACTCGATTCTGTGCATCGCGGCCTCAATCCTGTTCTGGGTGCTCTGCTTCCTGGTGAACCTCGCCAACTCTTTCGTGAACAGGATGAGCGGGATGTTCACGGAGGCGCCCGACTGGCTCAGGACCGGAGTCAAGGTGATCTACCGCATACTGCCGAGCACGTCGGACATCGGGGACCTGAGCGACTACTTCATGTCGCTGGGCACCCCGCCGGTGGGCATGTCTGCCGAGACGAACGCGAAGATGTTCGAGAAGATTGACTTCGCCGGCTCGATAGTCCAGGCGTGCGTCTTCATCGCGGTGATGCTGCTAGCGTCATACGTCGTGTTCAGGAGGAAGGACTTCTGATTTCCGCGCTCCCGCACTCATTGCCGCGCGGAAACCTATCCCTTCTTCCCGGACCTGATCTTCATGTCCAGGGCGGAGTCCTTCATCTTGAGCAGCCTCGGGTCGCCCGGGAACCTCGACAGGGCGTCGTTTATGCGGGTCAGCGCGTCGTCGTAACGCTCCTCCTGCACGAGCAGGCTTATGAGCCAGTACCACGCGCCCTTCCATGACGAGTCCGCCTCTATGGCCTTCAGAATCCACGCCTCGGCCTGGGCGAGATTCGAGAGCTGGCTCTCCACGTCGGCCAGGTAGTAGTAGAGCGTGGCGCTCGGGGTCCTGCCCGACGCCTCCCTGAGGAAGTCGCGGACCGCGGCGAACTCGGAGGCGAACAGGGCTTTCTTCTTCGCGTCGAACGTCCGCCTCGCCCATTCCTTCTTCTCGGGCGGCGTGGATTCGAGCAGCCGGTCCCGCTCCGAGTCGAGGGCCGCCGTCCCGGCGGCGCACCTCGCGTGGGCGCCGGCGAGCATGTACTTGGCGAGATTCACGTTCGGGGCGGGGTTCTGCGGGTAGAGTTCGGCCAGGGCGCGGTACACCGACGCGCCCTCCTCGGGCTTCCCGGCGGCCCTGTAGTGGATTTCGAGATCGAGGATGCGGTTCTCCGCGCCCCCGAAATTCTCGATGCCCTGGATTACGAGGTTGCGCGATTCCTCGAGCCTGCCGTTGTGGAGCAGGGCTAGGCCGTAGGACAGGGCGAAGGCCGGATTCCTGGAGTTGATTCCCTTGGCCTTCTCGAACTCCTTGAGCGAGAAGAGCCACATGCCCATCCCGTGCCCGAAATACATGCCCGCCTCGAAATGGGCCTCGTCGGTGTCCGGGATGACGTTCATCAGCGTGTCGTAGTGCAGGGCGAATTCCCTCAGGATGTCGAAGGTCCTGTTCAGGTTCGAAAGCTCGAGCTCCGCGGATTTCCTGAAGTACCCCAGCGACTCGTCGAGGTCCCCGATGTCCCCGGTCTTCTTCCACCTCGAGAAGAAGAAGTACCCTATCCTGAACATGTAGTCGGGCTGGTTGCGCGCGAGCGCACCGGCGAGCTTCATCTCCGTCCCGGCAATCCCATGGGCCCCGCGCTCGCTGAGCAGCCTTCCCCTCCAGTAGTGCGCGGCGCCCTGGAACGGGTTGGACGAGATTGCAGCGTCCATCCTGAGCAGAGCCTTGGCGGTCTCGCCCTTGCGCTGGAGCAGGCGGCCGAGCCTGAACGACGCCTCGGCGTTCCCCGGGTCCTTCTCGAGCGCGCCGGACAGGGATTCCTCGGCCTTCGGAGCCGCCGTGGAGTCCGCGGCGGCGGCCTCGTAGTCGACGGCGGCGAACGCGACCGCGGACTGCCTCAGCCTCTCGGCCGACGCCGACCAGGCGAGGACGAGCCCCGCCAGGGCGAGCGCCGCCCCCGATGCGACGTTAACGACTCGGTTCATGCGCGCCTGTCCCGGAAGAATCCGCCTGCGCCGCCCTGCCCAGGGCAGCGCCCACTCCCAGCACCATCGCGAAGAGCATCCCGTTGGACGCGACCTGGAGGTTGAAATCGCCTATGCTGTGCACCGCCATGGCTGCCATGGCGGCGACGAATCCCGCGGCGGCCACGGGCCTGAACGACCCGTGGAGGCCGGCTACGCCAAGCAGGTGCCGCGTCCAGAGGACGAGGAAGACCAATGCGGCCGCGAGCGCGGGGAGGCCGGCGTCGGCCGCGATGTTCACGTAGTCGTTGTGCGCCTGGTGGAACCCCCCCTTGAGCTCCGGCGGCTGGTATAGCGGGGAGATGTACCTGAACGTCCCGAGCCCGGACCCGGTGAGCGGGAAGGAGGCCGTCATCCTCGCGCCCATCTTCCATGCGTCGAGCCTGTTCACCCCGGCGTCCTCGAGTATCGAGTACCTCTGCAGCAGAGGGTCGAGGCCCACGTAGATGCTGGTCAGGAGGACGGCCGCGAAGGAGGCGAAGACCGCAATCCCCAGCACGAGCTTGCTCCGCCTGCCGCGGAAAAGGACGAAGAAGAAAGTGAAGATGGACAAGGCGAAGGCGAAAATCCCCAGCCGCGAAAGCGAGGATATCATGCCTCCCGCCATGAGGAGGCAGGCGAACCCGATCAGGGCCTTCTTCCACCCGTGCGTCCTGGCGTATTCGGAGAGGGCCGGCCGGTTCAGCATGCCCCGTTCCGGCATTGGCCCGGAAAGGATGAAGAAGGCCAGCGTCAGGGGGAAGCATATCTCGAGGTATCCCGCGAAATGGTTCGGATTGATGAACGGCCCAGCGGCCCTGTCGTGCCCGCCGCCGGACGGGAACAGGAAGGACAGCGCGTCGCCGGCGAAGAACTTGATTAGCCCGAGAAACGCCGTGAGCGCGCCCGCTGCCGTGACGGCGCCGAGGAACAGCCTGAGGTCGCCGCGCGACCTCGGGAGCTTCGAGGCCACGAAGAAGACGATGAAGAACGCGGCCACCTTCAGGAACGCGACGAAAGTCAGGGACGGAATCAGCGTCGTGGTCCTTGCATCGGACGGCGCGATTCCAGCGAACCTGTCGAGCAGGTCCGATCCCGACGGGGTGACGAAGGCGTGGATCGCCGGAGGAAGAGGGAGGAACTGCAGCGCGCATATGGCCGTGAAGGCCGCGGCCGCGACGTGAAGGCCCCCGGACGCCCCGTTCCCGCCGCTCGAAGCCTGCGGGGAGGCGGCCACGCACAGCTTGAGCCCCATGAGCAGAGCGAGCGCGCCCGCGGCGGCCTCGAAAATCGTCACCGCAAGCGACTGGCTGATCGTCGTGTCCCCGCCGGCGTCGACCGGCGCCCAGCCGTAAATCAGCGGAAACACCGCGAGGAGGAAGCCGAAAACCGCCTTGATGGCGCCGTCCAGAGCGACGCCCGCCCTCTCCTGAAATGCTCCGGCTTCCATTTCCCGCCCGGCCAAATCAGCCCGTTACGGCGGCCCCGATACGGGACCGCGCCTGCAAGCCTCCCTGGGGGATGCTACGCTGTTTTCGTCCTGTCCTTCGGGGAGCTGCCGTAGTATCCCGTGTAGTAATAGTATCCCGAGTAGTAGTATCCGCCCTTCTGGGCCTTGAGCTTGTTCAGAATCGCCCCGAGGTTGTTCCCCCCGACCTTGGTCATCTGTTCTATCCCGCGCTGCAGGTGCTTCCTGCTGACCTTCGAAGCCGCGATTACCTGGACGATTCCGTCGACCATGCTCGCGAGCAGGGCCGCGTCCGTGACGACCATCGCCGGCGCAGAGTCGATGATGACCCTGTCGTAGCTGGAGAGAAGCGAGCCAATAAGGCTCCGCATCTTCTCGGATCCGAGGAGCTCGGACGGATCGGGGGGCGCGGGCCCGGCCGGAAGAATCGAGAGGTTCTCAATCCGCGTCTTCTTCACAAGCTCCTCCGCCGCCCTCTGCCCCGAAAGATACGTGGAAAGGCCCGCATCGTTCTCCATTTCGAACGACTTGTGCAGCCTCCGCCTCCTCAGGTCCGCGTCTATGATGAGCGTCCTGCTCTTCGACTGCGCCATCGTGACGCCCAGGTTCACAGCCACCATGGTTTTCCCCTCGCCCGCCCCCACGCTCCACACGAGCAGGGTCCTGGGCTCCCCCTTCGAGGAGGAGAACAGTATGCCGGTCCTCGCCGACCTGAACATCTCCGATATCGTGGACTTCGGGTCATTTATCGAGACCAGGTCGCGGCTCTTGTCGTCCGTGCCCCTGCCGAACCTCGGCACCACCCCGAGGAGCGGCGTGCGCAGGTACTTCTCGACGTCCTCCGGCCCCTTGACCGAGTCGTCGATGTACTCGAGGAAGAACGCCAGCCCTATTCCGCCGAGCAGCCCCACCAGCACAGCCATCGTGATGTTGAGCAGGCGGTTGGGCTTGACCGGCGTCGAGGGGGGATCCGCGGGATCAACCAGGCTTATCTCGTTCAGGTTCACGCTGGTGGCCACCGTGAGCTGCTTGGAATGCTCCGAGTAGTCGTTGTAGATCTTGCGGTTCTGCTTGACCGTCTCGGAAAGCTGGAGATAGCGCGCCTGCTTCGGCTGCAGGATGCGGAGCTGCTCCCTCACCGCGTCGCGCTCCGCCACGAGCTTCGTCTCCCTCGACTGGATCTCGGTGAACCTCTCGGTTATCTCCCCCACGACCTTGCCGACCTCGTCCTCGTACTGCCTGCGCACGAGGTCGAGCTGGTCCTTTGATACCTTCACCCTGGGGAGATCCTCCCTGTAGCGCGACTTCTGGGTCAGGTATTCCTGCTCCATCTTCGCTATCTGGATTTTAAGCTCCTGGAGGAGCCTGTTCGCCTGGACCTCCGGCACGAGGTCCAGGGGAATCCCCGCCTTCCTGGCCTTCTCGATGGTCGCGAACTGGACCTCGACGTCTATCCTCTCCCGCCTGACCGTCCTCAGCGCCGCCTCGTACTCCCCGAGGTTCTGGTAGAGAATCTCCTTCTCGTCCTCGAACGAGAGTATCTGGTTCTCCTCCTGGAAGGAGAGAAGCTCGTTTTCCGAATCCCTGAGCTTCTTTTCGATTTTCGGCATCTCGTCGGATATCTTCTTCTCGACCTCGATGGACGACGCCGTCTTCTGCATGTTGTGGTAGTCTATATATTCGAGGACGAGCCTGTTCACCCACGAGGCAATCTTCTTCGGGTCGGAGCCCTCGTAGCTCACATCCACCAGGAACGTGTCTTTTATCGGCTCCACGACCACGCCCGAGAGGAAGGCGTCAATCGGCCTCGGTCCCTTGAACTCGCTCCGGTCCTGCTCCGAAAGCTTGTCGAAGGCCCTCTGCGCGATGTTCTTGCTCGCGATGAGCTTGTACTGCGTCTCCATGTATTCGCGCTGGGTCGCGTAGAAGTTCCACAGGTCCTGGATTTTGTTCAGCGAAGGGCTCTCGCGCCGGATGTTTATCCTCGCCGACGCCCTGTAGACGGGCTTGAGCCTGAATGTGTGGATTGTGACGGCCGTGACGACGACCACGAAGAAGGCGACTATCACCCAGAGGTGCTTCATCACTATCCGGACGTAGTCCCTTAGCGAGACCTCGGCCGATTCCGCCTGCGCCTCCGCGACCTCCGGCGGAACCACCTTCTGCTCCACGGTCTTTTCCAGCATTTGAAATCGCCCAAAAATCCCCGCGCCCGCGCGAAGCGATGATTCTATTAAAAAACACGGCGGGACGGAACCACCGGGACCGCCCGGTTCCGTCCCGCCGTGTTTTTCACAGGTAGAACGTGAGGTGCACCCCTGCCCGCACAGCCTGGTATTCCTCGCCGTCGATGTCGGTTATCCTCCTCAGGTACTCGAACCACGCCCCGGCGGCGAACCATTCCTGCACGTTGTACTCAATCCTGAGCCCCATCGACAGCCTAAGGAACCACTCGCTCTGATAGGCCGGGGCGCCGGGCCTGTCCGCCGGATCGGTGAACTCGACCGACCCGTAGGCGCTGATCCCGACCTTGGGGCCGAAACGCTGTTCTGCCTTGAGCTCTCCCCTGTCGACTACCTGGTAGCTCCGGAACTGGGAGATTTCGATTGCCCTTACGTACGAGAGGTCTAGCTTGAAGCTCTCGGTCGGCGCCCACGCGACGGTCACGAGTCCCGTGAATCCCTTGTACGACGGGTCGCCGGATGCGCCTCCCACGACCTGGTATATGTAGCCTGCCTTGATCATTCCCCTGATTTTCGCCGTCACCAGGCCGCCCAGTCCTGCGAACACCGTATGGGTCTGGAAGTCGGAGAAAGCGTTCCTCCTGTAGTCGACGAGGCTGTATGCGTAGTCGGCGATTATCTCGAGCTTGGGCGAAATCTCGACCTTCACCTGGGCGGCGGCGGTGTGGCCCATGTTGTCGATGTCGTTGAAAGCGCCGCCGAAGTCGTACCACTTGAATTCGTACTCGGCCCCGAGGCGGAACATGCCGGCCTTGAAGATGGCGGAGGCCGAGGCCGTGTCCACGAGGCGGTCGATATTCTTCGTGTACCAGAAGTTGAGGGGATCGTTCAGCTTCTCGAACGTGTTGCCGGCCTCAATCCTCAGGTTCGTGAAAGCCGCCACGCACTTCAGGTCCGCCACGTGCTCAATCCTGTCCAGCGCCGAGGACCCGAGGAATTCGTAAATACGGACTTTGTACCCCGCCGTGATTTCGTGCGTGTCGGGCAGAAGGTCCACTCTGAGCCCCGCGGACGTGAAGTAGAGCCAGTCGTCTTCCGCGTCGCGCTCGTCGAGGTACACGTTGCTGTCGTACTCGAGTTCCTGCCTCAGGAATGGGTGCAGCCTGAACTTCCAGAGGGATATCGTCCCGGCGGGTTCGTAGTTCTGGTCCCGGATGTTGAGAGACGTGGGCTTGACCTTGGCGGAGACCCCGGCATCAGACGCGAGGCAGATCCCCGGAAAAGCGAGAAGAACGGCGGCAAGGCATGCAGACAGGAATGGAACCGGACACCCGCCGTCCGTCCGGTCGGGCGGGGCGTCCGACCGCAGGGCATCGCGCTCTCCGGTGCGCAGTCTCAGGGTAAGCTCCTTTCGGCAAG
>DYIT01000081.1:12989-22807 GCA_020723505.1 Candidatus Kuenenia stuttgartensis
ACTTCCAGCTCCCCCCTCGACGCAGCCCGGAGTAGAAAGCCCTTACGGATTGCCGGGACTGACGTTCTTTATGTCGATTAGGTCTCCGTGGTCCTGCAGAGCCGCGTCCCACGGCGCGATGACTCCCGCCCCAAGCGGAATCGTCGCCGAGAATTCGCCCTCGGGCTTGGGGATCTTCACCGTGACCATGAGCCCTTTGCCCGCGAATCTGAGCGACGAGCCGGCAGGCGCGATGAGCTTCTTCTCGATCGTGCCGCCTCCCTTGCCCGGCGCCGACACAGTGAACGAAACCGGCCTCTGGCTCTCGGGCGTCACGGTGAACACGACCTCTCCCGTGGCAGGATCGGTCCTCGACTCTACTGAGGACCTCGCGTCCGCCTGGATGACAATCTTCACCGACTCGAGAAGCTCCTTGGCCGTGGTCGCCACGAGCCGCTCCCCGCCAAGGGAGTCAATCCTGTGCAGGCCGCCGGCGGACGAAACTTTGTAGACCGCGTTCCTCGCCGACACGCTCAGCACCTTGGGAATCTCGACCGTCACCAGGTCCGGACCCAGGTCGAAGCTGAATTCGCCCGCTAAAAGCGTCAGTATCGTGTCTCTCGGGCTCTTCTCGATGAACGAGACGTTGAACTTCGTGGACGCTTCCTCGGGCGTGTAGATCCGCCCGCCGTCCTTGAGCAGAAGTTCGACGCTGCCGCTGTCCCCGGTATCGACCGAGAAGAGGTCCTTCAGGAAATCGGGGCTGCAGAGCTTCTTGCACAGCGCGTGCTCCGGTTCCTTCCCGGTCAGGGCATCGTCTGCCTTGATTGTAGAGCCGGGCTTCAGAAGCTCGACCTTTCCGCCCTTTATTATGCCGACCTCGCCCTTGCAGTCCGGCGTCGGCGTCACCC
Organism: Candidatus Kuenenia stuttgartensis; assembly: GCA_020723505.1. Lineage (GTDB taxonomy): Bacteria > Planctomycetota > JAKEIC01 > JAKEIC01 > DYIT01 > DYIT01. The sequence goes on from DYIT01000081.1 coordinate 13,880, forward strand.
CCTTGCATATCTCTATGCACTGACCCTGCCTGAGTTCCGCAAGCATCCCGAATCCGCGCGCGCCCAGCTTGCCTTCGCCGAGATTCGCTATCTTCCCCTTGCCGTCTTCAAGGCAGCAGAAGGACGTCTTCGTGTCCAGTCCGTAGACGAGCATGTCGGCCACCTTCCAGACTATGTATCCCGTCGTACTGGTGCCCGTGACCGAACCCTTCTGCAGATCAATGTTCCACATGTATTTGCCGTCCGCTTTCCTGCGGTTTATCTCCAGTTTGCAGACGCCCTTGGATGTGAACTTGGAACTGTCGGTGAATGTAAATTCCGACTGGCCCTTCTCGGAAATGCTGAATTTGAGGAGATCAAATCCCCTGGCCGTCTTGAACGGGCTTGGAACCTTGTCGTCCTTTCCGGCCTTAGCCCCCGCTTCATCCGGCTTCTTCGCCGTCTCGCCGGGCTTGGCCCCGGCCTCAGCGGGCTTGGCCCCAGCCTCGGCAGGTTTCGCTTCGCCTTCGGCCGGCTTCGCCCCCGCCTCGGCCGGCTTGGCTTCGCCTTCCGCAGGTTTAGCCCCAGCTTCCGCCGGCTTCGCTTCGCCCTCCGCCGGCTTCGCCCCCGCCTCTGCCGGCTTGGCTTCGCCTTCCGCAGGCTTGGCTTCGCCTTCCGCAGGTTTCGGTTCCGCGGGCTTCGCCTCGCCTTCGGCGGGCTTCGCTTCGCCCTCGGCCGGCTTCTTTTCCGGATCCGCAGGCTTCGCTTCGCCGTTTCCAGGGGGCGTTGATCCGCTGCCTTCTTCAGCAAGGCAATACCCTGCCAGGAAGAGCGCCGTGAGAAGCGCCATCGTGCTGAAAGCAAGAAGCTTCATGACCGTTCTCCTGAAACCAATCGCCCCTGTGCCTTGACAACTGAAACCTGCAATCATCTGTATTCTATTTGATTGCAACCCCGCAAGTCAAGGCAACTCGGAATGAACTGGTTTCAGATAATACCTCTCCTTGAAACGCATCAAATCAATCATATATAACAATTCGAACATTGTCAACTGTTTATATATAGCGGAAAGGCTGTTTTTTTCTTAGAATCCGGAGCAATACTGCTCCCCAGAAGTCTAACAGAGATTGTCAGAGGTGGCTGATGCGGTCCTGGTCTTGTTTTATTGCGGCGATTCTCCTATTCCTTGCGTCTTGCGATTCGCAGGAAACCAGAGACGGCGAGGATGGCAAGAATACGTCCGGAAATCCGGAGAAGGGACAAGACAGACCGGTCGACCGCCCCGATGGAGAGCCGAAAGCGACCGGCGTCCCGTTCTCTCCAATCCCCGACTCCACCCCGCCTCCGCGGGATTCCACTGCGGAGCTTATCGACCTCGAGAAGCTGGCCGAGCTCGAGCATGCAGCCGAGAAATTCGTCTTCTATCCCGGAGACATGATTGAAATCAACATCTTCGAGGAGCCTGAGTTCAAGAACGTGCAGATTCGCATCTCCACGGACATGAAGATTAACTTCCCCTACATCGGCGAAATAGACCTTCGCGGAATGGGGGTGATCGACCTGGAAAACGACCTGAAGAAAAGGCTCGAGGAGCGGATGCTTTCGAAGGCGCAGGTCTCGGTGCTGCTGCGCACTCCGGCGCAGAGATGGGTCTATGCGCTCGGCAAGCTCAGCTACCCGCAGGCGTTCGAGATCCCGCCAATGGGGGCCCTGTGCGTGGCCGACGTCATTTCGCTGTCGAGGGGATTCGCCGACGACGCCGACCGGAGGTTCGTCGAAATCAGCAGGTCTTCAGGCGGGAAGACGATCGAATTCCTGCTTCCCAGGGAGCATTTCAAGACGTTCTTCCTGCTCCCCGGAGACAAAATCAGGGTGATTGAGGCCAAGAAGATCTACGTGAGGGGCGAGGTTAGGGAGCCGGGCGCGTTCATCATTCCCGAATACGGCATGACCGTCGAGGAAGCGCTGACCCGGGCCAAGGTCAAGGAGGATGCGGACCTCGCGACCGTGGAGCTGCAGAGGAGGACTCCGGCGGGCAAGACGGAGAAGTACCGCGGCGTTCCCCTGGGCTTCCAGCTCGAGCCCGGAGACATGATTACGGTTCCGGACCTGCGCAGGGTATACGTCATAGGATCGGTGCAGAAGCCCGGCGGATACGTCATCCCCACGGGCGGGCTGCGGGCTACGATGGCGGTGGCGTTGGCCGAGGGCTGGACGAGGCTCGCGGCGCCCAACAGCACCTATGTGAAGAGGAAGATGCGGGACGGGACCACGAGGGTTTTCGAAGTGCCGCTCAAGGACATCATGCAGGGCAAGTACCCGGAAAAGAACATCGACCTGGAACCCGGCGACGAAGTGTACGTGCCGGAAAGCTTCTTTTGAACGGCCTCCGCTTTTTGCGGCTTGTCGATTTGCGTTCGGCCGTTCAATTGCGGGAGCCGCCGATTATCCCTGGTAATAAGAGTCTGTGGGAGCCGCCGCTGCTTCCAGGCCAATCTAGGCGGCGATAGCATATTTAATTATGAGACAATCCTGCTTGCCGACCGACCCCGCACATGAACCCATCTCCGGGAATTCCTTCCCGAAGGAGATGAGACTCAGGCGGAAGAAGGAGTTCGACTCGGTGTTCAAGGAAGGCAAGGCGTTCAGGGACGGGCTTTTCCTCCTCATGTGCAGGGCCAACGCACTGGGGAATTCTAGGATGGGGCTGATGGTCGCGAAGCGTTTCGGGCCGGCCGTGAAGCGCAACAGGCTCAAGCGCCTGTGCAGGGAGGCGTTCAGGCTTGGGAGACGCGGCCTGCCTTCCGGCCTGGACTTCGTGGTTATTCCGAAATCGGCCCCGGAAATGTATAGTCTCGGGGCAGTTGACCGCAGTTTCAGGAAGCTTTTGGCCGCGGCTGCGGCGAGGTTGGGCGTTTGAAGTATCTCCTTATCCTGCCGATTCGCCTGTACCAAATCTTCATCTCGCCCATGATCCCGCCCTGCTGCCGGTTCACGCCCACGTGCTCCGAGTACTTCATCGGAGCGCTGAGGAAGCACGGGATTTTCAGGGGATCCTCGCTGGGGATTCGGAGGCTTCTCCGCTGCAATCCGTTTTTCGAAGCAGGCCATGACCCGGTGCCGTAACCGTGGGAACGTGGACCGCTGGTTGGTATTTCAGCGCTTCTGCGGATTGTTAAAAGATGAACTTGGAGGTGCACTGGTAATGAAGGTATTTCCGGCATTGTCGGTCCTTTTCGCCGTCTGTCTCCTTTCCGGCCCGGCTGCGGCCTCGGATGACAGGGGAGTCGACCTGAAGAAGGCAATCGAATTCGCCTGCGACAAGGTCTACCCCTCGCTGGTCAACATCGCGGTCGTGGCGAAGCAGTTCCAGGGCGGGAGGATTGACCGGTTCCCCGCTGCCGGATCGGGCGTGATAGTCAGCCCAGCCGGCCACGTGCTCACCAACTACCACGTCGCGGGCGACGCCATGCGCATCACCTGCACGCTGCCTAATCGCGAGAGGATTGAGGCGTCGGTCGTGGCTCACGACCCGCTCACGGACCTGTCGGTGCTGAAGCTCGACCTGTCGTCGAGGACCGACGCTAACGCGCCCCTCCCCTTCGCGACGCTCGGCAATTCAGACGACCTCAAGGTGGGCGACTACGTGCTCGCAATGGGCAATCCCATGGGGCTCTCGTCCTCCATGACGCTCGGAATCGTGAGCAACCCGAGAAGGGTATTCACGAGCTTCACCGGGGCCGAAGCCGAGGAGCTCGATCTGGGCGAGGGGCAGACAACGGGCATATTTACCCGCTGGATTCAGCATGACGCGCTGATCCTGCCCGGAAATTCCGGCGGCCCGCTCGTCAATCTGCGCGGCGAGGTGGTGGGAATCAACGAGCTCGGCGGCAACGGCGTGGGATTCGCCATCCCGTCGACCCTCGCGGGGCACGTGCTCAACCAGGCGCTCATGTACGGCGAGGTGCGGAGGGGCTGGCTCGGGTTCTCGATAGCGCCGGTCGGAAACCTCGACCGCGACACCGGGGCCCTGGTCTCCTCGATATGGCCCGGCGGACCGGCGGAAAACGCCGGGGTCAGGCCCGGCGACATAATCCTCTCCATTAACGGCGAGGCGGTCCGGGCCCGTTTCTTCGAGGAGGTGCCTCCGGTCCTCAAGCGCGTGGCCGACCTGCAGCCCGGGTCATCGGCGAAAATCGTGGTGGAAAGGGGCGGCAAGGCCGTGGAGTTCGCAATCACCGTGGAACGCATGGAGAAATATCTCGGCGAGGAGGCCGAGGTGAAGAAATGGGGCGTCACCATACGCGGCATCACCGGCCCCATGGCCCTGATGAGGAGATATCCCGACGCGAAGGGCGTTCTCGTCAAGAGCGTGAGACCGGGCAGGCCCGCGGACGAGGCCAAGCCGTCGATCGAGAGGGACGACGTCGTCATCAAGGTGCAGGGGGAGGACGTGTCCGGTATCGGCGAGTTCAGGAAGCTTCTGGAGAAGAACGCGGACGCGAAGAAGCTCGTCGTCGAGCTGCGCCGCGGGGACGAGCTCATCGTGACGGTCCTCAAGTTCAAGGACCCGGACGCGGTCAAGGGGGGCGGAGAGCTGCCCAAGGCGTGGCTGGGCGTGCGCACGCAGGTTCTCACCGAGGACGTCGCAGCCGCGCTGTCCCTCAAGAACCAGAAGGGATTCAGAATCACGCAGGTCTTCGCCGCCACGGAGGCGGAGAAGGCCGGCCTGAGGGTCGGCGACATAATCGCCTCCCTGAACGGCCAGGCGCTCAACGCGTACCGCGTCCAGGACGACCAGATGCTGAGGCGCAAAATCGAGAACCTTGACATCGGATCGGCGGCGGAGCTCTCGATACTGCGCGACGGGAAGCAGATGAGCGTGAAGGTGGTCCTGGAGGAGACGCCTTCCACCGCCGCCGAGATCAAGACCGCCGCGGACGAGGAATTCGAGTTCACGGTCAGGGAGATAACCTTCGCCGACCGCATCGAGAAGAAGCTCAAGCCCGACCTCAAGGGCCTCGTGGTCGCCGGCGTTACCTCCGGCGGGTGGGCCTCCCTGTGCGGCCTCGCGGACGGGGACATTCTGCTCTCCGTGTGCGACAGGCCGGTGACCGACCTCAACTCCTTCAAGGAGGTCATGAAGGAAGTGAAGGCGGGGAAGCCCAGGCGCGTGAAGGCGTTCATCCAGCGGAGGTTCAAGACCGCGTACATCTTCATGGAGCCGGACTGGTCCCAGGAAGAGGGGAAGAAGTAGGGCCGGTTCGGTAAACCGTGAACCGTAGACCATGAACCGGAAACGGTGAGACGCAGGGTTTTGGACTTGACAGCTCCTGGGATGGCCCGGGATTGGAACATAATCGGCATTCCGGCGGAAGCCGGAATCCAGGCTGACGTGTCAGGTGGATAACCCAGATTAAGGAGGTCACTCATGGGCAAGCTCGGTTTCATTGTTCTCGCGGCTGCAGCCGTCGCCGCTTCCCTTGCCGCTCCTTCCCTCGCCGTCGACGGCGCAGCGTGCAAGGAAATCCTCGCTTCGAAGTCGCCGCTTATTGTCACGGTCAAGTTCGTGCTCAAGGCCGACGTCAGGGGGCAGACGATGGAATCCAACCAGGAGGCGCTGGGCGTTGTCGCCGACGAATCCGGGCTCATCATGCTCGCGAGCGGAAACCTGGGCGGCACGAGGAGGGTGGGGGGCAGGGGCGGGAGCATGGAGATAAAGACCGCGCCTTCCGACTTCAAGGTAATCTTCGGCAACGAGACCGACGAATACGAGGCTGTCCTTGCCGCCAAGGACTCGAAGCTGAACCTCGGGTTCGTCCAGATAAAGGACCTGAAGGGGAAGAAGATTCAGGCCCTCAAGTTCGATGGCGCGGCGGATCCGCAAATCGGGCAGGAACTGGTCGGAGTGATGAGATACGGGAGGGGATTCGACTACGCCCCGCATTTCGCGATGACCATGGTTTCCGGCGAGATTAAGATGCCGCGCCAGATGTGGGCCCTTACCGGCGATTTCGGAACGGTCGGGCTCCCGGCATTCGACGCTTCCGGAAAGGCGGTCGGCGTTCTTGCCGTCCAGGATGCGGGCGAATCCGAGGAAGGCGGGATGAACCTCGACCGCATGATTGGCAACCTCTTCGGCGGAGGACGCGCGGCCGGCGGAAACTCGGGCGTCTTCCTGCTCCCGGGCAAGACAATTGCCGCGACCATCGAGCTTGCGAAAAAGCAGGCTGCCGAAGCCCTGCAGAAGGCGAAAGAGGAGGGCGGAAGCAAACCGGAGGAAAAGAAGGAAGGCGAAGACAAGGGCGGCAAGGACGAAGGCGGGGAGGAGCATAAAAGGGAGGGGAAGGAAGAGCGTGCGTAGAGGGCTGAACCTGGCGGGCGAAGGGCGAAAGACATGAGTCTCGAGTCCAAAGCCGGAAGCCCGGCATCCATCGTCCGAAGCCAACGTCCAAAGTCGAAGGTCATAGTATAGGCCAGCGACAATCCGCGGTACCACTGCTTCGTCATTCCGGCGAATCGCGACAATTCAGTCCGGTACGCGGAATCCGTTCAGGCAGGTGCACCTTGCAGCAATCCGAAAGAACTTTTACGGATGCGGGAATGGAATTGCCGGAAACACCCCGCAACGTGGATATCTCCGTCACCGGGACGTGCAATCTCCGCTGTTCCTACTGCTATTACGCCGAGGACATGAAGAAGGCCCGGGACCTGCCTGCCCCGGTATGGCTGTCGTTCTTCCAGGAGCTCGAGGAGTGCAAGGTCCTCACCGTGACCCTTCTCGGCGGCGAACCGTTCGCAAGGGCCGATTTCGACGACCTCGCGGATTCCATTGTCGAACACAAGATGCGATTCTGCGTGCTGACCAACGGGACGCTCATCGACCGGAAGGCGGCCAGAAGGCTGGCCGCCTCGTCCAGGGTGGACTACGTCCAGGTTTCAATCGACGGCGACGAGAAAATCCACGACAGCCTGAGGGGAAAGGGGACATTCAGGCGGGCCGTCAAGGGCATCGAGAACCTGATTGCCGAAGGCGTGCCCGCGACCGCCAGAATCACCATCACGAAACAGGGCGCATTCGCGCTGTATGACACCTGCAAGTTCATCCTCGGACTCGGCGTGAATCGATTCGGCATCAACGAGGTCTTCCCCAGGGGCCGCGCCTGCGACCACAGGACAAACCTCCTGCTCGGGCCGGATGAAAAGCTGGAAGCCATGCGCCAGATGGAAAGGTTCATCACCGAGCATCCGGGAACCGTGTCCGACCAGGGCGGCGGACCGCTGTGGAAGCTCAAGTTCAAGGACGCCGTCGAGAAGTACAGGTCCGAGGGCAGGCCACTCCCCTTCAAGACCGGCTACCTATCCGCATGCAGGTGCGCGTTCACCAAACTCGACGTCATGCATGACGGGACCTATGTCCCCTGCAACCAACTCACGAGCATGACGCTCGGCAATATCAGGACGCATTCCCTGAAGGACGTTTGGATGAACAACCGTACGTTGAAGGACCTGCGGGCCCGAATCGACGTGCCTCTTTCGGAAGTCGCCTCCTGCAGGAAATGCGCCTATAAGGAGTTCTGCACGGGCGGCTGCCCGGGAATGGTCATGGGCATTGAATCCGACTTGCTCCTGCCGAACAGGCTGGAGTGCTTCTCCGGACTCAAGCCTGTGCTCGACAGGTTCGAGTTCATGAAGAAACCGCAGTAGCCTGAAACTGTCTGCACTAGCCACCTGCTTTCATTGTTAACCTAAGTTGACGCCTGGCGTCAAAACCACCGGCACCTCCAATGCCACGTTGTATCCAACCATTTACTATGGAATTCCGAGTTCCCGGAAGATTTCCGAGATTCCTTTAAAGTTTTTAATATCTTATTTATTTCCTTATACTTAGAGCATCGGGAAATTCTAGACTTCTTCCCATTATAAAATAATATGGTACATTATTTGATATAAAAGGTTTTGACTTGAAGATCATGAATCCGCTCTTTGGAGAAGCGAGATGAGTAATATCAGGAAGATAGTCCTTGTCGCGGTGGTGATGTCGGTCTTCTTCGTCCTCTGCCAGGGGGATGCAGGGGCCTACATCTTCAGGTCCCAGAGGGACGGGGACTGGCATTCGGTAAGCTGGACCAACAGCACCTGGGAGTATTTCTCCGGGTGGGGCTGGTACACGGCTTCGTGGGTTCCGAATAACAGTTCATCCTACTATCAGAGCGACAGGGTGTATGTAGTCAACAACGTGGAGATCAGCGGCCTCAACGCAAAAGCCTCCGAGCTGTTCATCGGCGGTGCGACCTCGGCCAACGCCCTCACGCTGTGGCTCGCGAGAGGCTGGCCTTCCGGATTCCAGCAGGGCGAGCAGGTGGTGTGCGCTGCCACCGGCGCATCGGGCCAGGTAATCGCCGGAGCCGGCATGGGCCAGATTGTCGTTTCGGTGAACAACGGCACGTTCAACGTCGGCGACGTCATCAGGGGCTCGGTATCCGGATACCAGGACACCATCTCGCAGATTACCGTCAACCCGGGCGGAACCTGCGCGCAGGGCTGCCTGCGTGTACGGCAGTCCGGAGTCCTCCTCGTCGAGGAGAGGCAGGTTTGTTATTACGGCGGCGGGTCAGGATATATCTACGCTCCGGGCGGCGACTGCCAAATCGTCAACGGCACTCTCTGGATTGAAGGCGAGATGACCGTGAACGGCGCGCTCATCGTCGGCACGGGCGTATACACCGACGACGCAACCCGGGGACCCGAACTGCTGATGACCAGCGGTCTGCTGCGCATCAACTACGGCGCCCTGAGCAGGTATGTGAACCAGCCCAACGCCAACCTCTCGGGCGCACTGTTCTTCTTCCCCGGGACCAGGGAGAACCTGATTGCGGGCGACATCCACATCACGGGCTGGTTCGTGGGCGGGTACGACACGGCCACCAACCGCATCTTCGACATGAG
>DYIT01000082.1 GCA_020723505.1 Candidatus Kuenenia stuttgartensis
ACCGCTGACCGCTCACCGCTGTCTCTTACTATCTTCGCCAGGCCCCAGTCCACCACATAGACCTCGCCGAACCTGCCCACCATGACGTTGGCGGGCTTCAAGTCGCGGTGGATTACGCCGTGGTCATGCGCATAGGCGACGGCCAGGCAGACGTCCTGGAAGATGCGGAGCAGCCGCGGGCGCGAGTACTCCCTGCGCGGATCCTTTTTGTCCTGATTCTCCTTTCCTGGGGCGGTGCTGCCTGAATCAGGCAAATCAGTCTGCCGCGGAGCGGCATCAGGAGAATCAGGATGAAAGAAGCCGTTCTCCACGGACTTCAGGATTTCCCTGAGGTTCCGGCCCTCGATTCGCGTCATGACGAAGTACGGCACCCTGTGCCCCATGCCCCCTGCGCCTTGTCCTTCCCTGACGCCGACGTCGTGGATTGGTATGACGTTCGGGTGCGACAGCCGGCCTGCAATCTCGCCCTCGCGAATGAAGCGCCTGACGAGAGCGGGATCGGTCACGTTGAGCATCTCCTTCACCGCCACCTCGCGGCCCAGCACCGTGTCCGTCGCCGCCACGACCCTGCCTATGCCCCCCCTGCCGATTTCCTCCTTGAGCAGGTACCTGTCTCCGCCCCTGCCCGGGAGGACCATGGTTTCCACGCCCGCCTGGTCCGCGCCGGGCGGGGATCCCATGAGGCTGCTCTTGAGCTCCCCGTCGATGGGCAGCAGCATGACGGAGTCCTTGACTTCGTCGCCCAGGCGCATGGATGCGAGGCTTTCCCCGGCGCCGCCGGATTTCCTCACTTGGGCCTTCACCAGGGCCTCGAGAGCGGACCTGGCGTCCTGGGACAGGTAACCCTTCTTTTCGAGTATTGACAGGATGCTCTCGCTCCGGTCCGCGGCCCAGAGCGCCCCGCACTCGATGAGCTGCTCCCTGCTCACGAAGTTCATCTGCAGCGCGAGAACCGCGTACAGCAGGTTTGTTTCCTGTTCCATGGCACGACCGCAACAGCAACACGAAACCGGACGCGGAATTATACAACAACCCGCCGACAGTGTCCTGCTGCAAGAAATGCACCGGCCATGGAAAGTCGCGAGCGGAACCCCCGAAGACACCGAAGGGAGGGGAAAGCCGTCAGGTTGCGGGAATACATACTGGCTTGGAAATCCAAGGTTCAAGTTCGAACAAGCGCTTTGATTACAGTGAGATTTTTGTGCATTTCGTCATTCCGGCGAAAGCCGGAATCCAGGAATTCCGGGGATACTTTACTTAATCGATCTTACGATTGCGAGACTGATCCTGATTTCATCAATCCCGATATAGGGAAAATTGCTAAAATGCGGGGACTGACCCCAAGGACAAGAAGCGTTGGGCTATATGTTATAAACTCTCACGGAAGCACGGAGACACGGAGATGAACCAGTGTGAAGCAGATACCCTCTCCCCCGCGCAGTGGGGGAGAGGGGAAACACTTAATTTCAGCGCAACAGTCGATATACCCAGCGCAGCTTCGGTTGCGGATTCGCTGCACTAGGCCCTCTGTGGTGAACGGGATTCACCTCTGCTGAGGCGCATTTTATACAACATCGGGCGTCACTTCGCCGCTGAGAATCTGACGGTGTTTTTCGCCGAGTCCACGGAGTAGGCCAGATTGAGCTCCTTCGCAAGCCTGTCCAGTCCGGCTCGCAGGGTCTCGGAGGAAAGCTTCAGCGTTACAATCCTGTCCTTGCAAGGCAAAGCCGACTCGTCGAACTCGAATTTGACCGCGCTCGCCCCGCCGCCATGCTTCTCGAGGAAACCGCTGATGAAGTCCAGGACGGCCCCGAGCTTCCACTCCTTCCACTCGTATTGCCATGGCGTAGCCAGCGCCTTGTCGACCAGCCCTGCGGTCTCGTTCACCTTCACTGTGCCGGCGGTAGATGCTTCGGCGGCTGTCCGGGCGGGCACGACTTTTATGCCGATGCGCTGGCCCGCGACTGATCCCAGCCCGCCCTCGAATGCGTCCTTTCCAGAGAACGCGCCGGCATGAAGCACCAGCCCCTCCGCTGCGGACTCGACCGCCCAGCGGATTTCGCTGACCATGGCCATCGCACCTTCGGAGGCGCTGCCGGCAGGCTCGACTCGCGCGACGCCGTGCGGGAAACGCTCTGCCGGAAGGATGGCTTCAAACAGCAGCTTCGACCTGAAACTCGTGAACTGGTCCACGCACTCTGCGCCGAAAAGCTCCCCATAGTCGCGGCTTTTGACGACCTCGGCATCGACGGCGAGGCTCCCGTCTACGGAGCCGGCCGTCCTTACGACCGGAGAGGCCAGGGAGTCGATTTTCGCGAAGGGAGCGAACGCCGGGTCCCCGTACAGCACCCTGTTCGCCGCGCCCCCTCGCATCACCTCGTTTATGCCTTCGTCCGCGTCATGCCCTTCCGAGTCGTAGAGGCCGAGCTTGATGGCGCCGGCATATGCCAGCACGAGCTCGTCGTAGCAGGATTTCATGACCTCGCCCATCGGCGCGCCGGTCCTGAACATCCTGAGCACCTCCACGGAGGTGCGCCAGCCGTGGTTCGGACCCACGGGAAGCATTGCGGCGGTGACGCCCGCCGAGATGTACGCAAGGCAGAGGCTCCTCCCTCTTGGAATCCTGTAGACCTCCACCTTGTCGGAAGTGCCGAAAGTCGAGACGATGTCGCCCTCGACGAAGACCCGGTCGGGAGACCCGCAGTGGCAGGTGCCGGTTGTAAGCACTGCCGGATACAGGTTCAGGCGCCTCACCATGTCCGCGTCGATCCAGAACATCTCGTTGCGCGGGTTCTGCCCTACCTTGGCCGGATTGTATTTCCAGTGCTTCGATGCGTCCGAATTCCGGCTGTCGCTGAACAGCCATATCCGCTCAGGGTCTCCGCACCCGGTCATCTGAATGAGCCCCCTGCCCTGCAAATCGGCAAGACGGGTGCGGACGAAATCCATGGCCGCCTTGCGGTCCTCGTATCCGAATCCCATGGAATCGGTCGAAAAGCCGGCCGCCTTGAGCCATGACGGGCCCTTGTCCTTTTCCGAAGAGCAGTGCGTGGTCACGAACGTGCTCATGAACCTGCGCGGAAGCCCTGACTTCTCGGCCCTGATGATGTTTTCCACAAACCTCAGCGCGGCTGCCCCGTCTTCTCCGGTGATATAGCCGTAGGAGAAGTCCGGGAAAGGATCGGAATCGACACCGGCGCAGGCCATGAGGAATCGGCGGATGAAGTTCGTGTCGATTACCTCCGGCTTCGCCACGACGCACACGAACCTGGGCTTCAGGGCGGAGATCTCGAGCATGAGCGGCCCAAGGTCGGACGGATCGAACTCCAGCACGGGCGCCTTGCGATGTGCTGCGATTCTCTCAGCCGCCTTGAAGTAAGGGTCCCCGCGGCCGACATGGGTGGCCACGACGTACTCCTTCGGCTCAGTTTTCGCCGCAGGCGGCGGGACGGGCGGAGCGGCAACGGCGACGCCCCGGGGTGAATCCGGCCACTCGACCAGCTTCGCCGCAGCGTCGAGGAACTCGTCGTCTGCCTGGGCGGCCCTGCAGTCAGGATTGGGCAGGAGCGCAAGAGCAATGCCAAGGACCACGGTCGAAGCAACCGTACACGCTGCATTCCTCACGGTTCTCATGGATACCTCCAATCGGCGGCGATGCAATGCATGCGACAATATCCTACATATCCCTGCGGTTGCGGCTCCATGGAAATACCGTCGTATCAGGATGTGCAAAGAATCAGAAAACGCATTCTCTTAACCAGTCTTATCCTGGCGCTCCCGAAGATACCGCGAAATTAGATTCACCACCGAAGACGCCGAAGTTGAAGGCTATTCTGGGTTCGGATGACATTCTATCCTGAAGAGAGAAGAGGGAATAGGGAAGAGTGAAGAGCGAAAAGCGCACGAAAACAAGAGGTTTTAACCACCGAAGACACCGAAAACACCCCGCTTTCGCTTGGATGCTTCCGCGAGAGCGGAGTGAAACCCGCCATAGTCTCAAGGGAAGCTTCCAGACAACGGCGGGGCGGGCTTCGCTCCGGGGAAAGGGCGGGATGGAGATTAATCTGAAGGATACAAAGAACCCATTGGCTTGATTCTCGACACACACCTCTGTGCCTGATTCTCTTTGGTAAATTCTTTTCTCCGGTTCCCTCGGTGTCCTCGGCGTCTTCGGTGGTTAATTCTTTTTCGGTAGTGAATCCTAAGTGAGGATGAAGCGTGTATCGTCATTCCGGCGAAAGCAGGAATCCAGATAAACACTGTCAACCTGAAACAAGGACTTGACACGGGAAAGCGTCATTCTCACGCAGGCCAATTCCTCTTCGCTAATCACTTTTCTCTCTTCCCTCTTCCCTCTTCGGCGCGCGGTACCGCCGCCAGAAGCCGAAGTGCGTGAGCGATGTCAGGACCGCTAGACGTTCGATTATGCGGAACCTGAGCCCCGGATGCAGAATGCGATATGAGAGGAACAGCACGAGCACGAGGACTATGCTTTCGATTGTGAAGCGGACAGCCACGGCGGCCCACTCGGCCCCGGGCCAGTCCGGAACGGGGATGGATTGCAGGGCGGGATATGCTACCGCCGTCATGAATGCAGCGAACAGGACGGAAACCGCAACGACGAAGCCGTGGGCGGTCTGGATTGCGCGCTTCGGGCACAGGTTCACGCAACGCATGCAGCTCTCGCATCGGTAGGACCAGAAGGGGCGGCCATGCACGAGCTTGATCGCCTGGACCGGACATTGCTTGACGCATGCGCCGCATGCGTCGCATGCATTCGATGAGATGAATGACTTTGCGAAGAAGAACCGCCCGATGAAGTAGTATCCGAGCGCAAGCGGCGCAATCAGGAGGTCCTGCGGCAGGTCCCAAAGCGCCCGCAGGTCGCGACCGCCGTCGAGCAGCCTGCCTGCGAAACGGCGAATCTTGGATTCGCCCCGCTCGTAGATGGCGCGGATATTGGCGTCGCAAAGGCCGGGATGAAGCGCAATCCAGTTGGATGGCAGGTCCACAGGACGCATGCCGGACACTCGGTAGCCTTTGAGCAGAAACGCGAAAGCCGCCAGCAGCTGCGCCACGCCGCTCAGTCCCGGGATTCGCAATCCGAACAGCCGGACGCTGCCCCTGGTGTTCAGGATGTATACGCGGTTTGAGTTCGCGGCGCGGGGGAACCCGAATATGAACCGCAGCGTAATCGGAGGGAAGTTGAACCCATGCGTGGGCGAGGCGATCCCGATTTCGTCGTCCGGACCGATTCGCATCGCGTCCGGACCGGGATTGGCTATGTCGATGGTCTCCGCCTCGCGTCCGCGCGATTGCCATGCGGCGGCCATCCACTGCGCCACGTTACGCGCGTTGCCGGTGCCGGAAAAGTAGAACATTTTCAGCATGGTCAGCCGGATACGCTACGACAGGATGGGCCCGGGTTCAAGACATTGGTGGTGAGCATGAGTCAAAAGGCCAAATTCGCCGGGAGAGGCACACCGATGTCTCCACAGATCTGACTTTCCACAGCTTTCGGATGGAGATGGTATAATTGAACCGTTGCGCCTTTGGGGTGTGGGGTTCCCTCGAAAATCAACGTCCTTTCTTAGAGGTTTGCCATGCGTCGAACTCCGGCATCCGTCATGATACTTTTCGCCGCGGCTCTCCTTCTTTCCGCATGCAGCGATGAGGAGGATCCCGCGCCCGTTCTGGCCGGCGTAGCCCCGGTATCCGGTCCTTCAGCGGGCGGGGTCACTGTTACGCTTTCGGGATCTGATTTCCGCAGCGGGGCCAGGGTCACGTTCGACGGTCTCGACGCGACCAACATCGCATTCCAGAATTCCTCTACGCTGACCTGCGAGACGCCTGCGAGCGCCGCGGGGCCGGCGGAGGTCAGGGTGACCAATCCGGACGGACAAAGCTCCACGCTTGCGGACGCATACACTTATATCGATCCCCCTTCCGTGACCGGGGTCAGCCCCAACCACGGTCCAGTCGCGGGCGGTACAAGCGTAACAATAAGCGGCGAGGCTTTCCAAAACGGCGCCACGATCGCGATAGGCGGCGCGGACACTACGGGAGTGACGTTCGTCTCGACCTCGACAATCACATGCACCACGGCTCCCAACGCGGCCGGGACGGCAGACGTGGTCGTGACCAACCCGGACTCACAGACCGGTACGATGGCGGGCGGCTTCACATACGATCCGGCTCCGACCGTCGCCTCGGTGACCCCCCCCCTTGGCCCGGCAGCGGGAGGCACTTCAGTTACGATTGCCGGAACGAATTTCGTGTCCGGCGCTACCGTCACCTTCGACGGCACGTCCGCAACGGGCACATCGGTAGTCTCGCCGACGTCAATCACCTGCACGACCCCGCCGGGTTCCGAAGGAACCGCGGATGTGGTCGTCACCAATCAGGACTTGCAGTACGGTACTCTGTCCGCCGGGTACACCTACTACGTCCAGCTGACTGTGACCAACAGCAACCCCTCCAACGGCCAGGCCAACGTCTACCTCAATGATCCGCTCGTCCTGACATTCAGCTCGAATATTGATTCGACAACAGTCGGCCCCTTCACGGTAGGTATTGAGGATTCCCAGGGGGCTTCGCCATTCGGCAGCTACTCCGTCTCGAGCAACACGGTGACATTCACGCCCCAGTATCCTCCGGGCTTCACAGCGATGACGACATATACGGTGGTCATTAATGCGCCTCCGGCATCGCCGGCGCTCAAATCGGTCTGGGGCGGCTCCATGCAGGCGACGTACACCGCGACGTTCACCACCGGCAGCAGCGTCAGGCCAGACATCACCGGTCCCGCAGTCGTCAGCATAACGCCTGCAAACGGCTCCACGTCCGTGTCCCGCGACACGAACGTCGTCATAACCTTCTCTGAACCCATCGACTACTCCTCCGCGGCCGCAGCATTCAGCCTTGTCGACCAGGCAAATCCCCTGATTTTCATCGCCGGGACGTTGACCTTCTCGAACAACGCCACAGTATTGAACTTCGATCCCGAACCGGCTGGACCTTTCCCGAACTACCTGGCAGCCTCGGCGAACTTCACCGTAGCGCTAAATTCCTTTCTCTGTGACGTTGCAGGCAATCCACTGCAGAGCGCGCCGTGGAGTTCGGCATTCTCCACGGGAACCACGCCATCTGCCTCCTCGCTTCGCGGACCAATAGTGGAGAGTTTCAACGACAACTCCCATGAAAACGTCTCGCAGACGGACGCAGAGTGGAATACGGCTGTCGCCGGGGCACTTGCTGCCAAGGTGCAGGCGCAGCCAGTAAACGAGACCGATCCGGGGCCCTCGGCGAACCCCACGAGCGCCATCCAGGGTCCGTGGCAGACAACCGCCTGCCGCGTCGCGTTTCTCATAAACGCCAGCTGGCTGTCGTTCGGCGCTTCCAACCTTGCGAACAAGCCGCTCACGCGGCTTTTCTGGAAACACTCCGGTTCAATGACCGCGGCCATATACACGGGTTGCATAGTCCGGATAGGGCATACGACGCTGTCGAGCTTCCCTGCAAGCGTCCCTCCGGGCACGACCTTTTCGAGCCTCTACATGCAGTCCACGACCCAGATACTTCCGGAAGTAGTGGCCCGTCTGGCGAATTATCAGGCCAGTGCCGGGGGACCGGCCGGCATGTACGTCGAAATACCGATAGTCGGCAACTTCGTGTACAACGGCACGGACAACATCATCATCGACATCGAGGTATCCGGTGGCTCGGCTCAGAATCTTTGCTCAGGCGATTCGCAGACGTCCGCGGGCAGCCCCATCGTATGCAGGGCATACGACAACTTGGGTGCCTACAATACAATCCAGGGCACGGACAACAATGCGCCCTACTTCATGCTGGAATTCGACGGCCATGCTGGATCCGCGGGATTGGACGGCGCCGGAAATTTCATGACGAGCATTCTACCTCCGCTGGGATCGGGCAACGACATATACGTAACCACGAATGCCGTGCTCGACACGTCGCAGTTCTCACTGGGTTACGGCCTTCTCAAGGTGCGGTCCGTGTACGTGGCCAGGGGAGCCGTTCTCACAATCATCGGCCCCAATCCGTGCATCATCCGCTCCTCCGGGCTTGTGCGAATCGACGGGACAATCCGCGCATGCGGAAGACCAGGGATCCAGGCGACCGGCATTCCAGGCGGGGCGGGCGGATCAGGCGGGCCGGGCGGCGGCCAGGGCGGCGCGGCTGGTGCCGGCGTCGTAGGGGCCGGATCGTTTGGTCAAGGCGGTTGGGGTCTTGACGGGCAGAGTTCGGCCGCATCCGGCGCAGGCAGCTGGGGCGTGGGCGGTACGGCAGGGTCGGGGGGCGGGGGAGGTGGATGTGCCGTAGCAGGGTCCCAGGGCCAGAACGGGGGATTAGGCATGGGCGGTTTGGGCGGTTATGCATGGGGCAGCATTTCATCACTCCTGCTCCACGGCGGGGCGGGAGGCGGAGGAGGAGGCGGCGGATCGGGAACCTCAGGCGGCGGCGGGGGAGGAGGCGGAGGCGGGGGGTATTTCCAGATACTCTGCGACCGAAACATCAGCATGGGTTCATCAGCCGTCATAGAGGCCAGGGGCGGCGCGGGGGGCGGGGCGGCCGCTCTCACATCCGGCGGCGGCGGGGGAGGGGGGTCCGGGGGCGCGGTGTTCCTTGCCGGCCTGAACCTTTCTTTCGCGGCAAGCGGCGGGGCCGTACTGAATGTTCAGGGAGGAAACGGGGGAGCCGCTGCGTCCGGAGGAGGGGGAGGAGGCCCGCAACCCAGTCCGCCGTACAACCAGCCCCTTGCCGACGGCAGAATCCGCATCGACGCCGCTGTCTCGAACCAATCGGGCGCAACGTTCGTACCTTCTGTCACGGTAAATACCGGCCGCACGCTCTCGGGCATATATGCTTCGCCTTCGTTCTCGACGGCAAATTCGACGTTCTACGATACCGGATGCTCGGCGCCGCAGTACACGTCCGCGACCGTCTCATACTCCACAACCGTGGCCGTGACCCAGGTCTACGTCAACTTCATCGGAGCGGATCCCGACATCCTGTCCCAGCCGAATGTCTCCCCGACCAATCTCTATCCGACAGCCGAGCTGCTTCCCGCGGGCCTGTCCACTGCCACGGTGACCCTGGGCGGCGCGCAGGCCGGTTACATCAACGCATCACCCGCGTCTCAGACGGGAACGTCCCTCAACGGCCTCCGTTTCATCTCATTAAGGATCAATTTTTTCACCACCAGCGGCACGACTACCCCGCAGGTGACGCAAGTATCGATTCAGTACCAGTATTGATTCGCATGAAATCCGCAGCCGATTGGTTCATTCGACACTGAAAACGCTGAAAACCTGAGAAAGGCGCTTGTGATTAAAGCTGCGCTCGAAGGCAATCAAGTAGATGTATTCCTTGACAATGAACACATTCAAAGCCTGACGTACGGTATTTCATCGATTGTTTCCCTGTCCCCCGCCATTTACGTCCCTGCAAAGGACGCCGATATAGCAAAGCAAATACTGGCTGAATATACTTTCCAGTGGAATAAGCCATGGATAGTCTCAGTCAATATCGGCGGATGCTTTTGCTCTGGAATAGAGGTGGTTATTGCCTTGGAAAACGGGGAATACAAGGTCAACAACTTTTCGATAGGATAATAGCGGAGGCGATTAACCGCCGAAGACGACGAGGACTATGAGGATTAGGTTCGCCACCGCCCGAGGATATCGCGAACACCCTCCTGCCCGTCCTGCCTGCCGTGATTGGCCATGCAATGCAGAAGAACTTCTCCTCGTTGAAACCTGCTTGCGCGGCGGAAATGCCGGCTTTCTCGCCGAACACATTGGTGCAGCTCAATCCTGAATCGGAATCGCAGCTGATGTTTCGTTACGGGGTATGCGACCTTCACCGTGCATACAGCATGAAAATCCTTCAAAATTCAATCGTGCGCGGCCTCGGAATCTCATTGAGGAAGGCTACTTGCGCGTCTTCCAGAAATCGCGAAGGGCCTTGATCATCTCCTGCGTGACGTCCCTGGCCGGCTTTTGGCCGGGCATGCCGCCTCCGGCCCGCGGATTGAACTCCTCCGGGGCTGTGTCGAAGACGGCCGGGCCCCTGTACGGGAAGAACGCGCGGAATACCTTTTCCAGCACGGCCCAGCAGGACTTGCGGACTTTTGCTTCCGTATCCTCTAGCCCGGCCATCAGGGGCTCCACCAGATCCAGCGAAACTTTCGCCGACAGGGCCAGGACCGCCTCGCTGCGCGCGTCAGGGGCCGCCGTCCTGTCCTTCATGACCTCGAGCAGTACGGGGAGGCTCTCTGGCTGGTCCAGCGCCAGGAGCTGCGACGCGGCGCGGACCCGCACCAGCAGATCCTTGCTCCCGAGCCCTTCCTTCCAGAACGGAATCAGGGATTCCTCACCGCAGCAGCCCAGCGCTTTGAGGGCGGCATGGGCGATCTCTTCGTTCTTGTCGGCGATTCGTTCCTTCAGGAGGCCGATAACGCCCGGATCACGGCTTTCTCCGAGCAGCCTGACGGCCATCAGGACCAGATAGTGATTGGAGCTCTGTTTCAGGACGAGCGACAGGAGATCAATCATCTTCTTCCCGCGCATGCCCCACAGGGAGTACAGATCCATCAAAAGGTCGTTGTCGTTCTTTGCGCCGGACTTGTATGCGTCCAGGATCCAGTCCAGGCCTGCCGGATCGCCCAACTGGACCAGCGCGGAGGCGGCGGCGGATTTCGCGCGCGGCCCGCCGGTTTCCAGTACGTGCCGGAAGAACTGGGAGAGCCGGCTTCGTCTCGCACGGCTGCAGACCTGTATGATGAGTTCGACGAGGCCGTCGGCCCCGGGGTCGGGCGGATTAGCCTTGAGCAACCTGTCCGCCACGTCAACAAGCCGCTCCAGGAGCTCGTAATTCTGTTGTCTCATGACCTGCGGGTGCGAGAAGGGCAAGATAAGGAACCTGCGATCCATCGGGTCTTGCGCCGGGTCTGCGATTGCCTTCAGGAATTCCTTTGCCCACGAAATATCCCCGGTGCCTGCCAGTTTCGCGGCTGCGTAGCCCTTGACCTCGAAGACCTTGTGGGCCAGGGCCGCGCGGAAATACGGCAATGCCTTCTCTTCGCCGGCTGTCTCCATGAGATTGAGGAGGATTGCGACGTTCTGGCCCTTTTTCGCCTGGTTCAGGCATTGGGCCAGCGCGGGGAGGTCGTTCGGCCCGACGATTTCCGACAGCTCGTTGCTGATATCGCACATCCTCTGGATGTCCTTGGTTTCCAGCATCTCGCGGACCTTCTGCGCCATGTCTGACCCGTAGGCGGGGCCGGCGGCGCAGAGGATTCCGAGGAGCAATACGGCTCTAATCGCACACGAGGCTGTTCTCATCGTTCATCTCCAGTCCGGGAAGCAGATGCTCCCCGTGAGCTTTCAAAGCCGGTCATAAGGTCTCTCCGCGAGCGGCGCCGGCCATGCGGATCCGGCCCGCGGACTAAGGAATCATCCGGGAGCCGTGCTACCTGCCGCTCGTGGCAGCGCCGCCGCCCCCGGCCGTGCTCCCGCCGCCTCTCGCGGGGCGCCGCGAGGGCTCCTTGGTCTCCTTTTCGTCGGGCTCCTTCTCACGGTCGCGGTTCCGCGTCCTGTTCCCCCGGTTGTCGACCTGGGGTTCCAGGGGGATGTAGATGGGCCGGAACAGGGCGAGGGCGATGCGCCGGTTCGCGAGCTCGAACGGCGTGCGGGCGTGGTCGGCTATATTGCGGTCCACCACGTCGCAGAGGTCTGCAAGCATGGCTTTCGTGTCCTTCCCAGCCAGCCACTTGAGCTCGCGGATTGGTCCTGATCCGTGGCAGAAGAACACGTTGTCAATCATGATCATGGTCGTGAACGCCAGATCGGGCCGCCCCGGTGCGCCGGATCGTTCGCCCGGTCCGGGCTTAATCTTCCCCTTTTCCTCGGCATGCACTTCGAGGCAGAAGAGCTGGAACTGGTCGAGATTGAAGCGAGCGGCCTTGAGCTCGGCCTCGAGGGTTTTCAGAACGGCCTGGGCCCGGAGATCAGCCTCGCCGGCCGTCGCCTTCACGGACGCGAACTGCCGCACGGCTTTCTCCACCTTCGCGATGGCGCTCCCGAGGGCGTTCGCGGCGCCCTGGGCGGCTTTCGCCCGGCTCGTCCACGGATACTGCCCGGTCAGTTTCTCCAGGAGCGCGTTGAATTTCTCGTTTACGCCGGCCTTGGGCGGCTCAGGGAGTTCCGCAGGGTTGAATCCCGGATGTACCGTGTTCACGACGCCGGCCTGGGCAGCGCCGTCCCATCCGGCCTTGACCGCGGTCCAGAGGGGGCTTTTGGCGGCCTCGCCGAGGAATTCCGCGCGGCTCCTCAGGTCGGGCCTGAGCAGTTTCAGGTAGCTGTCGGTGTAAGGCACTACGCAGGCCTGGTGCTTCCCGTCGCAGAACGGGCAGTGGTGGTAGTCGCAGAAGGTCGTGCCGTCGTCCCCGCCGGGGTAGTGCGAATAGTAGGATCCCCCGGTCGACGAGGCCAGCCTGCACCAGGCCCAGACTCCGAATCCGGAGGGCGGATCGTTGAGTTCCTTCGCGAAGATGAAGCCCACGGGCAACTCCCTGAACGGGGCGTGCGGGCCGGCTCCCGCAGCCCCTTTGGGCAGGGAGTCCGCCGTCTCGGGCTCCTCAGACAGGCGGATTGTCCACCAGGAATCGCTCAGGTAGGCCCCCCTGCCTATGACGTGAAGCGTCACGCTGCGATCTATGAGCATGCGAAGCGTGTTCTCGACGTCGCTTTCGCAGTCCACGTTTTCGAAGCTCAGGAGGACCACGTGACGCCGCCCGTTACCCTCCAGCGGCGGGAAGGATCCCGGGATCTGGCGAAGGCCGGCCAACAGGTCGCGGGTGACGCCGCAGTCCTTCACCTTCAGCGTTTCGAGTGCCGAGGAGATTGCGTCGGGATCCCTGCTCGACTTGCAGACGATTTCCACGCCGGATCCCGTAAAGGCCGCGACGGCCATCTGGGGGCGGTCTTTTTCGGCCATGGCCGAGAAGACGGCCTTGACAGCCTGGGCCAGCTGGCTGCCTGCCCCGGTTTCCCAATGGTTGCCGACATCCACCGCCCACACCACCAGGGACGAGGCCGGCTGATTCTGGGCCACGCGCCCAGCGATGCTTTCCACAATCCCGGGAATGTCCTTGAACCGGACCGTGGGATCGGCAGGCCGTTCTCCGCCCGACGCAGGACGGGGAAGCAGAAGGGATGCGGCGAGGAATACGGGAAATGCGCAGAAACGTATCAATCTTCCGCCCCTGAGCGTTGGACCTTTGCCCGGCCGGGTCTTCATCTCAATCCGCTCCCTTGGGGGGGGGAGTAGCCGAGTATTGACGACCATGACAATCACCAAACCAACGAAGAACTATTGAAAAATGTTTCAGAAATCTCAACCGGGCGCTGAACCAGGATTTCCCGCCTCGTCCTAGCCTTTTGCCTGCATCCAGAACATCGCGGCGAGCATGCGTTCGCCTTCGGTGCGTGCGGGATTGTCGCGCCACGCGGATACGATGTCCCCGGCGTCCCCCGTGCTTTCGGGGACCAGGTCGTCCTTGCCGTAGGGGTTGCCGCGCACGAGCAGCACGGGAATCTCGCCGAACGACGCGGAATGCCTGACGGTCAGGCGGCCGAACTCGGCGCCGTTATAATCGCGGATGATTCCCTCGTCAGGGACCGCGACCTCGGCTATGGTGCCTTTGAACGCCTTGTACTTCTTCTTCATCTCCTTGGGCCCGGGAATCTCGAAAACGTGCACCGCCCACTCGAAGGCTTCCTTCTTCGTGTCGCCCTCGAAGATTCCGATTGTGTCGCCGGAAGCGCTGGTGATTTTGTAGTAGTTCATGGCCATCTCCGAAAAGCCGCCAGGGCCGCTTAGGTCTCAGTGAACCTCCCGGGTCTTGCGGCTGCCGGAACCCTGGCCGGTTTTCGTGCGAAGAAGAAAGGTGTTCAAGCGCCAGTATGATGCGCCTTTACGCCGCAGGGATCAAGGTTATTCCGGTCATTGCCAGCGGCATCAATCCGTGCGCTTCCCCGCTGTCCCGGCGATTTCCCTGGCACGCTCCACGAGCCTGGCGAACTCGGCCCTGTACCCGCCGGGATCCCTGCCTGCGCACTCCAGCGCGAGGACGAGCACCGAATCGAAGCTCGACGCTCCCTTGTGCTCCGACTCGCGCAGCAGCATGCCGAACGAGGCCACTGCGCACGCGAACCTCAGATCACAGGACGCCTGCGCAAACGGAGTCCAGGAGTCGACCGAGGGGAATTCCATGAGGACGCTCGTGTCGCCGTCCGGCTTCTTGTACCGGATTTTCACGGTCAGCGCCTCTCCGCTGTACGCGCCGGGAGCCAGCCGGGGCGCGTTCTGGTACTTGAGCGCGTCCACCCTGGCCCCGCCGCCGAGCCCCGCAGGCACCAGCTCGTACAGGGCCGTGACGGTGTGGCCGGAGCCGATTTCGCCCGCGTCCTTGGTATCGTCGTTGAAATCCTCTTTGCGAAGAAGCCGGTTCTCGTACCCGATTAGCCTGTACTCGTCCACGCAGGCCGGGTTGAACTCGACCTGGATCTTTACGTCCTTTGCCACTGCCACCAGAGTGCCCCCGACCTGCTCCACCAGCACTTTCTTCGCCTCGAGCAGGCTGTCGATGTACGCATAGTTGCCGTTGCCCTTGTCTGCGAGCGACTCGAGCGTGGAGTCCTTGTAATTGCCCCTGCCGAACCCGAGAACCGTCAGGAACATGCCCGTCTTGGCCTTTTCCTCGATGAGGCGCACCAGTTCGCCGTGGCTCGAGACGCCAACGTTGAAGTCGCCGTCCGTGGCGAGTATCACGCGGTTGACGCCGCCCGGCACGAAATTCTCCGCCGCCACCTTGTAGGCCAGCTGGATTCCGGCCCCGCCGTTGGTGGACCCGCCCGAACTGAGCTTGTCCAGCGCAGCGGCTATCTCGGCCTTGCGATCGCAGGCCGTCGACTGGAGGGCCAGGCCCGACGCGCCCGCGTAGACGGCAATCGCCACGCGGTCCTCGGATCTGAGCTCGCCGAGAAGGAGCTTGAGGGCCTTCACGAGAAGCGGCAGCTTGTTCTGCGGCATCATGGACCCGGACACGTCCACCAGGAATACGAGGTTCGCAGGCTTCATGTCCTCGCGCCGCACCTCCGCCGCCTTGATGCCGATGCGGGCAATCCTGTGGCTGGGCGCCCACGGGCACCCGCAGAACTCCACGCCCACGCCGAAGGGGCCTGATTCTAGCGGATCTTCGTAGGAGTAGGGGAAATAGTTAAGAAGCTCCTCGATTCTGATCGCGTCCCTGGGCGGGAGCGCTCCGCCGGATAGGTGGCTGCGCATCACCGAATACGACGCCGTGTCGACGTCGATTGAGAACGTCGAGAGGGGGTTGTCCGCCGATTGAAGGAAGGGATTCTCCTTTATGTTGGCGTACTGCTCCGTGTTCATGACCCCGCCTTCGGCAGGATCGGAGTCGTATCTCTGGAGGCGCCCTCCGCCGTAAGCTCGCAGATTGCGGCGGCCGCCGAACCGGCCTCCGAAAGCGCCTCCGCTGCCGCCGCCTACGCCGATGACGCTGTTCCAGTGCTTGCCCTGGAACGGCTTTCCGGTTGTCGCGTCCTCTATGCCCTTGGATGACTCGTAGTCCTGGCTGTTGTCGGTCTCGCTGTGGTCGGAGATTTCAGCGTCCTTGAGCACCGGGTCCTCGACGGGGGGATTGTCCGGGATCAGCGCCTCGGGGGCTCCGGAAGCGACGCTCGGGTTCCCATGGGGCCCAGACTCCGGGCAGGGCCCCGATTCGGGGCCGGGGGGCGTCTGCAGGGATATTGCAGCCGGCCTTGAAGGGTGATTCGGCGGGGAGAAGATAATCCACGGAGAGGCGTTGAGCACCACTATCAGCGCGGCGGACGCAGCGCACGCCGCGATCGGCCCTGCAATCCTGCTTTTCCTGAAGAACGACGTCATGGATACACCTCCTCTGTCTTGCAGCTTCAATCCTTTCGACAGGGCTCGCCGGTCCGCTTGCGGCCCGTGATCTCGATTGGCCTTGCGAGCTTTCTAACGTAACAGGAGCGGAACGGTTCGGGGAATCGGCCTTGAAAACTCAGAAACTCCACAGGCGCCGCGGCGTCAGGCACGAGTTGTCCTGCATGTTCACGTTGCGATTCGCGAGGGGATTCGCCCCGCGAATCCTACTTCTTCTCCCCCTCCTTTTTCGCGAGCTCGCGGGCCTTGTCGAGGAGATTGCGGACTTCCGGTCGGTCGGATCCGCCCTTGTCGAGGGCTTTCTCCAGGGCCTCCACGGCGCCTGGGAAGTCGTGCAGGACCATGCGGCAGCGGCCCTGGCAGAGAAGGACGTCCCAGCCGGCGGAGCCGAGCCGTGCGGCCTCAGCGCAGTCCGCGTCCGCCTTCCTATAGAGCTCCGTTGCGTCGCGGCCTGCATCCGCCTCCAGCTCCCCCCTCTTCCGGTTAGCCTGGGCGCGGACTGCATAGGCCATTCCCATGCCGGGCGCCTTGGACACGATGTAGTCGCAGTCCACGATAATCGCGTCGAGAATCCCGCGGAACTCGCCGCCTTTGCCTTCCACAAGGTCGGCCAGCTCGAGGCTGCAGAGGACGAGGTTCAGCCGGATCACCGGATATCCCGGGCTAAGGTTGGCGGCGACTCCGAACTGGTCAACGGCCTTGCGCAAAGCCTCTTCCCGGTCCTTGCCCTGCCTCCTGAGCTCGCGCGACATCATTGCATGGCAGATGGCCAGTTGCTCGTGCGCGCGGCTGTACCTCGGATCAAGATCAGCGGCCCTGGTGAGATCCGCGATGGATGCCTCGAACGAGGCCAGGGAGTCCTTCCCGCGCCTCGAGAGGTGCTCGGCCTCCGCCCCGCGCGCGAGGCCCCGCCGGATGAGAAGCTCCACGGATTCAGGGTTCCTCTCCACGGCATTCGAGTAGAGCTCCAGCGCCTTCGCGTACGAGTCGACCGGGTCCTCGCCGCGTATGGATCTCCAGCGTGCCTCGGCCAGCAGCATCTGCCCCTTCATATCCAGGGCGGTGAAGAAATTCGGGCTCAGGGCCAGAGCAGACTCGCAGTCGGCCTGCCCCTTCGCGTACCAGTCCAGGGGGGAGCGCTCAGCCTCGGCTTCGGCGTTGCCCAGGTGCAGGGCAATCTCCGCGCGGTTCGCGAGCGCCGCAACCGACCTGGGCTCCATCTCGATCGCCGCGGAGAAGTCATCGAAGGCCTTGCGGAAACTCGTCCCGCACTCCTCCTTCCGGTTGAGAAGGTTGAGTGCGTACTCCTTGTGGGCGAACCCGCGGAGGTTCAGCGCGTTGGCGTCGCCCGGCGACTTGCGGACCAGGAGGTCGAAGTCCGCTATTGCGGCCTCGAAATCCTCGTGGAACGGCATGGCGCGGTGGGCGTGAATCCTGCCGAACTGCAGCCTCACGGACGCCCGGTTCGCATGCGCGGCGAGGTTAGCGGGGTCCTCGCGCGCGGCCCGGTCGAATAGCGCGAGCGCCTCGCCGTACTTCGGCAGGGAGTCCTTGCGCATCGCCATGATTGCGCGCCCCTCCTCCATCCTGAGCAGGCCGCGGTAGTAGCGCGCCTGGACGTGGTCCGGGAAGCGGTCAAGGAGGAGGTCGAGGTCCTCCTCCATGGCCTTGCAGTCCTTCTTCAAGTGCCGGACCTTGGCCCTGGCGATGAGGAGGTCTGCGCGCAGCCAAGACATCTCGGGAATCGCGAGGGTGCGCGTGAGCGCCTCCTCGGCCGCAGCGAGGTCCCTGCCCCTGATTCCCTCCAGCCCATCCAGCACGAGGCCGAAGTCCTTTGCCGACGATCCTCCCCACACGCCCGCCTGGCGGACCTTGCCGAGCAGCTGATCGAACCTTTCGCGCTCGCGGCGGATTGTCTCCGTCTCCTCGGCGGATTCGCGGACCTGGTACACTCCCCCGACGAAAACCACCGAGGGCATTCGCGAGGCCTCGAGGAACCTCGCTGCGGCCAGCAGGGCCTGGAAGAGCCGGCCGTAGGCGACGTCCGGGTCGGCGGTCGCGGCCTTTTCGAGGAGCGCGGCCGACTCTTCCTCGCGGCATGCGAGGTGCATGAGCCAGCCTCGCAGGGCGAGCCAGGCCGCGCGCGAAGCGGGGTCGTCCCCCACGCGCGCGGCGAACGCGTCGACACGGCCCAGGACGGCGTCTCCGATTTTGCGCTTCTCCTCGAGGCTTTTTGCGGAATAGAAGGACTGCTCAAGCGTCCGGAAGACGGGAGCGAGCTCGATTTCCGCGCCCTGCAGGACGGCCGAGACCTTCCTGCCCTTCTCGAGCAGCGACCTGGCCGAAGCGGCATCGGCTTGCGCTTGGGCCGTCAGCATCTCAGCCTCGCGAGCCCGGAGATTGGCAATGCTCGCCCGCGCGTCGGCGAGCCGGGCCTGCTGGACCAGCACGCCGGCGAGCGCTGCGCATGCGGCCAGAAGGAATCCCGCGACGCCAGCGCTCATGGATGCGGCCGGATGGCGCTGGATCCAGCGGGTCAGCTTTTCGATCGGGCTGTACGAGTAGGAGCTGACGAGACGGCGGTCCAGGAAAGCCTGGACGTCCTCCGCGACTGCCTCGGCCGACTGGTAGCGGGCCTTCTTGTCGGGAGCCATTGCCTTCATGCAGACGGCTTCGAGCTCGCGCGGGATTGCGAGACGGGGCGAACGTCTGCGGGGCGGCACGACAATGCCGGCCATGGCCTTTGATATGACGCCCGGCATGGTGTCGCCCGTGTGGGGCGCCTCGTGGCAGAGCAGGGCGTACAGAATCGCGCCAAGCGACCATACGTCGGACACCTCGTCGATTTCCGCGAGCCTCCCCGCAGCCTGCTCCGGAGGCATGAACGAGGGCGTGCCCATGACCTGGCCCTCGAGAGTCCTGCTCGCTGCGGTGCGCGGCCTGGCAGTGGAAGCCACGGCCATCTCGACCTCGGTCGCAGGAGGAATTGGTCGCCCCGTATCAGGATTATCGGCTTGCCACGAAGCGGCATCGGATCCGACGGGAGCGGCCTGAGCATAATCAGGTGAATCGGCTTCCATCTTCGCCTTTGAGTCAAAGGGCGGGGGCTGCGGCGGATTAGGCGAATCAGGACGCAGAGAAAGAGCCGGAGAACCAGTCTCCCTCACTATCTTGGCGAGGCCCCAGTCCATCACGAGGACCTCGCCGAAATCCCCTGTCATGACATTCTCTGGCTTGAGGTCCCTGTGCACTATTCCTCGCGAGTGGGCGAACGCCACGGCGTCGCATACCTTGAGGAATACGTTCAGGATCTGGGTCAGGGGATAGCGGGCGAGGGTCGCGGCATCGCCTTTGGCCAATCGCTCGATTACGGACTGGAGCGACTCGCCGCGCACCATCTTCATGGTGAAGTACGCCTTGCCGTCGCGCGTGGTCCCGAGTTCGTGGACCGGCACTATGTTGGGATGCTCCAGCCCGCCGGTGACCTGCGCTTCCTCTATGAAACGTTCGACGCGCGCGCGGTTGCGCGCCTCGAGCACGACCTTCATGGCGACCGGCCGGCGCAGGTCGAGGTCGAAGGTCTTGAGCACGACGCCCATCCCGCCGCGGCCGAGCACGCCGTCTTCGACGTACCTGTGTGCGCTCGCGCCTTCGCCTTTTTCCGCATGCCCGGGCGGATGACCCGCGCTGCCGCGCATGATCCCGGGATCGGAAGCCTGTCCGGCCGGCAGGGTGGCCTTTGACCCGTCGGAATCCCCGGGATTGGCGGTCGCGCCTGCGCCATGGCCCGTGCCGGCGGATTCGGCCGAGGACTCGACGGTCTGCCGCCCGGAGGCGAAAGCCTCCTTCATCCCCGCCTCGAGAGCCTGTCCGGGCCTGCTTTCGCCGCCCTTCCAGCTGAGGAGGGTCCCGTACTCTTCCTTGCGCGGAGCCAGATCCTCAATCATCCGCCGCACGTCCTCGTCCGCGCGCAGGGCGGCCAGGGCCTTTTCCGCGTCGCCGAACTGCGCAATCTGGGCCTCGACCATGGATTCGAGGGCTTTCTCTGAGGCGGGCTTGACGTATCCTTTGCTCTCGATGACCGATCGCAGGCTCCTCCCGGGGTCGCAAGACCAGAGATTACAGCACTCCCTGACCTGATCCCGCGTGATGAATTTCATCTGCAGGGCGAGAACGGCGTAGAGAAGATCAGCTTCTTGATGCATGTCTCAGGATCTCTGTATTAATCAGGTCAATCGGATTCGCCCCACGGGCGATCAGGCTAATCAGGATAAAAACCCTTCATCGAGATTCGGGAAACATGAGGATACCCGTGAAAGCGGACGGAATGCAATGTGCAGGGCAGGCATGTCAGCCCAACATAGAGCCCCAGAATGGGATGCATCTTATGGCGGTCTCCAACTTCGCGTACTCCTCTTCCCATGCCGGCCTCCAGTCTATGCCCAGGATATTCCCGTATTCGCGCAGGAGGAAGGTCTTGAGCGTGGGGCCGAAGAGTTCGACGTCCGATTCGGCAATTGAGATGACCGGATTGCCCGGCCGGCAGGGCTCTGCCAGGAGGTATCGGGCATGGCTTATCGGTAGGAGCCTGGGTGCCCGCCGGAGCAGCCCGGCGATGCGCTTCCCCCTGGCCCCGGCGCTACGCGGCCTCGGTCCCCAGCTCGCATGCCAGAAGCCGCGCTTCTCCGCGTCCTCCGAAATCCCGCCGGGCAGCCCCCTCTCTCTTTTCCGGATGAGCCTCGTGTCCGCGGCCCAGTCGTAGAAGAGCGGGGCGTGCCTCCAGGGGGAAGCGGACAGGGGGTATTTCTCGCGCCTCAGAGTGCGGATGAACAGCCGGAAGTCCGGGGGGAAGCATACTCCGTGCTTCTTCTCCATCGACACGACTTCCTCCTCGGAGGCTCCGCCAAGCCACACCATGTTCCTCTGCCATTTCGCCAAAGGCACGTCGAAGCCCAGTTCGAGGATTTTCCACGATCCTTTCTTCCAGGCCTTCTCAGTCCTCAGTTTGAACCAGCTCAGGAAGGCTTTGTCGAGCCCTATAGGCGCAGGCTTCATGCCCTCTCCTTTCCGTATTGACATGCCGAATAGCTTAACGAATCATGCCTAATGCTCAAGAGTCGACTTGCCTTTCCCTGTTGCCAGACCTTCGGTGTCCGATGACGGGTTCGAACTCCGTTTCTGACCACTTGCGGCTTCAGCGAAATGGATGTCCCGGCAAGCTGCCTTTCGCGTATACTCTTCGTCTGGAAGAGACGAAAACGGATTCCTTTCGCAGGCCGCTGAATATCGGGATTAGAATGCCGGGAAGATACGCTGAGCTTGTCGGACGCCTGGAGACCGAGGATCCCGTAGAGTTCGAGAAGGCCTCCAACGAGCTTGCCACCGCTCTTCTCAAGAAGGGCGACGACGATGCAGTGAACGCGCTCGCGGCCGTGGCGTCGGATGCGGGGCGATCCGATGAGATTCGCATCGCCGCGCTCACGGCCTTGAAGGATGCCGGAGCCGCCGCGACATGCGCAATCGACGCCGTCTCGGACGTCATTCGGGACAAGGACCAGCCGCTCGAGGTGAGAATCGCCGCAGCAGACGCGCTGGAGCACATCAACCCCAGCGTGGCCGAGATTGTGACGGGACGCTACGAGGAACTCGCGAACCGGCCCAGGCAGGGCTCAAAGCCTATGACGTACTACGAGGCCCTCGAGGCGATTGCGGAGAAGCAGAAGGGCGAAATAAAATATTATCTCCTGTTCACCATGCTCGGCAGCGGTCTGATAATAGGCTGCATCATTCTCGTGGTCATGAAGCCGCTTTTCCTCGTGCCTGCGCTAATCTCTGCAGGTGCCGCCCTTGCCGCGCTCATTGGCTGGCTCTTTGTCCTGTCAAGACGCTGCCCGTCCTGCAAGGCGTATTGGGCGAGGGGCGAGCCCCAGATGGAAGGTTCTTACCAGAACACGACCAGGTCGAGCGACGGCCGCCAGGTCGTGAACACGGTCCGGGTGTACCGTTGCAGGTGCATGCGCTGCGGCCACGACTGGCGGATTCTGAGATAGCCGGGCCATGCCCGAGACCGCTGGTGTATCAGGATCGAAAAGCTTGCGGTCTGGACAGGAATAGCGTAGCAGGGTTAAT
This sequence comes from Candidatus Kuenenia stuttgartensis, assembly GCA_020723505.1. Taxonomy (GTDB): domain Bacteria; phylum Planctomycetota; class JAKEIC01; order JAKEIC01; family DYIT01; genus DYIT01. The sequence continues at coordinate 22,150 of DYIT01000082.1, forward strand.
CAGGCCGATTCCGGGTCGTACTTGAGCCACTGACCGCGGCTGAAGTAGAAGTCGAGCCGCCATTCGGTCGTGTCGCCGCCTTCGGCCAGGGTGAAGACGGCGTCGAACCTGGTTCCGTCCTGGACGATTTCCGGATCAACCTTGGTCTCGTGCAGGCTTTGCGCCAATGCCTTCGAACTCTGGCGCACGAACTCGAGCTCGTCCTCCGGAATGCCAGGCGGCAATATGCGGCGCATGAACGCGGCATCCCCCTTGCTGCAAGCCTCGAGGTATTGCCCGAAGAAGGCCTTGAACCCCTCAATCGTCGGTTTTTCGTCTCTGCTCATCCTGCTCCCTTCACCATCCTGCGCAGTTCCTCGAAAATGGCCCGGAGACGGGGATGCTGCTTCTCGAAGAATCCGTCGATAGGATCCCCGAAGTCGGCCCGGGGGGCTGTCTTCTTCGGCGTCTCCTTGCGCCCCGACGCCGCCTTCGCTTTGCGTTTGCGAGTTTTCGGTTTCGATTTCATATTCAATCATAACCCGGACAAGCCGGAACCAAACAGGTTTTAACCTGGCTTATTCATGAAATTTCGTGACGCGAAGCGTCGACAACTCGCAAAAATCGGCAGATACAAGGTTTGCGTCGATACGAATCCTGAAAACGGACATTGAAAT
>DYIT01000083.1 GCA_020723505.1 Candidatus Kuenenia stuttgartensis
CGCTCGCCCACAGATCCCCGCACTCGACCAACTGGTCCTTGGTGATGAAGTTCATTTGAAGTGCAAGAACTGCATAGAGCAAATCTGTTTCTTGGGACATGCCTCAAGCCCTCCCGATTTCCCGCGCGCAGCCCTGAAAGACATGCGAAACGTATCCCTTCGAGGCGAAGCGCGTTTATAACCCGGACGAGCCCTGCCTGTTTGGTTCCGGCTCGTCCGGGTTATCCGCCGCAGCGCGAAGTACTGTCAGCTGCATGCAATTGGCCTATCCAGTCATTCAAGCGGCCGTATTCCGCGTGGAAATGCGGCGGATTGTGGTCGTCGAAGAACATCCTGATGACGATGCCGAGGAATCTGCTGATCTCAGGCATGGGACGGCTCGCGCCGCAGCGCGGTAAAGACGTCTTCGGGCTTCTTGCCAGTTGCCTTCAGGTAGAGCGCATCCGGGCAGAGATCAATTTGATCGCCCCAGACAAGTTCGCCGGATAAGCCAATCCGCACCGACTCGAAGGCAAAACGGTCGCGCCACAAGGCGAAAACGCCTTTCCCGGACAGATCGGAAAAGTCTACCGTCCCGACAAACCCGTCATCGAACGCCAGCTCCAGACGGTAACCCTCAAGTACTTTGACTCTCTCAATCTTGCGCATAGATACAATACTCAACTCGCTTTGATTCTATCAGAGGCAGCTTGCATGAGGAAGTCTTCTTTATCAGCAAGGGTATTTCCGCCAGGAGATCGACAAGGACGGGGCGCAACAGGCGCTCTATCCGTTCAACGATCCGGGACAATTGCCAATCACGCCTTTAAGTCTTATTCTCACTTCGCCGGATTCGACACCCGACCCAAGAAAAGCATGCTCTCTGTTTTAAAGTCCACAATCGAGAACAAGAAAGGATGGTCAGCCAGGAAGTCCTTATCTTTCTGCGGCATGCCTTTCAATGTCATAAGCACGACCGTGGCCGCTGCGGCTTCCGTGCCCTTCTCGTCAACCCCCACGAATGACTTGTGAATGACGAGCCCCACGAACAGGTCCTTCTTCCCCGTCATGCCGGAGAAGTCCGCGCTGACGTCGGAAAAAGCATCCTTCATTCCCAGCGCGAGGAGCGTGTCCTTGAGGTTGAAGAAAGACTCAATCCGGAATTTAGGGATTGTCACTTCAACGTCCGCCCATTTTGCTGAGCGCAGGGTCGCCCAGAATTCCTCGGGTTTGAGGCCGGCCTCGACCGAGGCCAGGCCGTCCACGGTCTTCGGGAGCAGGATTACCATGGCCAGTTCGTTGCCCCTGTAAGGGAGGATGAGGACCTGGTGGGTCTCCGTTTCGGCGATGCGGTACGAATCCATCTTGTGCATGAAGGGGACCTTCACCGAGTCTTTAGCGTCCAGCCGGAACGTTCCCTCCTGCGTCGCCTCTACTTTGAACGGCGCCGCCCATTGGGCGATGAAGTAGAGTGCGTTTGCGAGGGCGAGGCGGGTGTCTGTCTTCACCATGCCTGGGGCAAGGATGTCCGTGACGCGCTTGCGAGTCTTCTCCGCGACCCAGGCGTTGATGGCCAGGCGGCTTTTCTCGGGGTCGGCCTTGAAATCCAGCTCTGAGAAACCCGCATCGTATGCCTTTCGGTTGCCTTCGATGAATTCGGGCAGGAAAGTGAACCCCTTCTGGCCGAAGAGCGAATTCGCGAGGACGAGCTCGAAGGCGGGCTTGCCGGCTGCATTGGGGTCTCCCTCTTCATCAGCCTTTACTTTCCGGCTGTTCAGGTCGCGAATCAGGCTCCCGAGTGCCGGGTGGAGCCGGTCGCGGGACAAATCCTGGCGCAGGACCTTCGCCATCTCCGTTTCGGTGTTCCCGCGCGCGCCTGCCATGGTCATGACAAGGGCAGCGGTGACGCTGAAGGGCGAGAAGAAGAAGTTGCCTGGCTGCTCTTTGAGGCGGCTGTAGAGGTCCAGGGCGAAAGCGGTGTTCCCCTTCGCGACTGTACGGGAGTCATCGTCCCCTGCAAGAGCAGGGGAGGCTAGGCCAAGGAGCATCGCAACGGAGATAAGAATCAAGAGGCAGTTCGCGCGAATCATGTCAGACCCTCTAGAAAAGTATCGGATGTTCTTTATCGCAGGTTCATCCGAGAGATACCTTACACTTCCTCCCCTTGGCTTACTAGGGGAAACGTCTGTCAATTCTACCGCACTTGCATTGCCAAATCAATCGGCTTGTGAACGAATCCGAGATTTGCATTTGTCTCCTTCCCCTGCGAAAGTCTCACCATACGCAGGAAAGGCTTGTTTCGCATGCAATGCCAGCAAAGGCGCCAAGAATCTTGCCGACAGTGGTTCAAGGACTCCTGTCTCGACCAAAGAAACACAACAATTGAATGCACTTTACAAAATTGGGCGCGCCCAATTTTGAAAGTGATTCACGGCGTTCGACGAACCCAGAATCCGAAAGACGGTCCCAATGCGAGTCGTGAAGGAACTCCGGAATAGAGAGGTTCAGTTCGGCGGCGAGGAGCCCACGGGATGGCTTCCGTCCGGCGCCTCGAAGCCCCTGCCGACGCCGGTGGAGTTCGTGAAGCTCAACTTCGAGATACAAGCGGAGGATGGGGGTTACTTGCTGATCTGGGAGTGCGCGGAGCAGCGTCACTGCGGCGATAGAAGGCAATGGGACGGAGGTAGGCACGATGATGGGGTTAAACAGGAAATCCTGGTTTACTTCGGGAGGCGGAATGTATATCAAATACGCGCTTGCTTTTATAATTGCAATCGCATCACATGGAAGCATCGCCCATGCCGGCATGCTCTTGCCCGAGAACTCGGGGATATCAGGGCTGCTGGATGTCCAAGGCGAGAGATGGAAGGTTCAGGACAAGCCAGTCCCACGGGATGATTCGGGGGTGTTGAGATTCCTTTCGTTGTACGCAATGCCGGAATTCAGGATTGGCGATTTCCAGGAAAGCATACCACGCAAGAGATTCGGGAAGCATGCCATAGGCAGACTGGAAACCGGGCTGATTTTATATGACGAAAGAATCAGCTATCTGTCCAGTCGTCTTTCAGGATCGATAGAATTAGCATATGGCTTCTCATATCATGGGGACAACGACTTCATCTACAGGGACGAGATTACTATTTCCAGTTTTGCGATCTCTTATGGCGACACCTTCTTGCAGACAGTGGAGGCCGTGCTCAGAGGTTTCATAGAGAAGCCCGGCAATTTACCGATCTCCTTCTCGTTAGGCGTCGGGGGGGGAGGCTTCTACCTGGTGCAAGAAGTGAAGACTGAATGTGACATTCCTAACTATCTGAAAAAGTCATTCATGCGCGGCTTGTATGCAGAAGTCATGGGCGGAATCTACATTTCCTTCGGCGACGTGATACTGTTCAATGCAGGCGCATGCTTCGATTTTTTCGATATTCCCCCAAAGGGAAAAGACGACTGGTCGAGAGTGAGCTTTTATGTGAGTTTTACTTTCCTTTTATATAACTGGTCGAAATAAAATGCATGACGGATATGTGAATCCCCGACGCTCAGCCGCGCATGGCTCTGACGAAAGAAGGCCGCCTGCATGCGCAGGAGCCATCTGGAGGGGAATCCCATGGCAGTACTTTGCAGCAGCAATCGTCTTCATAGCATGCATGGCAATCGTTCTCGGTGACGAGATTGAATTACAAAACGGAAAGAAGATTTCCGGGACTATAGAAAGCAGGACGGAGAACCAGGTGACTATCAAGGTCGATACGGCGAAATTCACGTTCAAACTGAAGGACGTCCTGAGAATAAACGGACAGTTCGTTTCTAAGGAGGTCGAGGATAAGTACAAAGCGGATCAGAAGGAGAAGAGATTCAAGCTCTTCATGGAGGAGAGAAAAGCAGAATTAGCGTCAATTCCCGCAAATACCCAGAACGCGATATCGAACGCGCTCGACTGGCTCAAGCGACATCAAGCCGAGAACGGATCCTGGGGAAGCAACGATTTCCACAAGCAATGCAAGGGTAGTCCTGCATGCACGGGCGCAGGATGCCACAATGCCCACACTCAAGGTTTGACTGGCCTTGCATTGCTTGCATTCGCCGAGGGTGGCGCCCTTTCGCTGGACGGCAGATATTCCGACACAATAAAGAAAGGAATGGACTGTATTCTCGGCATGCAAAATGAAGACGGGTCATATGGCGCAAAACTGGGTGACGGAAATATTAGTGGCTCATTTCTCTACTGCCATTATCTCTGCACCGCTGCTCTGGCAAGGGTTTACAGAGCCAGAGAACTCTGGAAGGGATATGAGGAGTTCAAGGTAGGAATAGCCCTGACGGAAGACGAAGCAGGTAAGCTGAGGAAATCAATCGAAAAGGCAGTCAAGTTCATCATCGAATGCCAGAATCCATATCTTGGATGGAGATATGGGAAGATGCCTGGTGACAACGACACTTCCTGCACATCCTTTGCTTGTCTGGCTTTGTTTCATGCCCGCGAGTTCGTACTAATACCAAGGGAGGTTAGAGATGGAGTAACCAATTGGATAAGCAAAGTCACGCCAGATGATCTTGATGAATATTATGCCGGATATGGTTTAAGCGCTAATAGAAAATTCATCGGATATACAACCACATGGGGCACAAGCTCTCAACCAAAGTCTCGTACTGGTCCTGACGTTTTGACTACATGTGAACATTTGATGCGTGGGCTTAGAGACAGGCCTTACGTCTTTCCTTTCAAGTCTTTCTGTTCGACGACAGCCGCCGGACTTTTTTGCAGCATCTTTTCTCAAGGCGACAAGGCAAGACTTTTTATTTCCAAGGCTACACCTGTACTGGACCAAGCACCGCCGGTCTGGGACACCAAGGATCCATCTTTCAGCTTCGTCTACTGGTTTTTCGGAAGCTTGGTTGCGAAGCACTCGAGTTCGCTTGCCTGGAAAGAACAGTGGAAATGGAAGTCGGAACTTACGAAGGTATTGCAGGAAAAGCAGATTATGGGTGCCGAATGCAGGCGCGGTTCCTGGGATCCGGATGATTTATGGGGAGTCATTGGCGGCAGGGTATACTCCACTGCATTAGCTGCATTGTGCCTGGAGTCTGGCATCAGATAGGCCGGGCGGTGGGGATGCGACAGGAAAAGTCGGGGAATCGGGAAGTGGGGCATTGACTGGAGGGGACCTAGCAGAAGGAAGCGGACTTCTACGAGGGGTGCGCAATGCTCCGCCCCCGCTGTGGATGCTTTTCAAGACAAAGAAGCCGTGAACATCGAAGTTGAGTGCCCCTGCGGTACGATATTCATGATATCGAGCAGGTACGCGGGAAAGAAAGGCAAATGCCCGATTTGCGGAGGAATTGTCCGAGTTTCTGATTTAGCAAATCCCGAACCAATCGATGCGGACGAAGCCCTATCCGAGCGCACTGTAGTGGAGGAAGACGAATCCGAAGCGGCCGAAGTTTCCATGGTAGGCTCGCAGGAACCGATTCTTGAGCCGCTGACGGAGGACTTGAGCAGGCCGAAACACTTGAGGCCCGCAAAACGTCAGGATTCATATTTGGCGGGATGGATGAGGGTCGACAGCGGGCTCGGGCTCCTCTACAAAGCCCTCGCGGCAGTGATTATCCTTTCCTTAATGCGTCAGTTCCTGGGTTTTCTTGCTTCCAACATATCCCGTGAAGACTTCAAGGGCTTAAATATCGCACTGAGTGTAATCGGGCTTGGCGCGATAGTCGGAATGATTCTCGGCAAGGCAAGGTGTCTGTATGTACCCGCAAAGACAGGCTTGAGGAAATTCATCGTAGGATCCATGTTGTGTCCCGCCCTGGCAATAGTCGTTTCAATCTTCTTCGTCGCGACTATGAAGAAGCGGCCTCCATCTATTCCCAAAGTGGTTCTTATGGTCGCTTCTTCCTATGGCCTCATAATCGCCGGCGAAGTCATGTTCCTACTCTTCCTCCGCGGCGTCGGAGTCTTTCTCAAGTCGAAGCTTTTCAAGTCGACCGTAACCAAGTTCATTATTTATGTCGCGGTCATGATGGTTGCCATGCCCACGCTCGCTGTCGGAATGGCGATCCTTTCAGCTTCCTCCAAATCGCCGGCTCCTTTCCTGGCGGCTACAATCGTTTTGCTCGTTCTTCAGGTCATCTTGCTCTTCTGGTATTTCAGAATTCTCACCGGCGCTCGGGACCTCATCAGGAGGCACGCGAGAAAAATGTAGTGGTACGGCGCAGTGTCGCTCTCGTTGAAGAATAATCTCCGATGAAATATAAAATCGTACTTTCTTTAGTTCTTCGTCAGAGAATGCCATCTATCCTCTTAGATCATGGTAAGCCCAAGGGGCCCAAGCCCGACTCGAGGGTGGACGAAGCCACGAAACGCGCGATTCTGATGCTAAAGGAAAGCAATCGTGAATACGGATGCGAGCGGATAGAAAAGGGGTCGACTCTTGACGCATAAAAAGCCGCCGGCTGAGGAACGTAGTGTTTCTGATTAGATCTGCCAGACTGATAACAGCAGGGCTCTCTTGCCGGAGAGGAGTTTCAAGCCAAATCTTCAGGGCAGGAAATGCTTCTGAGCGAAGACCCTGACTGCTGGGGGGGATTCGATCGATTCCGAACGAGCCCTGATGTTATGCGGGCCGTCTTTTATCCATTCCGTTTATCAAGCCGCTAATCATCTTCGCTATCGTCTCCAGTTCAACCATGACGCGCGCATGGGCATCCTCCGCAATCAATCCTCGCCTTCTCGCCAGTTCAAGCAATGGCACGCACTCCTGAACTGAACCGCGAGCAATGATGAAGAAGTTCTTCCTGTCAGGCTTGGTGAACCGCCCGTTGCCTTCTGCCAGATTTGTTGCGATGGAAAGCGTTGCACGGTTGAGCTGGTCGGTCAAGTAATAGCACCCCCGGGCAGCCTTCTCGGTCAGCCCCCAAATCTCATCCGCCAGATCAACAGCCTTGCGATACACGTCGAGGGATTCGAACATGAAATGCATGATAATACTTCCTGAAAAGAGAACACACGCTTATGGCAGCTCCCAAGGTCCCCACGCACCTTCTTCATGCGGACATGTTTGAGCAGGTGAACAGGGGAGCAGAGGACCGCAGGTGAGCGGATTGCCGGGGCAGCCGAGGTTCTCAACCGCTCCCAGGATCAATTTTCATCTGGCAACTGCTCCTTTGGTCTCACGTTCCCGATGAGAACAGTTGAGCAGGAGAGCAGGAGACCGCAGGCGAGCGGATTGCCTTGGCAGCCGAGGTTCTCCCCTGTTCCCCTGTTCTACTGCTCGCCTGCTCTATTTTTTTCGCCCGCCCATGGCGGGCGAAAAAATGGGCGTTACTGGACTTGAACCAGTGGCCTCTACAATGTGAGTGTAGCGCTCTGCCAGCTGAGCTAAACGCCCATTTTTCGCCGCGTCGGTTCGCTGAGGCGGCGAAAAAAGCATTTTAAACAGGCCTGGATTGCATGTCAAGCGCCCGGAAGGACGCACAGCGGATTCAGAGGGGCACGCGTACGCACGTTTTCAGCGGCAGGTTCCTTTCATCGGGACACTTACTTCCTGGACGAAAGTATCAGCACGTTGGCGATTATCGATGAGAAAAAGAAGCCGAGCAGAGCCAGGACGATGAAACAGACTGATAGGACCGACAGGTTCGGGTTGCCGGAAACGGGTACCGAGAGGACGGCCCCGGCCAGCGCGGAGCCCGACACGGCGATGCTATAGGCGGCCATGGCCCTGCGCCGCCATCCGGGAGGGCAACTGAACGTCTGTGCGGAAAGAAGCGATCCGAGGGCGAATGCGAGGCCAATCAGGAGACCGGGCCCCCATCCGGACAGCAGACCGATTCCGGCGGAAGCGAGCGCCGATGCGAGGAGGGCCCCGAAGACCAGCGCCCCGGCGCGATCCGCTTTTGTCAGTGCGTATCGGCCGAACCTGTTCATGAGCAAAATCAGGTTGAACAGGGGATCCGCCACCCAGGTCATGTAAGCGAAGACGACGTATGCGGCGATGAGCGGAGTCAGGAACGGGGCTATCGTCGGGTCGGTCTTCGCTGCGCTCCGGAGCAGTCTGTAGCCTATGTATCCGCCGATGATGACGCCGATTTGCGCCTTCATGCTAAGCCTTGACATCCAGAGGAAGTACCTCAGCATGACAGCGTAAATGGTGTGCCTCGCCTTGAGCGCTTCAATCATTCCTTCGCGCGCCCAGTCCAGGCCGGGTTCGAGGCGGAGGGCCTCGCGGAAATGCTCGAGTGCCTCCTCCCGTTTCGCGAGGTGCAGGAACGCCCAGCCCTGGTTGGCGTGCGCGCACCCGCTTTCCGGGTTGCGACCCAGAGTCTCGGACATTCCTTCGGCCGCCTCCGCGGCCCTGCCGAGCCGGATTAGGGCCATGGCGCGGACGTTTGAACAGAGTTCGCACCCGGGGTCCAGCGCAAGGCCCTCTTCTGCCGATTCGAGAGCATCGCCGGGCCTCTTGCCGTCGAGCAGGATGGTCGCAAGGCCGCCGAAGTATTCCGACTCCTCAGGGTCGAGGCGGATGGCCTCCCTTGCTGATATTTCGGCCTCGTCGAGCCTGTCCAACGCCTCCAGAGCCTTCGAATGGACGTAGTGACCGAAGGCGAGGTCAGGGGATCCTGCTATTGCAGTCCGGGCCTCCGCTTCCGCCTCCGCGTCGCGGTCGAGGAGGTAGAGGCAGTGGGCGAGGAGGCTCCTCGATGCAGCGTCCTCCGGGTCCAGGGATAGTTCCTTGCGGAATTCCATGACGGCGAGGTCGTACCTCTTCTGCTCGAGTAGCACCTTGCCGCGTTCGAAGTGGCTGCTCATGGTCGGACCCCGGATCAGAGCCTGAGGTATTTCCGCACGTCGTCGTATAGACCGGTCTGGTTGGCGTAGAGAACGTAGTTGCGCGCGGTGGCGAACCATTCCCTGGTCGACGGCTTGACAGCCTTAGCGGCTGCGGCGAGGTCCGCGGTCTCTATCGGTTTTGGGCCGCCTGACCGCAACGCCTGGGCGATTTTGGCCTCCACCGCCTGGTCCACGACGGCTTTCAGGTCCGCGCCGGAGAACCCGTCGGTCCTGCCCGCGAGGGTCCGGAAATCGACCGTCCCGCACGGCTTGCCCTTGAGGAGAACGCGGAATATTTCCTCGCGGGCCTGACCGTCGGGCGGCGGCACGAACAGGACGCGGTCGAATCTGCCCGGTCTGCGGAACGCGGGATCGACGTGCCACGGCGCGTTCGTGGCCGCCAGAATCAAAACGCCCTCGTTGGATTCCCGCACGCCGTCCATCTCCGCCAGGAACTGGTTTATGAGATGCCTTCCCGCGCTCGATCGCATGTCGGACCTGCTCGCACCGAGCGCGTCCGCCTCGTCGAAGAACAGCACGCACGGCGAGTTTCGGCGCGCGGCCGAGAACCAGTCGTGCAGATTGCGCTCGCTCGATCCAATCCACATGTCGAGCACCGACTCGATGCCGACCGCCAGGAAGTTCGCCTCGATTTCACCGGCAGTGGCGCGGGCGAGGAGGGTCTTGCCGCAGCCCGGCGGGCCGTACATGAGTATCCCGCCGCCCGCTGATTTGCCGTACGCCTTGAACACTTCCGGATGCGTGAGGGGCATCACGATTTTCATCCGGATTTCTTCCTTGAGAGCCTGCATGCCGCCCACGTCCGCGAAGGCGATTTTCGGCCTTTCCGGAGTCTCGGCCTGGGAGTCGTCCGACCTTTCCGCAGACTCGCGGATTCTGCCGTCCACGACCTCCCGGAACCCGTCGTCCGGGCCGATTCCGAGCCTGTCTTCCATCTCCCTGTCCATCGCTTCAGGATCTTCTGCGACGCCGCGTCGGTACTGGCGCACGGCCTGCTCCACGTCGCCGGCCTTGAGGAGCAGCCTTGCATGCAGCACGAAGACCTTGCCGGGCGTGTGGTCGTCCTCGAGGAGTTTTTCGACGATGACAAGCGCCTTGGAGTCCTCGCCCTTGCGGAAGAATGCGTCCGCGAGGCCGATGCGAATGAGCTGATCATCGGGCGAGCGTGCGAGGGCGAGGCGGAACTCCGCTTCGGCCTCGTCGAGCTTTCCAAGCCCGACAAGCGCTTCCGCGAGGCAGCGGCGCAGGGGCGTGTTATCCGGCGATGTCTTCAGCGCGTCCCTGAGCGAACGGACAAGTTCTTCTGACGCGAACATGTCCGGGATTATATCCGTCCCTCTCGCCGCGAGTCCAGAGAGGCCCCTGACCATCAGCGACGAAGAGTCGGGCGCGGGATCGGTCGGGCCGGCGTCCGGCAAGGGAGCCGTGGGTTTGGGAAGGACTTGCAAGACGAATACGCGGCATGAAAACCCGTGTATGAGGTAAGCGAGTTCCACGGTGAAATCGCCCGACGGCACATCAGAGAAAACTTAAGCGCCCGCCGCCCGAAGATTCCGGACTCTTCGCCCCTGGAAGAGGCGGTTCTCTGCCCTTTCGAGCCCTGCCGTCAACCGTCATCTTCCAGTCGGATGCCGCAAATGCCTCCCATCTGCCGTCGGAAGGGGCCGAGAATCGAAAGCCGTCTTGCCGAGGCGCGGGAAGTCATTGCAGGGAAGTCCCCACAGGCGGGCAACTCGCCCAACGTACGCGTATTCAAGTGCTCCTGCGCCCGCGGTATAATCATCATTCCAAGTATTTTTGAAAGGAGGCCATTCATGTCCCAGGAAAACGACCTCCTTTATGCAATCCTCGCCCTGCACATGAGCTTCATCACCAAGGATCAGTTCGCCGAGTGCGGGGCTCTGTGGGCGAGCGACAGGAAGAAGCGCCTGCCGTCGATAATCGATGGAAAGGGCTACCTGAAGCCCGCGGCGCGCACGGCTCTGAAGGCCATGGTCAAGGCGCAACTCAAGCAGCACGGTGACGCCGGAAGGAGCATTGCATTGCTGAACATGGACGATGACGTGCGCAGGATTATCGACGACCTGACGCCGTCCGCATCCGACAGCGGAACCCTCATGCGCTGGAAAGGTGGAGAAAGCAAGCCGACCAAGGACCGGGATGCGGATTTCATGGCGGCTTTCGCGTCCGGGGACAAGACCGTCGAGGACACGCCGCAGGCGCGGCAGGCGAAGAGCGTCTTCAAGACCGCAGGACTGCGCAGAACCGAAGGCGAGAAATACGAGTTCAAATCCGAGCTGGGCCACGGCGGTCTGGGCCGCGTCGTGGAGGCCGTGGACCGGGACTTCGGCCGGGAAGTGGCCGTGAAGATGATGCTGCCCGGCCAGTCCCCGTCTGCAGCGGAGAGATTCCTTTTCGAAGGCCGCGCCGCAGGAAGGCTTTCGCATCCGAACATAGTGCCCATCCATGAAATTGGCGTACTTTCCCAGCCGGGGCACGGGGCGGGGGGCAGGAGGCAGAGTGTTCCGTATTTCACGATGACAAAGATAATCGGCCGCGATTTGGGGAAGATACTCAGGGCGGTGGAATGCGGTTTCTATGAGCCTGATTCTCCTGATCCGCACAATCAGGAGCATCAGTCTGGCCCGAAGGGCCATCAGGAGAATCAGGATAGAAAGAATCCGCGGAAACAGTACACCCGTCACCGGCTTCTCCGCATCTTCCAGGACGTGTGCAACGCGGTGGCATACGCGCATGCGCACGGCGTGATACACCGCGACTTGAAGCCCGCGAACGTCATGGTCGGCGACTACGGCGAGGTTTACGTAGTGGACTGGGGGCTCGCTAAGATAGCAAGGGAGCCTGATTCTCCGGCTCTTTCTCTGCGCCCTGATTCTCCTGATCCGCCTTCGCTTTCCACGACCAGGGGGGGAGCTTCGGCGGAGACTGATTCACCTGATTCTGCACAGCCTGATTCTCCCGATTCTTCTTCGCCTGCGCAGGTGGATACCAGGGCTTCGAAGGAGACTGGTTTGCCTGATAATGCAGCACCTGCATCGGGAGTGAACTACTTCGGGATTAAGCGCCCGCAGGCTGAAGCGCTGGAAGGAGTCCCGGATCCCAATCAGGTTAATCAGATTCGCGCGAAGCGCGATCAGGAGAATCAGGCCATACCGGCGCTCACCATCGAGGGCGCGATCCTCGGCACCCCCGCCTACATGCCGCCGGAGCAGGCCGAGGGGAGGATATCCGATATCGACCAGCGATCCGACATCTACTCCCTCGGCGCAATTCTGTACGAGATTCTAACCTTCCGGCCGCCGTTCGAGGGCAGGAACGCGCACGAGGTCATCGCAAAGGTGCTGGACGGAACCGTGACGCGGCCGTCGTCGCGCGTATCGGAAGCGCACACTGAGAATGAGGCGAGATGTGTCAAGTGTACGGTGTCGAGCGTCGAGAATCGGAGTTGTCCTTCTGAACACTCAACACCGAACGCTCCACACTCCCTTTTCTTCCCGGAGCCCGTGCCGCCGGAGCTTGACGAGGTTGTCCTCAAGGCGCTGTCCAAGGAGATGAAGGATCGGTACGGTTCGGCTCAGGAACTGGGCGAGGAGATACAGCGCTTCCTCGAGGGCGAGAAGCAGCGGGAATACAACCGCCGGATGGCCATGGCAAAGGTGGCGGAAGGAAGAATCCTCGTGGAGAGGATGGAGAAAGCCCGCGCCGAAACGCAGGCTCTCGAGGAAGCAGCCGGGGCGAAGGAAAAGGAGATTAAGCCCCACTGGCCCGCGGAGATGAAGGAAGCCTTCTGGGCCTTGCAGGAGAAGGCGAAGGCCCTTCAATGCGACGTCGTGAAGGGCTTTGCTGCGGCGAGCGGTTCGTTCCAGGCGGCCCTTGAATTCGAGCGCGGTAACAAAGAAGCCCGCGCCGCTCTGGCGGACCACTACTGGCAGCAGTACGTCCGCGAGGAAGAGGCCGGCAATCGGAGCGAGATGATCCATTACGAGGCTCTCGTACGCGAGTACAACGACGGGCAGTACGATGCGCGCCTGAAGGGAGACGGGACGCTGTCGGTCTGGACAAGGCACTACCCCTGCCATTGCCTGATCGATGGCCGCATGGTCTCTCCGGAGGAACTCGCAGGAAGTGCAAAGTGTGGAGTGTCGAGTGTGGAGAAGACAGGCATGGATACCGAACACTCTACACTGAACACTTCACACTCTTCCCATCACGGAACAATGGGCTATCACCCAGTCAGCGGTCGCGCACTCGACGGCCGCAAAGGCGTGGAAGGGCTGACTTGGCTGGAGCCGAAAGAAGCCGTTCTTCTGAAGTCTCACGGCATGGAATGCAGGACCGAGCCGCTCCCCGGAGCGGACGTCTGGCTTTTCAAGTTCGTGGAGAGGAAGAAGGTTCTCGTGCCTGTACTGCCTCAAGACGTAAGCGTCGAGGGTGGAGGGTCGAGAGTCGAGTCCAATGGAACAGCTACTCCACCCTCCAGCCCTTCAATCCCTCCCAGCTCCGTCTTGGACCGCTTATACGATCCCGGGTCACCGTTCAGACCGACCGAAGGCCTCTACCTGGGAAGAACGCCGATTGCGCCGTTTAAAATCCCCATGGGATCCTACCTGCTAATCATTGCATATCGCAAGAATGTTAGTGTCGAGGGGCGAGGGTCGAGGGTCGAGCAGGCAGAGAATGCCGAGTGCGAAAGGTGCGAAGGTGACCCAACACATGGAGGAGCTCCAGCTCGTGCACTAAACCCTCAACCCTATACCCTAAACCCTGATAATGAGAGTGTGTACGCCCCCATCCGCGTGCCCGTGCTGATTGGCCGTTGCGCCGACGAAACAATGGATGTCACGCTATTCCGCGAAAGGGAGATTCCTGAAGGTTTCGTCCAAATACCGGCAGGCAAGTTCATCTACCAGGGAGACAGGGAGAATCCGTACTCGGAGCCCACGGCAATCCTCGACATCGAGGACGCTTTCATGGCGAAGTTCCCAATTACCTGCGCGGAATACCTGGAATTCATCAACGACCTTGCTACACCTAATCAACCCGATGAGCCTCCGGCGCAGACTGATGCTCCTGATTCTGCACGACCTGATTCGCCCGCAAAGCGCCGGCAGGATTGGAAGGAAATGCTCGGCCCGGCGGAGATGCGTGTTCCTCGCAGGGCTCCCTCGTCGGGTATCTACTGGCCCATGGACGCCGAAGGCCGTTGCCACATACCAACGGAAAGGTGGATCGCGGAGGCCTCATCGGATCAGGAGAATCAGGATTTGAAGAAGCAGGCCTCGAAGCTCGAGATGAGCCCTGTCTGGTGGGACGAGAACTGGCCGGTGGGCTCGGTCTCCTGGATAGACCTGGTGGCATACGCAGCCTGGAGGACGAGGCGGGAGAATCGCGTCTACTCGCTGACCAGCGAGATTCCCTGGGAGAAGTCTTCCCGCGGAACAGACGGCAGGTCCTACCCGTGGGGAAATGAGATGGATGCCACGTTCTGCAACATGAATTTGTCGCACGAGCATGGAGCCCGCCTGGCGCCAGTGGATTCATTCCCGGTCGATGAGTCCCCCTACGGCGTCAGGGGCCTCAGCGGCAACTCGCGCGATCTCTGCCTGAACGACCCGGGGGAAGGCTATCCCGGCTGGCGGGTTTGCCGCAGCGGAGGCTGGACATCGGTCGGCATCGCAGTCCGCTCCGCCTACCGCTCGGGTGGCGCGGAATTCAGCGTCTTCTACTTCAACGGCGGACGTCTGTCGTGGTGTTGCCGCTCCGGACGCGCCCGCCCCGAACTGGAATCGTGACCCGCATTGCGGGCTGCCTTAACCGGGAGAGTCGGCAGATTGGAAGCCTTCATGCAGCACGATCCCGCCGTCCGAGCGCCGCATGCGTGACCATCCGCTACTTGCCTTCCGCGGCCTCCAGCAGCTTCACGATTTGGTCCTGGTTGCGGCTGCGGGCGAGATCAAGCGCCGTCTTGCCCTCGTTGGTCTTGAGCGACCGGTCGGCCCCGCTTTTGAGGAGCAGCTCGACCACAGCGACCTTGCCCGCATACGAGGCGATATGGAGCGGAGTCAGCCCGATTCTGATCTTCGCGTTCACGTCCGCGCCCGCTTTAATAAGTATCTCCGCGGCCTCCAGCCTCCCCTCCTGCGCGGCCACGTACAACGGCGTGGCGCCGATTTGCTCCGCAAGATTCATCTTCGCGCCGTACTGGACGAGAAGCTTGAGCATCGCCGGGTCCGCCATGGACGCTGCCACGTGAAGCGGCGTCCAGCCGCTCTCGCTCGCCACGTCCGGGTTGGCCTTGGCCTTGAGCAGCGCCTCGGCAATCCCCACGAACCCGTTCTGCGCCGCGCAAAGAAGAGGCGTCACGCCCTTCGGACTGGCCCCGTTCACGTCCGCGCCCCTGGATATCAGGAGACCCACTACGTCGGACTTCCCCGCACTGGCAGCGAGAATCAGCGCCGTGTCCCCTGCGCCGTTCGCGTCCCCGAGCCTCGCGCCCGCGTCGAGGAGGATTCCGGCGGTTTCGAGCATTCCGGACGCGCATGCGGCCATCAGGGGCGTATAACCCAGCTTGTTTGCCGCATGCACGTCGGCCCCTTTGGAAATCAGGAACTTGAGCATCGATCCGTGCCCCTTGAGCCCAGCCACGGCCACCGGCCTGCCGTCAGTCGCGCTCCCGGGGGCGTTTATGTCCGCTCCCTGCGCAAGAAGATGCTCCGCTACATCAATCCTCCCGCCCGATGCGGCCGCGAACAGCGGCGTCGTTCCCTTGACCCTCTCGCCAGAACCCGCACCGGCAGCCATGAACCCCTTCACCGCCTCGAGGTCGCCCGCCTCGGCTGCCTTTATGTACTCCATGCGCTTCGCGTCAAGCGCATCCATGGTCTCCTTGGACTGCGACAGCTCGGCATACGAAGCCACCGTCTTCCCGTCCTTGTCCTTGGCCCAGGGATTCGCGCCCTTCGACAGGAGAAGCGCGACAATCTCGTTCTTGCCGCATGCAGCCGCATCAAGCAGCGGCGTGCGGCTGCCGCTGTCCGCTGCGTCGATTTCCGCCCCTGCTTCGATTAGCGCAGCTGCAGCCTCGAGCTTGCCCGCCCCTGATGCCGCATGCAGTGCCGTCCCCCCGCCAGGATCACCCGTGCTCCGGGCATTGACGTTCGCCCCGGCGGCGACAAGAGCCTTCACGCACTCCACGCTCCCCTTCAAAGAAGCTACGTAGAGGGCGTTCCTGCCCTCTGCATCCGAGGCTTCGATTGCGGCCTTTCCCTCAATCAGCGCGGCGAGGGCCTCCTTCGACCCATGGGCGGCAGCATGATGGAGCGCCGTCATGCCCTCCTTGCACTTCGCCTCGGGATTCGCGCCCTTCGAAAGCAGCCACTTCACGGCATCGGCCTTGTTCCCGCCAGAGGCGGCATGCAGGGGCGTGAGACCCCCGCCGTCGGCGACGTCCACGACCGCGCCTTTTGCAGAAACGAGCCATTCCGCAATCCCCATGGAGCCGCTCTCGATTGCGCAGTGCAGAGGCGCCTTGAACCCGGGCTTTCCGTCTATCTTCGCGCCCTTGCTGAACAGGAACCCCGCTGCGTCGCCAGCGTTCGCCGACGCCGCCAGGCAAAGCGGAGTGAGGCCTTTGAGGTCCGCGGCGTCGAGGTCCGCCCCCTTCCCGGACAGCAAATCGAGGGCCTCGACTTTGTCCGACTCCGCCGCGAAATGCGCCGCGGTCCTTCCTTCCAAATTCTCGTCAGGCGAGAAGCCCGCATCCAGCATCTCTTTCATGCCCTCTACGTCCCCTTGCCCGGCCAGGTCGAGGAATTTCCGGATGATTTCCTCGCACCTTTCCGCCACCGACTGCTCGGGCCATGCAAACAGGGCGATTGCCGCCGGCGTCCTCCCTTTCGCGTCCTTGGGAGACAGCTTCGCCCCTTTCTCAACGAGAACGTCGAAGACTTTAATCCTGTCGTTCGCCGCTGCTACGTGCAGGGGAGTCCAACCCTTCGAGTCGACCGCCTCGAGGGCAGCCTCGAGACCGGCCAGCTCGGCTACGCATGCCTCTGATCCTTCTTCCGCTGCTGCATGCAGAGGCGTCCTTCCCCTCAAATCGGCAACGTCAATCCTGGCTCCTGCCTTCCTGAGCGTATCGAACGCGTCAAGGTAGCCGTAAACGACCGCATCGAAGACCGGCGTTCGGCCCTCGTTGTCCTTCGCCTCGACGCCGGCTTTCAGCTCCAATAATCCGGCGATTGCGTCCAGATGCCCCAACCCCGCGGCGAAGTGCAGCGGGGTCTTGCCCATGACGTCCGAGGCGGAGACGTCTGCGCCCTTGCCGGCAAGCAGCGTGATGATTTCCACCTGGCCCATGATCGCAGCGGAATGCAGCGGCGTCCTGCCCCGCGCGTCCCGCGCGTCCACGGCGGCTTTGCGCTCCAGCAGGAAAGCGGCGAGATCCGCATGTCCCTTGAGCGCGCACAGGTGCAGGGCTGTCCTGCCGGACTCGCCGGCCGAATTCACGTCCATGCCTTCGTCGAGAAGCCTCTCCACCTCACCTCTGTCCCCCTCCTCGGCGGCGGCGAGAAGCCCTGCAGCCTTATGCATGTCCTTCAGCATCGCCTTGTACGACATGCTGCCCGCCTTGACCCCCAGGACCAGGAACCCACCGGAGATTGAGACCTCTAGGCCGAGCGACCGGTTCCTTATGATGTCCACGCATTTCATGACGGGCTCATCCAGCCACTCCTGTATCGAGTACGAATCGTCGAGCATTTCGAGCAGGCTCACCGCCTCCCCGGTCACAACCGACGAGATCTTCGGGTGGGTCATCAGGAAATCGAGCACCCGGTAGAACGTAGCCGACAAGAAGGGCCAGACTGTCAAGCCGGCCTTGAGCCTTTCCTCGATCCTCGCCTTGTCGCCGTCCAGCCCCGAATCGGCCAGCATCCTGTTGCCGTCCTGCGCAGGGCCGTCCTTCTCGTGGAAGATGAGCACGCAGTCCTCGCCATAAGCAGCTCTGAGTTCCGGGAACAGGATCAGGAAGGCGTTGATCAGGGCCGGGGGAGAAGTCTCGGCGGCGAATATGACCACGTCGGTCCCGGACGCCTTCAGGCACTCGTACGCCGCGTCGGACATGACGATGTCCATGTCCCAGACCATCTCCATCAACGACACGGCGAACAGCGCCTGCTGAGTAATCCTCTCGCTTGTCCTCCTGCCTGCAAGACCCGCGGCGAAGGCAGCCGCCCTGCCTGCGTCCGGTTTCGCCGCCGGATCAGCCGACCTGCGGGGCTTACGTTCAAGGCCGGCCTCGCCCACGGTCTCGAAGACCAGGGCGTCTTCCCTGACTTTGCAGACCACGTTCGGGTAAGGGACAAGCAGGAACGCGATGATTCTCCTGAACAGGGCTTTTTCCACCGTGAAGGTGTAGTTGAACTGGTCGGCTTCGAACGCCTTCATCGCGCCGTCAGAAATTTCATGCTCCATGTTCGCCTCACCGCAAGCGACGTTGATTGCGGTGGCAATAGGGAATTCATCCAGTATCAGCGACTGGCGGTGCGACTCAAACCTCGCCCGAAGATCGCGGGACCCATGATCCTGCCCGGCCTTCTCCTCGCCCGACGCGGCCATGGACGCCGCCATGATGACGGCGATTGCCCCCGGCACCATCCTGCTTTTCATGACTATTCGCCCTCGATTGTGGAAGGCGGCTTGGCCGTGATGTTGTAGGTAGCGCTCACGACTCCCGGAATCTCGGACGTGATTCTCCTGCCGAGGCGCAGAAGCACGGGCCAGGGGAGCCGGGTGGGCTTGCCGACGCGGGCGTCCCTGCTGTCCCAGCACCGGACCTCAATCTGCCAGCCGAAGTCGCGCTTCCCGCCCCGCACGCCCGTGACCTTGTCCTTGTGCAGGATGGCGAGATACTGGAAAGCCCTGGTCCCGGCGAGCTCCTCGCGCACGATTGCGTCGGCCGCGCGAGCGATTGCGATGTAATCGCGCGTCACCTCGCCCAGGACGCGCACCGAAAGCCCGGGACCCGGGAACGGCGGCCGGTTCCAAACCTTGCGCGGAAGACCGAGAGCCTTGGCCACCAGGCGGATTTTGTCCTTGCGCAGCGAAACGAGCGGCTCGAGGACCTTGTAGCCGTATGTCTTCACGGGATCGATCCCCAGCTGGACCAGGATGTTGTGCTGCCTCTTCACGCCCGCCACGGTCTCGTCCACGTCGGTCTTGTTGGTGCCATGGACCAGGAACTTCGCGCCGGACTTCCTGACCAGGGGCCCGAACACGTCCTTGTAGAAGGTGTTCGTGATCCCGCGGTCGCGCTTCCTCTCAGGATCAGTCTCGCCCTTGAGAGCGCGGAAGAACTTGGCGCTGTCGTCCACGAGCTCCACCTTCACCCCGAGCTTCCTGAACGTGGCGACGACTTCCCTGGGCTCGCCTTCGCGCATGAGCCCGGTATCTATGAAGTAGGTCTTGAGCCGTTTGCCAATCGCCCTGTGGGCAAGCATGGTGCACACCGAGCTGTCGACCCCGCCTGAAAGCGCGTTGACCGCCGTGCTTTCGCCAACGGTCTTCGCAATCGACCTGACCTGCGCAGCTATGAATTTCCTCGGATTGAACGGCATATGAGATTCCTCCAGAATCGGGTTTTCAAACCAACAACCGGACACGCCGGGCGGAATTCTAGCCCGGAGGATACCCCTTGTCGAGCGCCGGACAGAAAGCTATGATCCGCCGGATCCCGTTTCAGCGTTTCCAGAAAGCAGGAAGGAAGACGACCAGCACGGTGTAGAGCTCGAGCCGGCCCAGGAGCATGAGGAACGACAGGAAGGCCAGGCCCGCATCGGGGATGTCGGCGTAGTTTTTCATCGCGCCGACGCCTGCGAGGCCGGGACCGATGTTCCCGAGACAGGCAATCGTACTTGTGGCGGCAGTGGCGAGGTCCGGGGTGAAAAAGGTCATCACCAGGGAGCCGCCTGCGAAAACCAGGATGAATATCAGCACGAAAGCCATTATGTTCGACACCGCCTCTTCTGAGACGTTTTCACCGCCGATTTTGACCTTCCTAACCGCGAGAGGTTGCATGTACAGGTGAACCTCGCGGAACAGCGTCCTCAAGGCGGTGAGTATGCGGATTATCTTCAGACTGCCGCCCGTGGACCCGGCGCAACCTCCGAAGAACATCAGCAGGACAAGGAGCATCCTGCTGGTCTGCGGCCACAGATCGAAGTCCGAGGTGATGAAGCCCGTGGTCGTCAAGACGGATGTCGCCTGGAAACATCCTGCGCGCAGCGCCTGCCAGAATGAGGAGTAGACCGGTCCCCAGATGTCGAAAGTCAGCAGCGCGCATGCGAGGACCCAGACGCCGAGATAGAACCGGAACTCCGCGTCCTTGAAATACTCGAAGGGCTTTCCCGCCAGGAGCTTCAAGTGCAGGACGAAGTTGGTTCCCGCGAGGAACATGAAGATGACTATGATAGTGTCGATATAGACGCTTTCGAAAGCGCCGACGCTCGCCGTGCGCGTCGAGAAACCGCCGGTAGCCATGGTCGCGCACGCATGGCACCAGGCTTCGAGCAGGTTCATGCCGCCCAGGCCGAGCAGCACGGTCTCGATGACGCACAGCAGCACGTAGGCGCCCCAGAGCAGCTTCGCCGTCTCCGCAATTCTCGGCGTGAGGCGGTCCTTCGAGGGCCCCGGGGTTTCAGCGCGATAAATCTGCACCCCGCCCACCCTGAGAAACGGCAGTATCGCCACGCAAAGGACAAGCACGCCCATGCCGCCGAAGAAGTGTGTCATGGCCCTCCAGAACAGAATCCCCTTCGGGACAGGCTCGATGTCCCTGAGCACGGAAGCTCCGGTCGTGCTGAAGCCCGACATGGTCTCGAACATGGCTGGCACCGGGTCGGGAATGATCCCGGAAACCACGAAGGGGATTGCGCCGAAGAGCGAAGCCGCGATCCAGCCGAAGGCGGCCACGCCCAGTCCGTCCCTGCGGGAGAGGTCGATTTCGCAGCGGGTCAGGAGCCAGAGGACGGCGGCGAAGGCGAGCGTGCCCCCGAAGCCGGCGGCCAGGCCGAACGTCGCTTCTTCGGGGTCCCTGCACGCAAGCGAAACGGCGAGGCTCAAGCCCATCGACAGGCCGATTACGGCCAGCATGTAGGAGATCAGGTGCAGCACGGGCCGGATTTTCACCGCATGAACCTCACTCGAAGACCGGGCGTATCCTGTGGGCCGTCTTCTGCAGGCTGTATATCGCGAGACGGTCGCCGACCTTGAGCTCGAACGAACCCGTAGGCACGTACGTTTCGTCCCCGCGCTGGATTGCGCCGACGACGGCGGCTTCCGGGAGCTTCACGTCCCTCAAGGGCCGGCCTTCCCAGCGGTTGCCGGCTTTTACCACGACCTCCTGGAGCTCGCCGGAGATGTGCGTGAAGAGGCCCACGTCCGTGATTCTGTCGCCGTGGACGTACGCAAGTATGGCGCGGATAAGCGAGAGATAGGGGCTGACCACGTGGTCGATGCGGTGCAGCCTGTCCACGATGGGGACATAGTCCGGGTTGTCGATTCTGCTCACGGTAAAGCCCGCGCCGAGGTCTTTGGCCTGGATGCAGCTCACTATGTTCGTGTCCTGGTCGTCGGTGACGGCGGCGAAGGCGGTATCCTTGCCCAGGCCGATTTCCTTGAGAGTAGCCGCATGGGCCGCGTCTGCGTGGAGCACCTGCGCGCGCTCGAGCTGCTCGGATGCGCGCTCGGCAAGCGCGCGGTCGCGCTCCACAAGGATGCACTCCATCGAGGCCTTCTCCACGTGATGGGCCAGGGAGAGGCCCAGGCGGCTGCCTCCGGCGACTATGACCTTGCGGATTTTCTGCCGTTTCCCGGCGAATGCCCAGTCCATGAACGCGTCCGTATCGTGCGAGGCGAGGACCGCGTACAGATCGTCCCCCATGCGGCACACTGAAGAGCCCCGGGCGATTTGGAGCTCGTCGCCTTGGACGAGACCGAAAAAGCGCACCTTATCGAACCATTCGACGTCCTTGAACTCGGCGAGGGGCTTGTCGAGCAGGGGGCTGCCCTCGGGGAGCCTGAATCCTATGGCGGTGATGCGGCCCTTGAAGAGGCTCGTGGCCTCGAAGGCGCCGGGGATGGACAGGACGTCGAAAATCTCCCTGGCGCAGCGTTCGTTGTGGGCCACGGCCCGGTCGACGCCGAGTCTGGCAAGGTTCAGGAGAGGGGAGCGGAGGAATGATATGTCGTTTATGCGGCATATCGTGAACCGGGCTCCTGCGCTGTGCGCCAGATGGCAGGCGAGGAGGTTCACTTCGTCGTTCGACGTGACGGCCACGAAAATGTCGCACTTGCCCGCCTGGGATTTCTCGATGATTTCCGGCGAGGAGCCCCGGCCCAGGACCGTCATGACGTCGAGCGCCGAGGATATCTCGTTGAGAGCCACGGGATCCGTGTCGATGATAATCAAGTCGTTTCCCATGGCGTGGAGCTTATAGGCGAGATTCTGCCCCGCGCTTCCGGCGCCTGCGATTGCTATTCTCATACCGACGAACGTCCGCAAAGACCGCCTGTAACCCGCCTGAAAAGGCCGGAGCGGCCGGCCCGCCCGGGGCGCTTCGCAGAGGAGCACCGGCGGCGCATGGTTCGAGGCGCATTTATATACAAATCCGGCGGGAAAATCACCCAGGATGATGCGCAATCCTTCGCGTCCTCGACTTCCTTCGAGCGCACCAGTATTTCAATACGTGTTGACACTGTTTGCCTGGATTCCGGCTTTCGCCGGAATGACGAAGCTGTTGTCTG
>DYIT01000084.1:0-6229 GCA_020723505.1 Candidatus Kuenenia stuttgartensis
AAGGGACGCCGGGATCATCGTGGCCGGCGGCCGCGGGGTCGGATCTGCCTCGGGATTCAGCACGCTCGAGAAGCTGGCGGCTGTACTGGGCGCCGAGGTCGCTGGCTCAAGGATTGCGGTGGAGAACGGCTGGATTCCCCAGGCGAACCAGGTCGGCCAGACAGGCCATACGGTGAGGCCCGAAGTCTACTTCGCCTGCGGCATATCCGGCGCGGTACAGCATGCCGCAGGAATGCAGAACTCGAAGTTCATCGTGGCCATAAACAGGGATCAGACCGCTCCGATTTTCAAAATCGCGGACGTCGGCATCGTAGGCGACCTCCACGAGGTCGTGCCCGAAATCGCCAGAGCCTTGAAGGGCGGGACGAGATGATTGCCCCGGAAACAGCAAGACTGCTGAGAAAGACGGTGGCCCGTTTCGTGGACCGGGAGGTCAGGCCCGTCGCGAACAGGCTCGAGGAAGGGAAGGAATTCCCTTGGGAGTTGTTCAGGAGGGCCGCGGACCTCGGCTTCTTCAGGATGCGGTATCCCAAGGAGAAGGGCGGGGCGGGCGGTAACGCGACTCTTTTCAACATCATGTGCGAGGAGCTGGCGCGCGGATACATGAGCCTGGCGGCAATCACGGCCATGCAGTGCCTCATGTGCACGGACTTCATATTCAAGTTCGGCACGGACGCAATCAGGGACGAGTATTTCCATCCAGCGATGCGCGGCGAAAAGGTCGGGGCATTCTGCCTCACCGAGCCCGACGCGGGGACCGATCTCGCCTCAATCCGGACAATCGCCGAGCCCGACGGCGACGGGTACGTGATAAACGGCCTGAAGACGTGGATTACGAACGCGCCCGTAGCCGACATGTTCACGGTGCTCTGCCTCACGGATCGGAAGTCCGGGCTCAAGGGCGCGAACTTCTTCCTCGTGGACCGGAAGACCGCGGGCGTGAGCGTCTCGAAGAAGTTCGACAAGATGGGCACCCGGGCGGCGGTCATCGCCGAGGTCGCGTTCGAGAACGCCAGGGTGCCCGCGGCGAACCGGCTGGGCGAGGAAGGACGCGGGATGGCCAATCTCATGCGAATCCTTGCGGAAATAAGGGCCATGACCGCTGCGTTGAGCCTCGGGCTCGCGCGTGCCGCATACGATGACAGCCTCCGCTACGTCAAGGAGCGGCACGCTTTCGGATCGCCAATCGGAAGCTACCAGCTCATCAGGGCGAAGATTGCGAACATGGCGAC
Source organism: Candidatus Kuenenia stuttgartensis (assembly GCA_020723505.1). Taxonomy (GTDB): domain Bacteria; phylum Planctomycetota; class JAKEIC01; order JAKEIC01; family DYIT01; genus DYIT01. The sequence continues at coordinate 1,233 of DYIT01000084.1, forward strand.
GGAGATAGAGGCTTCGAGACTGATGCTCTACTGGGTCACCGACATGCTCGACCGCGGCGCCAAATGCCTCAAAGAGGCATCGATGGCGAAATACTTCGTTTCCGAGGTCGCATGCCGTGCCTGCGACGAAGCCACGCGGATTTTCGGGGCCTACAGCTATTCCAACGAATACGACGTCAACAGGTATTTCCGCGATACGCGCTTCCTGCTCTTCGGCGGCGGGACCTCGGAAATCCTGCAGGATATAATCGGGAGGGAGCTCGGGCTATGACCCGGACAAGCCGGAACCGGATGGGGATTCTCGCCGCGGCTTGTCCGGGTCATGCCACGCGCTTCGCGCGTGAACGAAATGGATGTGGAAAGAGCATGAGAACAGGAATCCGGGATTGGGGAAAAGGAGTCGCCTGAATCCGGCCCCCGGATTCCTGTCAGGCGCTGCTTAAAAAAGACAGGAAAAACTGAATGAGGATTCTAATCGCCAAACCCGGACTGGACGGGCATGACGTGGGCGCAAAGGTAGTCGTGCATGCGCTCATGGACGCGGGCTTCGAGGTCATCTATACGGGCCTTCACCAGTCCCCCGAAAGGATTGCCAAAGCGGCGCTGGAGGAAGACGCCGACGCTGTCGGGATTTCGGTGCTCTCGGGGGCCCATATGCCGCTGACAAAGAAGCTCCTCGCCGAAATGAAGAAAGCGGGAACAGGCCGCAAGCCGCTTGCGGTCGGCGGAAACATCCCGCCTCGGGACAGGAAGAAGCTTGTCGAGCTCGGAGCGGCCGCCGTGTTCCCCACAGGTTCCAGGTTCGACGAAATCGTGGGATTCTTCAGGAACTGCCCCGTCAGGGCGCCGGAGTAGCCCTTTGGAACCGCCATATGTAAATAGCAGTATCTGTAGGAGCCGCCGTTTATTCCTAGCCCCCATAGGCGGCGATTGACTAAGTCAAACGTCTGTGGGAGCCGCCGTATGCACATAGCAGAGTCTGTGGGAGCCGCCGTATGCACATAGCAGAGTCTGTGGGAGCCGCCGTTTATTCCTGGCCCCCACAGGCGGCGATAATCCTGTCATTCACCAGTTGAACGAGGTGACCATGGCCGGCAAGGATCCGGAGATAAAGGAAGTGACTCTCGAATCCGGCATCAAGGTGAAGCCCGTATACGGTCCTGAGGACGTGGCGGACGTGGATTACGCGAGGGACATCGGCAATCCCGGGTCTTATCCCTTCATGCGGGGCATCCACAGCCTCATGTACAGGCTCCAGCCGTGGACAATGCGGCAGTATTCCGGATTCGGAACCGCGGAGGAGACGAACCGGCGATTCAAGTTCCTCATCGAAAACGGCCAGACTGGGCTCAACGTGGCCTTCGACCTCCCGACGCAGCTCGGCTACGATTCGGACCACCCCATGGCCCATGGAGAGGTCGGCAGGGTCGGCATGGCGGTCAGCACGCTCGCCGATTTCGAGGATGCATTCAGGGGAATCCCCCTTGACAGGATTTCGACCTCCCTCACGATTAACAGCCAGGCTGCGGTCATGATTGCCATGTACGCGGCCGTAGCGGAGAAGATGGGGTTTCCCCTCAAGGATCTGCGGGGCACGGCCCAGAACGACATCCTGAAGGAGTACATAGGCAGAGGCACGTGGATTTACCCCGTGGAACAGGCGATAAAGCTCATCGGCGACACGATCATCTGGTGCGCAAGGGAGCTCCCGAAGTACAGCCCGGTCAGCGTCTGCGGGTATCACATACGCGAGTCCGGTGCGCTGCCGCACCAGGAGATGGCCTATGCTTTCGCTATCGCGTGCGCCTACATAGACCACGTGCTCGCCCGCGGCCTGGACATCGACACTTTCGCGTCGCGGCTGTCGTTCAACTTCGACATCCATGGAAACCTTTTCGAGCAGGTTGCGAAGTTCAGGGCAGGCAGGGCCCTCTGGGCGAGAATCGTCAGGGAGAAGTACGGGGCGAAGGACCCGAAGTCCATGCTGATGCGCATGATCGCCGGCGGTGGCGGGGGCGGCCTCACAATCGAGCAGCCGCTCAACAACATCGTCCGCGGGGCGTATTACGCCCTCATCAGCGCGCTGTCCGGCACTCAGACGATGGCCCTGTGCTCCTACGACGAGGCATACACAATACCGACCGAGGAGTCCGCGACGGTTTCTCTCCGGACCATGCAGATTCTCATCGAGGAGATGGGCTTGTGCGATACGGTCGATCCGCTGGCCGGATCCTACTGCATCGAATCACTGACCCGCGAGATGGGAGCCAGGATTTCCGAGGCCATGGGGGAGGTCGGGAGATGGGGCGGGATCGTCAAGGCGGTCGCAAGCGGCGCCGTCCAGAGGCAGGTCGCGCGGCAGGCGTATCTCCGGGAGAAGGCGATTCAGAGCGGCGAAATCCGGAAGGTCGGCGTGAACGTCTACCGGGCCGAGGAAGAGCAGCACGAAGTGGAGCTGCACCCGTTCAGGCCGAGGGAGGCGAAGAAGCAGGTTGATCGTCTGAGGAGAATCCGCAGGGAACGCGATTCGGCGGCCGTCAAAAGGGCGCTGGCGGTCCTCGCCTCCAAGGCGGCCACGCCCGAGAACCTGATGCCTTTCATCATGGACGCGGTGAAGGCCTATGCCACGGTCGGAGAAATCTCGGACGTGTTCCGTGAAGTCTTCGGCGAGTTCGACGAGCCGGTCAGGTTGTAGGGATGCGGATGGGGTAATCTTCCCCTGTGCGCGATGAGGCTCTTTCCCGGTGCGAGATGGGGTGATGGGGCACGCAATCGCCGCCTGATGTGCCGGGGATGTCCCCGAAGCTCCCGCCTTGCACTGCCCCTACCTCAGCCTCGCCCTGTCCATCAAATCCCCCGCATGGCCGTATGCCTCGATGAACACCTTCATCCCCCTCACCTTGACAAGGCAGTAGTGATGCCTGCACTCGAAGCAGGCGACTCTGGACGCCCACGGCACCCAGTCGGACCTCGTGTGCAGGAATCCGCCCGCTGCGCCCGAGTTCACGTGCCAGACCGGCCTTGCGAATTCCGGACCCGTTTCGGCGTCTACGAGCATCCTGCTGTAGTTGCCCTCGCCGCCGAACAGGGCGCAGACCACCTTCGGATTGGCGCTCAGCGCCTTCCAGAACTCGTCGCGCCTCGCAGAAGCGTACTTGCGGTCCTCGCCTTTCGCCGTGCCCCACGCGGTCTTGCCGCCGTTGTGCCACATGGATTCGAAGGCTTTTCCGCCGTTCGGGAAAGCCGGACTGTAGCCGACGACGAAAACGTGGTCCACCTCCCTGGACTGGAGCGCGTCATTCAGCACTTCCTGCATCCAGATGACCTGCCTCGTCATGAGGTACCCCGCAAGGTTGCCCCCGTGCTTCTCGGGCATGCTGCACGTCCAGTATCCAGTGTCGACGGCGATGACCCTCGCGTTCCCGTAGTCGAAATACCACGCGCTACCCCTGTACTGCGGCGCCCCATCGGTCTCGGGATAGGGGAAACGCTTGTCGGGATTGCGGAATTCCTCGGCGAAGACCGCAGAGGTGCTCCTGTCCCCGGGCTGGTCGAAGAAGAGCGCTTCCTTCCGGCCGGGCACCCTGTATTCCTTTCTTGCCATGCTTCCGCCTGCGACCTCGTATATGGGCACCTGCGCGCCCAAGCCCTCCACGGCAAGCTTCCATGCCCGAAGCCCGGTCCGGAAATCCGCCGGCGTCCCGCTCATCGCAGAATAGCCTCCGCCGAAGACCATGAAATCCGCCCCCCTTTCCGAGGCGGCCAATGCCAGTCTCCGGAGGATTTCGCGGTTGACACCCCGGTAGCAGCGCTCGCCCGCCCCGGCCTCGGACTCGCTTCCGGCCATGTAGGCGAACTCGAAATTGATTTCGTTCCGATCGGGAGTGCGGAACCGGAACGGCCCCGACTGGAATCCGCCCTGCGGAGCGACTGAGTATTTGTACGTTGTCCCAGGCTGCAGCCCGCCCAGCTTGAACTCGTGCACGGTTGACGTCTCGGGTCTTGTGACCGTCCGGTCGCCCAAGACGGCTTCGGACTGGCATGGAGCATCGGTCGCGAACCAGACCACCGCCGAGTTCTGCGCGACCATGTCGACCCATGGTCCGTCCACGATTGCCGGCACCCTTTTCCCGTCCCTGCAGGCGAACCTGCCGTCAACCCAGTATTCGCCGCCGGCTGCCGATGCGAAGGCAATGCGGTAGGCCACGACGCCCCCGCCGTTCCTGCGGAACGCGGCGAAATCGCGATTGACGTTGTCGATGAGGCCCAAGTCGAGCGCGAAGACCAGCTTTCCCTCAATCCTGGCCCCCTGGACCTTCACGAAGAGGACCGGCTCCGCCGAGGGATCGCCCAGGGGAACGACCCCGAAATGCGCCGTGCCGCCGAAATCGGGCGGCACGTCGGCGCTCAGCTCGACCTTCCTGCCGGATATCGCGACATCGGACACGGGTATGGAGAAGGCGGCGACGCCGGTCTCGGTGGAGTCCTTGGGAACGGAAACGGGCTTCCATGCCGAACCTGCGGCAACGGGGACGGGGTCGACGATGCGGCCGTCCTTCGACGGCGGAGGTTTATCCTTGAGGTAATCCTCCCAGGAGACGGGCTGGTCGTCGCCTTCCGCGGCATGGCATTCGGCAGCCAGGAAGGCGGCCAGGATTGCCAGCAAAATCGCCCTTGGAAGCACTCCCGGATCCTTTCAATTCCGCGGACCGGACATCTGCCTTTTCAGTAACTGCAGCGCCTCGCCGACGCCCATGACTGGCACGTTCGGGAAATGGCTTCGGAACTTGTCCATGAGAAGCCCGGCCCTGAGCGGCCTGTTGGCCTTCTGTCCGAGCTCGGAAGTCGCTATCGGCCTTATCAACCCGGCGTCCAGCCCGAACTCGGATGCAATCTTCAGCGCGAACTCGTACCTGCTCAGCACGTCCGCGCCGGCGGTGTTGTAGACGCCCCTCCTGTCCGAAAGCGCGACGGCGGCAAGCATCTCCGCGAGATTG
>DYIT01000084.1:6239-14813 GCA_020723505.1 Candidatus Kuenenia stuttgartensis
AGTCGGCGATCCAATCTGGTCCGCGACGATTCTCACGCTCCTGCCTGCCTTGAGCTCGCGGATTAGCCACGTCGCGAAGTTCAGCCCGCCCCGGCAGTGGCAACCGTAGAGAACGGTCGTCCTGCAGATGGCCAGGTTCCCGTGCATCGCGACCGCCCTGATTTCCCCCTCGTACTTGCTGTTGGCGTAGACCGAGACCGGGCAGGGGTCGTCCTCCTCGGAATAGGGTCCGGATGATCCGTCGAACACATACTCCGTTGAGACGTAGACCATCTTCGCTCCGGTCTCGGCGCAGGCATAGGCCACGTGCCCGGTCCCTTCGGCGTTCACCGCCATGGCCTCCAGCCTGCGGTCCTCGCAGCCGTCCACGTCCGTCAGCGCGCCCGCATGAATCACGGCGAAGGGGCGGAGCCTGCAGAAGTATTCGATGACCGCATCGCGGTTCATCACGTCCAGCCTGGTCCATTCGGCGCCCTGGTCGATGCACGCGGCCGGATCGCCCATGCCGGAACCGAAGACCTCCATGCCGGGCATCGCCCGGAAAAGGGCCACGAGCTTCTGCCCCAAGAGCCCGTTCGCCCCGGTCACGGCCACCCGGGTCGCGTCCGGCTTCAACACGTCGGCATCGGAAACGCCGCTCATCGCCAGTATTCCTTTCCGAACCGCCGGTAGAAATCCACCGTCCTGCGGATGCCCTCCCCGAGCTCCATGCGGGGCCGCCATCCGAGGGCACGGGAAATCTTGCCCGTGTCCGCGGTGAAATCCCCGACCTCAATCGCCTTCCTGTCGGCGGGCCAGGGGACGAACTCGTATCCGCCCGATCCGGCCGTTTCGACGATTGTCTTCACCATGTCGACGAACCTCACGGGCTCAGGACCCCCGAGGTTGAACGCCTCCCCGAGAGCCTCATCCTTCATGCCGGCCAGAAGGAAAGCCCCGGTGACGTCGTCGACATAGTGGTAGTCCCTCATCTGGGCGCCGGTTCCGAAGACCTTAATCTTCTTGCCCTCGATTGCGAGCCGGATGAACCAGTTCAGAACCCCGTACTTGCCGTGCTTCATCTGATGCCTGGGCCCGTAGGCGTTGCTTATCCTGAGCGAGGTGAATTTGAGGCCGAACGCCGAGGAGTAGACGAAATGATACATCTCGCCGGCGATTTTATTCGCGGAATAGATGTCGGTCGGCCTGCCGTGCATGTCCTCGGTCACCGGGACCCGGTCAATCTTTCCGTACTGCGCCCGCGAACCCGCGTAGACAATCCTGCATTCCGGCGCGGAGTTCCTTACGGCTTCCAGGAGGTTTATCTGCCCGGCGCAGTTCATCTCCACGTCGAGCAACGGCTCAGTCATACTGTCCACGTGCGAAGTCTGCGCCGCGATGTTGAAGACCACGTCCTTCCCCGCTACGGCTTTCCCAATCCTGGCCCGGTCGCGGATATCGGCGATGATCACTTCCACCCTGTCCTTCACGGGCTCGACGTTGAACATGTTCCCGCCATAGAGAGGCAGAAGGGCGTCGTATACGGAGACGGAAGCGCCGTGCCCGACGAGCGCGCAGGCCAGGTTGCTTCCCAGGAATCCGAGCCCGCCCGTAATCAGGACGCGCTTGCCCCTGTAATAGCTGAAATCATGCTCCAAGATGCGTGTCTCCAAGCGATGAACTGGTTTTGCCGTCAAAAGCCGCGGGCATGCGAATCCCGGGGCCGGCACGGGGATTCGCTCAATGGAATTCTAGGGGCTGCAGGGGAAATTTGCAACCTGAGCCCGTATGACCCGGAGCCTGGGAGCCGGGTCCGGAATCGGTCTTACAGGCATCCGGAAGGGAGCCGGATGACAGCGAATGCCGAAGGTCGAAAGCCTTCCTTTAGCGAGTCCGCCGAGGCGGACGAGTCGAAGGGTCCAAAGTCGAAAGTTGAACGTCGAAGGTCGAAGACCGTGGACCGCGGACTGCGACAAATCCCAAACCAACGAGGTATCCCGGAAACCGGGGGCTCGATTGGACTCCTTCTGCGCTACGCTCCCGCCATTGGTTGTTGGAAATTGGGATTTCATTGGGATTTGGCTATTGGTTGTTGGGATTTTACGCAGCGTTTGGTTGCTGCTCGGCTGCGCCCTGGTTGGAAAACTTGTTCCACACGAAGCTTCAGGCCACGCGCTTCGCGTGGAACCGGGCAAATAAAAAAAGCCGGGCCTGGCCCGGCTTTGTAAAATCAGCGTAAATCTCTTTTCCAGCCTCCTACTTCATCCTGTCCGCCATGGAATCGTGAATCCTGCGTTCGTGCGGCTGTCTGGCGGTTTCGCAGCAGAACAGGTCCTCGGCCGGGTTCCTCCCGGGGCGGTTCTTGGCGAGGAGCTTCCACAGCGTGACCTGTCCCATGTCCCCGCGCATGTTTCCCATGTAGGCGGTTTCCTCCCTGGCCGCGCTCTTCAAAGCCACGCATTCGGCCACCTTCAGGATGTCGGCGGCGACCGCCTCGGCCGCAGCCATTATGCGTTCGTCGTCCGAAGCCGCAACGTCGCCGTCATTCGACTCGGGGGCCGGCGACTCCTTGCGCTCCGCAGGGTCCGGGGGAAGGAAGCCCGAGGCGTCTTCCCGGGCGCCGGAATCCGGAGGGGCCTCGGTCCGCGCCGCTTCGCCGGCGCCGGAAGGAACCTGGCCGCGGTCGGGCCCGCTCACCGCCTCAACGGCATGCGCAGACGCTTCTTCCGCCCTCTTCGCCGTGTCGACGCACTCCTTCCGCCTGTTCTGCAGATGGATTATGAATGCGTCAATCTTCTCGGTCCTCGAGCTGATGTCCTCGAGTATCTCGATTTTCCTCTCTACGCTGAGTTCCGCGAGCATCTCCTTCTGGCCGTCGTCGAGCCTCCGGAACGCTCCGGCAATCCTCTTCATCCTCCTCACGACCGCCTCGACTGCGCAGCCCGGCGATCCGGCCGCGTCATGCCCGTCCTGCGCGGCTGCCAGCGCCGAATCGACCTCGCTCCTCTCGGCGGGGCTTATCCGGTCCAGCCTGGCTTCGAGGGATTCGATTCTGGCGAGGACCTTCCTTGCGGAAAGGACCCACTTGTTTTCGGGATTCTCACGCGGGAAGTTGAAATCCAGGCAGTCCGGCAGTGCGCCCGATGCGCTGACCAGCCCCCTGGCATCGTCCTTCAAGGGCTCGAAGGGGATGCATGCGTCGCCCGTCCCCTCCTTGTACGATGCGGACGCGAAAATCGCGTTGTATCCGCTTGCCAGCATGATTCCTACGACTGCGACAGATGCCATGGCCTTCATGTACGGATTCATCTTCTCCTCCCTTCACCGGTTATCTCGGCCGACAGCCCCGCACTGCGCGTGGACCGCGTTCCCGCCCTTCCTACCGGTTATCGGACCGGGAAAAGACGATCTTTAAGGAATTCCACACGAAGCGGAAAGCGACGTGCTTCGTGTGGAATATCCGGGATGTCCTCGGCAAAGCGATTCTGCAGACAACGGCGGCAGGATTGAGATGGTGAACATCTTCGAGGATGCATCGTTCGCGGGCGGCTCTTGCTCTTATCCCCGAAAGCACTGCTGCGCCCGTCTATCTGATTCCCGTCGCGCCCGCTGAACCGGAAGGAAAGCCTTTCACGGGCGCTTCACGGCTTCTTTCGCAGCCACCTTCTTCCTGAACTCCGCCTCCGAGACCATGAAGCGCACGTGCTTTCCGCTGCCTACCTCCTCGACGCCGTCGTGAATCCGGACTTCGAACGCGAGTTTCGGGCCCTTCACCTCGACCAGCCTGGCTTCCGCCCTGACCCGGAATCCAATCGGGGTGGGTGCGAGATGTCTGAGCTCGACCAGCCCCCCGAGCGTCATGGTGCCATCCGGCAGGTGCGAATCCACAGCGTTGCGGCAAGCATGTTCCATCAGGGCGGTCATGAACGGCGTTGCGAATACGTTCACGCCCGCGTTGCCCAGGGCGGCCGCGGTATTTTCCACCCTGACCTCCACCTCCGCCGACCCGGTCAGTCCTTGCTTCATCTCGGCCATGCGCAGCTCCTTATTCTACGCGAAACGGAGGAAACGCCCTCCGTGTTGAAAGCGCAGCTTCGCGTGGATTCCTCGGATAATCAACAGCTTTCCGCCTGCATTCCTCTTTCGCCGGCTTTTTCCGCTCGATTCAAAATTGGTATGATTGGGCCCCTCCCTTGGAAATCGAAAAGGCCGTTGTCGGGGATGGACATGGACGCGAGCGGCAATCCCGGAAGGCTTTCGGACGAGGACGAAATCCTCCAGGGCCAGCGATCCGGACCTGGCTTCGAAGGACTGCGGTGTCCTTCGTGCGGCAGCGTCTTCCGCGCCAGGCTCCCTGGCCCCCCGGCGGGATACGAGTGCAGATGCGGGTTCCTCTTTTCCGCGGCCGACCTCGAATGCCCCCTCGCGGACCGGGCGGGAGACGCCGGCAGGCCCCATGAAACCCTTCTCGTGCACAAGGCTTCCGCTGCAGACGCAGCGCCCGGCCCCGTGGCGGTGGAGCCTGAAGCAGCGACGCTCGAATGGAAGGGAGGCCTTGCGCCCCTCCGGGTTCCAGCACCGTCCGGCAAGCCCGGCAATCCCGCGGTATCCGCGGCGGCCGGCCCGCTCCCGATGATAGGCAAATACGAGATTATCGAGGAAATCGCGAGAGGCGGGATGGGCGTGGTCTACAGGGCCCGGCAGCCGGGCCTCAACCGCGAGGTCGCGCTCAAGATGCTGCTCGCAGGGGAAGGCGCGGGCGAGGACCAGATTAAGCGGTTCCTCCGCGAGGCCGAGTCCGCTGCGAAGCTGTCGCACCCGAACATCGTTCCCATCTACGACGTGGGCGAGGACGCAGGCCGGCACTACTACGCCATGGAATTCATCCGCGGCGAATCGGTGGCGCAGGTCATCGGGCGCATGTCCTCGCTGCCGCCGAGGCAGGCACTGAAGATAGTCCGCGACACGGCCCTGGCGCTGGAGTACGCGCACCAGGCCGGCATAGTGCACAGGGACATCAAGCCGGGGAACATAATGCTGGCTCCCGTCAGGGACCAGACCCGTATCATCATGCCGCGGAGCGTGGATTCGATACTGTTCTCCTCCGGGGCCAGTTCGCGGTTCAGGGTCCTCGTGACCGACTTCGGGCTCGCCAAGGACCTGAGCAGCCGGAGCAAGCTCACGGTATCCGGAACCGCCCTCGGCACGCCGGTATATATGCCGCCCGAGCAGGCCGACGGGGACGTGAAGAACGTAGGGCCGCGGAGCGACATCTACTCCCTCGGAGCGGTGCTCTACGAGATGGTAACGGGCCGGGAACCGTTCACCGGATCGTCAATCGGGCAGGTGCTTGCGAAGGTCATCTCTCAGGAGCCGGTCGCCCCTCGAAGGCTCGTTCCCGGGCTTCACAAGGACGTGGAGACCATAATCCTCACCGCCATGGCGAAGGACCGAAACCGCAGATACGGCTCCATGCAGGAGATGGCGGACGACATCGACAGGTACCTTAGGGGCGAAGCCATCACCGCAAGGCCGGCGGGCCTCGGCTATCTCGCGTGGAAGAAGATCCGGCGGAATCCCGCCCTGTCCTCCGTCGTGGCGCTCTTCATCCTCTCGGCCTCGGCGCTCGGCGCATGGGCCTATGCGAGGCCCGGCTACCTGAATCTTTCCGCCGAGCCTCCGAGGGCGCGCGTATTCGTCGACGGACGGCAGGTGTCCAACCCCTGCGAGGGGATTGCGCTCACGGCTGGCCTGCACCTTGTATCAGCGGAGGCCGATGGGCTCGACAGCGTGTCCATGGAAACGGAAATCTCCCGCGGCGAGACGCGCGACCTGAAGGTCGTCCTTGCGGGCATGCTGGCAATCGACGTCAGGCCCGATTGCGCCATGCTTAGCCTGGACGACGGCGCCGCCTCCCCCCTGCATGGAGCGCCCCTGGAGGTCTCCCCGGGCCAGCGCAGGCTCAGGTTCGAAGCCGAAGGATACGAGCCTGAGGAGATGGAGATCGTCGTGGCCGCCGGTCAGACCCGCGAAATACGTCGCACGCTGTCCAGGCAGACCGGCACTCTCGACGTAATAGCCGAGCCCGAAGGCGCGCTGGTGGAAATCGGCGGAGTCGATTACGGAACGCCGCTCAGGAAACACAGGATGGAAACGGGCAGGCACGACTTCAAGGTGAAGAAAAGGGGGTACTACAGCGCCCGGCTCGGCGTCACGATGGGCAGGGGAAGCGGAATCCTGGAAACCGTCCACCTGACGGAGGCGGTCGCCTGGAGGAACGTCATCCCGGACTTCCAGAGGGTCGAGCCGTTCGACGACCTCGACGGGGACGGCATCAAAGACCTGCCGCACATAGGCTACCTCGTGAAAATCACCTACATCTCCGGAAGGACCGGCGAGTACCTCTTCGAGCATCAGATGTCGGTGAGCGTGATCAGGGCCGCGCGCTGGATTGATGCGGACGGCGACGGCATCAGGGAATACATTGGCATGACCGGGGACGGCGCCGGAAAGAACAGGATTTCATGCTTCAGGTTCAGACATCAGAAGGACAAGCCGAAGCCCCAGCCTGCCGCCGTAGCGTGGGAATACGGCGAAGAAGGCGCCGACTTCGGGCGCTGCCTGATTCCGTTCAAGTCGCCGTCCGGCAAGGGCTGGGACATCGTTGTCGGCGGAAACAAGGGTCTCGCCCGGCTGTCCTGCGCCGACGGGTCCCCGGTCTGGAGGTCGGACTTGGGAGGCCGAATCGAGGACGGCCGCAGGATTCCCGACGCGGACGGCGACGGAGAGGACGACGTCGTCGTGCTTGCAGGGGAAAAGGGGCTGATTGGCGCGTCGTCCAGGGACGGGAAAGCGCTCTGGAGCGTTCCCATGACGGCCCCGGCGGGGAATGCCGCCGCCGTTTCCCCCTGGCCGTGCCACCTCTCGAACGAGGAGGAGGGCGAATGCATGCACGCCCATCGCGTTTTCCTCGTGAAGGAGGCGGACGGTTTCTCCATCCGGGACTTCAAGGGGTCGAGAATCTCGGGTTTCCAGGCGGACGGCATCTCCTTCTTCCTGGACTCCCGGGATTGCGCCTTCCTGTTCCTGGAGGATGGGACGGGGATGCGGAGGCTCGACCCTTCGACCGGACGCGGCATCTGGTCCGCGCAGCACCCGGCCGAGAAGGATTCCTGGCAGGCGTTCGTCGACCTCGACAACGACGGCGTTCCCGACGCATTCAGGACGAGGCCGGCGGGAAAGCCGCATGCCGCGATTGGCGGAGCCGACGGGCGAATCCTGTGGGAAATCCCGAATCCTGACGGATTGCCGGTCTGGCTGGATCCGTTCACGCAGTCGGCGGGTTACATCGCCGTCCGCCGCCCGGGCGGCGCAGCCCTTCTGGATTCGTCCTCGGGGGCCGAGAAGCTTTCAGTCCGGACATCGTCGCCGCCGGCCTGCGCACTGCTCGCGGACACGTTCGGCGACGGCAGGCTCGAGTTCTGGGTGGCGACCGAGGCCGGAGAACTCGCGTTCTTCGACGCGGCGTCGGGCGAGCCGGTCAGGTCCGCCCACGCCGACGCCGGATTCAGATATTTCCTCGCGCGGGACCTGGACCGCGACGGCGTCCTGGACGCGCTCGGATTCCTGAGCACCGGCCCGTGCCTGATTAGGGGGCCCAAGATCATCTGGTCCCGCAGGTTCCCGTCGCCGATACGGGCGGACTCCTCCCCGCTGGATGCGGACGGCGACGGCAGGCCCGACGTCGTGGTCCCCAGGGGGATAGACCCGGCAAGACCCGGCGTTACCTGCCTCAGGGGCAGGGACGGAAGAACCCTGTGGGACACGGATCTCGGGGAGATGATTCGGGCCGCCTGCGTCGCCGACACGGACGGCGACGGGAAGAAGGAGATCCTCGTCTACGGCAACGGCGTGAAGGCCATGCAGGTCCTCAGGGCATCCGACGGCGCCCGCCTCGCCGGCGTGGAGGTCGGCGACGACGGATATGCGACCCCGGCGGTCGCCGACCTCGACGGCGACGGGTCCGCCGACGCGGTCATCGGCTCGTGGTTCGACCAGCGCGGGTACCACGCCTTCAACGTGAAGAGCGGAAGGCGTCTCTGGCACCGGCCGACGGCGAGGTGCGTGTACGCAGGGGCGTGCGTGCGCGACCTGGACGGGGACGGCGCTCCGGAGGTGGTCGGCGTGACTACCGGAGGCGAGGTCATATGCCTCGAAGGACGGAGCGGAGCGGACAGGTGGGCGCTGGCCCTGCCCGGCGGCATCCCGCAGCCCGCCTGCGTCGAGGACGTGACCGGCGACGGGCGGCCGGAGGTCATGGTCAACTGCGCGGACGGGAACCTCTACGTATTCGACAGGAACGGAGTCCAGACCGGGAAGTTCCCGATGGGAGCATGCGGCACGCAGCCGAGCCCCGTGGCGGCGGACGCGGACCGCGACGGTGTGCCCGACGTCGTCCTCGGGGGATTCGGGGAATACGTCTGCCTGAGGATGAAGGAGCCGCAGGGCAGAATCTGGACGGTCCCCACGCGCGGCAGGGCGCCGGCGCGCGCGGCCGTCGGGAGCCTGGACGGCAAGGGGGGCATGGTCGCGATT
>DYIT01000084.1:14823-22654 GCA_020723505.1 Candidatus Kuenenia stuttgartensis
GTCTACTGCGTGGACCTGTTCAACGGGGCTGAGAAGTGGCGGTTCCTCCCGAACCACGGCTACGTCGAGTCGGCTCCGTTCATCGCGGACATGGACGGCGACGGTACCGGGGACGTGGTTTTCGGGTCGTACGACCTGAAGCTGTACTGCATAACCGGCAGGGGAGAGTCCCGCGGCGGCAAGGCTGGTGAAACGCATGGCCGGTGAGAATCTCAGGTTCTTCCTTTCGGCCGGCGAGAAGTCCGGCGACAGGCACGCGGCCGCCGTAGTCAGGGAAATCCGCATGATGAGGCCCGACGCGGAGTTCGCCGGGGTCGGCGGCCCCCGGATGCGGGAAGCCGGCTGCTCCCTCCTGCACGACCTCACGGGCATGGCGGTGATGTGGTGGGCCGACGTGTTCGGGAACCTCAGGGAATTCATCCGCGTGTTCGAGAAGACGGTACACGCCCTGTCGGCATGGCGCCCGGACGTGCTGATTCCCGTCGACTATCCCGGCTTCAACCTGAGGCTTGCCGACAGGGCGAAGCAGTGCGGCGTCCCGGTGCTCTACTTCATATCCCCCCAGGTATGGGCGTGGTGGAAGTACAGGATTCATCCAATCGCGGAGCGCGTGGACAGGATGGCGGTCGTGCTCCCGTTCGAAAAGGACCTGTACCTCGAAGCCGGGCTCGAGGCCGAGTACGTCGGCCATCCCGTCGTCGACGAGCTAGGCGGATTCGAGCCCGACGCCGGCCTCTTCAATCGGCTTAATCTCTCCGGGGGGGCGAAGCTCGCGGGGCTGCTTCCCGGCAGCAGGCGGAGGGAGATAGCCGCCAATCTCCCGATGATGGCCTCCGCGGCCGCAAAGCTCCGATCGATCCGTGGCGGTGTCGCCTTCGCGGCCGCCTTCGCCGACGCCGAGCAGTTCAGAATCGGCTCCCTGATTCTCGAAAAGATGCTTCCCGGCACCCTGTGCCTCGAGGGGCACGCGCACGACCTGATGGCGTCCGCCTCGTTCTGCTTCGTGGGGGCCGGATCCGCGACGCTGGAGCTTGCGTTCCTGGGAACGCCCATGGCAGTGGTCTACAGGATAACCCCGAAGGACTGGGTCCTGGCGAAGCTTCTCATGTCGGTGGACCGGATTGGCCTTGCGAACATCGTCGCCGGGAGGGAGGTGGCGCCGGAATTCCTGACAGTCCGCGACAGGTCGGGGGACATGGCTTCGGCGGCGGCCGCCCTGATTGACGACGGCCCCGCCCGGCAAAGGTGCGTGGAAGGGCTCGCGGAGGTCAGGTCCATGCTCGGGCCGCCCGGCGCGGCGCGCCGGGTCGCCGCGATGGCGGTGGAGACCGCGGAGCTCAGTCGCTCTCGCCGCCTTCTCCGAAGAAGTTGAAGCCGCTGAAGCGCTGCGCGTCGGTTCCGTAGGAAGCCACGTCGTCGCCCGTTATCACGAAGGTCGCCTCTTCGCCGAACGTGTTCGAGAAGTTCACCCTCACGAACTCGTCCGCGCCCCTCCTGAGGAGCACTTCGCTCAGGCGCCGGTCGACGGACGACGTGAGGTCGGCACCGCAGACCGGGCATTCGAAGTGCACCTTCTCCCCCTTCACGAGCTTGAGGCCTTCGCCGATGATGCATGTGTAGTTGCCGACTTCGGGGCTCAGGAGAACCATCCCTTTCCTCTTCCCCTTCGCCGCCCGGAGCACAATCTTGGTGCCGGGATTCAGATGGGCAGTGCAGTGCGGGCAGAAGAACTTGTTGGCCATCGGATTTCCTTTCGAATCGCGATTTCCTGCGCTCCCCGGTTACGAGCGCTTTAAAGTCTACCAGATTGGCCCGCGGCGGCAATCCCTTCGTGCTCTTCGTGGCGGTTCTCCGCAGCGGCGCGGCTTCGTTGCGGAAAAAACACTTGACTGGAGCCGGTCCGGCAATAGAATCGCAACGGTTTTGTCTGATGAAAGGGAGAAGGATGGCAACGAGCGAAGTTCCCGTGATCTGGGTGCAGGGAGCCGCCTGTTCGGGCTGCTCTGTGACCGTCTTGAACTCGGTCCACCCGTCAATCCAGAACATCCTCCTTGACGAGGTCGTGCCCGGGAAGCACATCAACCTCAGGTTCCACGCCACGGTGATGGCGGGACAGGGCGCGCCGGTGATTGAAATCCTCAGGACGGCGCCCAAGGAGATGCCCAAGGGATACGTCCTCGTGGTCGAAGGCGCGATTCCCACCGCCGAGGGGGGGCTCTACTGCGCCGTGGGCGAGGACGGGCACAGGCACATCCCGTTCGCCGAACACGTCGAGAACCTCGCGAAGAGCGCGCTGGCGGTCATCGGCCTCGGCGACTGCGGCTCCTACGGCGGCATCCCGTCGTGCAAGCCCAACCCGACCGGGGCGATGGGCTGCGTGGATTTCTTCGCGGCGAAGAAGATCCAGACGCCTCTCATCAACATAACCGGCTGCCCGCCGAACCCGGACTGGTTCGTTGGCACAATCGCGCACATCCTCCTTTTCGGCCTCCCCGGCCCGTCCGCGCTGGACGACCTCGGAAGGCCGAAGGCGTTCTACGGCAAGCTGATACACGACAACTGCCCCAGGAGGGCGTTCTTCGACGCCGGGATTTTCGCGAAGAAGCCGGGCGAGGAGGGTTGCCTTTACGAGCGGGGCTGCAAGGGCCCGTTGACGTACGCGGACTGCTCGGACCGGCAATGGAACAACGGGACGAACTGGTGCATAAGGGCCGGAGCCCCATGCATCGGCTGCGCGGAACCCAGGTTCTTCGACCGTTTCGCGCCAATCTACGAGAAGACGGACACTGGCAGGCTTGCCGGCTTCAAGGTCCAGTGAGACCGCGCTTGACCAGGGCGCGGCGGTTCTGAGGCTTAGTTTCGGACGAGGACAAAATGCAGACAATAACGATTGATCCTGTGACCCGCATCGAAGGCCATCTAAAAATCGAGGCCAAGGTGGACGGGGGAGTCGTGAAGGAAGCGCATTCTTCCGGCACTCTCTTCCGCGGGCTCGAGATAATCCTCAAGGGCAGGGACCCCCGCGACGCCCAGAGGATAACCCAGCGCGTGTGCGGCGTCTGCCCGACGAGCCACTCAATCGCCTCGGCCCTGAACCTCGATTCTGCTTTCGGGATTGCGGATAAAATCCCCGCCAACGGCAGAATCATGCGCAACCTGATTCAGGGCGGCAACTACCTGATGTCCCACATACTGCATTTCTACCACCTCGCCGCGCTCGACTATGTGGACGTGACCGCCGCCGCGGACTACGAGGGGTCTGACGCAGCATTGAGCTCCCTCAAGTCCTTCATCAAGAGGGGGGCGCTCGGCCCGTTCGTTCCACGCTACGAGGGCGACTACCGCCTTTCCAAGGAGATGAACCGCCAGGCCGCGGCTCACTACGTGAAGGCGCTCGACATCCGGAGGCTCTGCCAGGAGATGATTTCCATCTTCGGGGCGAGGATGCCGCTCAACCAGTCGGTGATTCCGGGCGGCGCGTCCGAGACACCGACCGTTGACAAAATCGCGAAGTTCCTCTGGATGCTCACGGAAGTCAGGCAGTTCATCGAAAACGCCTACATCCCGGACGTGCTCGCGGTGGCCGGCGCGTACAAGGACTACGCGGCGGTTGGGCCCGGCGTCAAGCGGTTCCTCTCCTACGGCGTCATGGACGTCCAGGGCGGGATTGCGGATCCGGTCAGGCAGAAGAGGGTGCTCTCCGCCGGCGTCGCATCGGCTTCGGGCGACCTCGCCCAGCTCGACCCTTCGAAAATCACCGAGGAGGTCAGGCACTCGTGGTTCAGCGAATCGTGCGGCGCCAAGCCGTCCGAAGGGAGGACCGAGCCCTCGCCGAAGAAGGAAGGGGCGTACAGCTGGCTCAAGGCCCCCAGATACGGCGGACAGCCCTACGAGGTGGGGCCGCTGGCGAGGATGTACGTGAACTATCTCGCCGGAAACTCCGCGGTGAAAAAGCTCGTCGACGGCGCGCTCAGCGCCCTTGGAGCCGGCAAGGAAGCCCTGTTCTCCGTCCTGGGCAGGCACGCTGCCAGGGCGCTCGAGACGAAGTACATCGCCGACAACATGGTCGGCTGGCTGACGGAACTCAAGCCGGGCGAACCGATTTGCGCCGACTACGTCCTTCCCGAGTCCGCCCAGGGGATGGGCCTGACCGAGGGATCGAGGGGATCGCTGGGGCACTGGATATCGATAAAGGAAAAGAAGATCGAGAACTACCAGCTCGTCGTGCCCACCACATGGAACGCGTCGCCCAGGGATTCGAAGGAGCAGCCGGGGCCGATCGAACAGGCGATCGCGGGCACGAAGATCAAGGACCCGGCGAATCCGTTCGAGATAGTCAGGATAGTCAGATCGTTCGACCCCTGCCTCGCCTGCGCAATCCACGTCGTGGACGCAGCCGGGAGGGATTTGAGCCGTTTCAGTGTGTCGTTCTAGCCGGATTCTGATCATGGGCGTCGGGAACGTCCTCATGCGCGACGACGGCGCCGGCGTAAGGACCGTCGAGCGCATGAAGGAACTGGGACTGGCGCCGGAAGGGATGCTGGCGGACGGCGGGACGTCGGCTTTCGACGTGCTCGTCGGGTACGGCGGAGGCGCGAAGCTCGTGGTAATCGACGCGGTCCGCGGCGGGGGCGAACCCGGGACCGTGTACAGAATCCCGCTTGAGGAACTGGGACGGGACGGCGCGGCGAACAGGCTGTCGATTCACGACGTGGGGCTGCTGGACGCCCTTGCGATGCTTACTCTCGCGGGAGCGGGATGGGCGGAAGTGGTGGTGCTGGGCGTCGAGCCGGCGGTGGTGTCATGGGGAGAAGAGCTGTCCGAGCCCGTGGCCCGGGCGGTGCCGAGGCTTGCGGACATGGCGCTGGCGGAGGCGGGCCTCCCCGGAGCCCGGGGCAACAGGATTTAGGAGGAAGCGGATGCTGCTTACAGAAGCCAAGCCCGTGGGTGAAGTGCTGAACCTGATTGGCGCCGACAAATCGGTCTTTCTTCTCGGCTGCGGAGGATGCCCCGTCGGGGCGCAGACTGGAGGGGAGGAGAAGCTCGCGGGATTGAAGGCCGAGTTGGAGAAGGCCGGCAAGAAGGTCACGGGATCTATGGTAGTGGACTTCCTGTGCAACAAGGCGCTCGTCGGGTCCAGGTTCTTCGCGCCCGCGCGCGCGGCCCAGCTCAGGGAAGCATCCAGGGTTGCCGTGGTTTCCTGCGGGGTGGGCGTGCAGTCCGCGGCCGCGATACTCGGCAAACCTGTGGTCCCGGCGCTGAACACGATATCCACGAACGCCGTCCAGGGACTCTGGCCTTCCGAGGAGAGATGCGGGCAGTGCGGCGACTGCATGCTGGGCATGACGGGCGGAGTCTGCCCGATTACGACCTGCTCGAAGAGCCTCGTAAACGGCACGTGCGGGGGCACGAACAAGGGGAAGTGCGAGGTGAGCCCCGAGAAGGACTGCGGGTGGCTCATGATTTACAAGCGCCTCAAGGCGCTGGGCAGGACCGACGATCTGAGAAAGATGAACGCCCCGAGGGACCATTCGAAGAGCGACATCCCGGACAGGCTCCGGAAGAGCGTCCATTGGGCGCTCGAGTATTCCAAGGCAGAGGAACCACCGAAACAGGCTACCGCATAGGAGGGCTGCAGATGAGCCGTCTTCAGGAGAAGTTGTCCAGGGGCGAATTCACGGTAACCGGGGAAATAGGCCCTCCCAAGGGCACGAACATAGATCCGGTCATACACGAGGCCGGGGAATACCTGAAAGGCAGCGTGACTGCGGTCAACGTGACGGACATACAGACCGCCGTGATGCGCGCCAGCTCCCTCGTCGGCTGCGTCAAGCTGAAGGAGAAGGGAATCGAGCCGGTTCTCCAGATGGTTTGCCGCGACAGGAACAGGCTCGCGCTGCAGTCGGATTTGTTGAGCGCTGCGATTCTCGGGATTGAGAACGTCCTTTCAATCACGGGCGACCACGTCGTCGCGGGCGACCACAAGGGCGCCATGCCGGTCTACGACCTTGACTCGGTGGGACTGCTCCAGGCGATGGCGAAGCTCGAATCGGGCACGGACATGGGGCTCGACAACAAGGGAGCGCCGAACGCGCTCGACGGCTCCCCGAAGTTCTTCAAGGGCTGCGTCGTCACCCCATGCGCCGAGGATGTCGAACCGCAGGTCATCAAGCTCGCGAAGAAGGCCGAGGCCGGGGCGCAGTTCGTCCAGACCCAGGCCGTCTACGACCCGAAGGCTTTCGAGAAGTTCATCAACCTGGTCAAACAGTACAAGATTAAAATACCCATACTCGTCGGCATCGTCATGCTCAAGAACGCGGGCATGGCGAACTACATGAACAACTTCGTGCCCGGCGTCCAGGTGCCGAAGGAAATCACGAAGAGGCTCAAGGAGACCGACAAGAAGGAAGTCCCGAAGGTCAGCGCGCAGATCTGCGGCCAGCTCATAAGGGACATGAAGGGCATGTGCCAGGGCGCGCATCTCATGACGCTAGGCTGGGACAGGTACGTGCCCGACATCGTCGCCGCCGCGGGCCTGTAGCGGCCCCCCAATCGCGCCTTCATTCGACCGGGATGAAAATCCTCGTCTTCAGGTCCTCAGGGGCCGTCTTGGACGGATCGTTCAGGTAGATTTCGTAGGTCACGCCCCCGGTCTTGAACCCGTTCTTCGCCGCCCATCCCGCAAGCGCTTCGTACGCGGCCGGGATGCCTTCGTACGGTCCGGTGTGAACGCAGGAAATCCCCTTCCCGGCCGGGCACTGCCCGGGCTTGACGTTTCCCGATCCGGGCAGCTTCCTGGAAACCGGGAATCCGAACTCCACGTCCATGTCCTCCCCGTCCTTCGAATAATACGCGGCGAACGGCGGACCCGCGGGCATCTCCTTCCTGGCCGCAAGATGCCGGGCTATGGCGCCGAACGACTCGCCGATTGCCCTGGACAGGTCGTTCATGCCCGTCCTCAGGCGGATCGTCAGCGCATGCTGCGCCTTCATCTCGATTGCCGCGCATTCGTATGCCGGAGGTTCGCCGTTCCCGTCCGCCTGCGCCCCGCCCTCCGGGCAGGACTTGCATCCCCCCAGGGCGCCCATTATGACCGCCGCCGCAACCGCTTTCGCAATCGTGCCCATCGTCCCTCCATGCCCCGGACGGACAGGCACCAGACCTGAGCGCAGGCCGGGCCCGTCCGGGGGATATCACGCGCTTCCCGCAATCGATTACGCTTCCCCGAAGCCGTCACATCGTCTTGAATGCCGCGGCGCAGGACCCCTCGGACGAGACCATGCACGGCCCGCGCGGCCTCTCCGGCCTGCATGCCTTCCCGAACAGCGGGCATTCCCGCGGTTCGATAAGCCCCTTCAGGACCCTTCCGCAGGAACAGCCGCTCTGCGCGTCGGGCGAGTCGGCAGCGATTCCGAACCTTGCCGATGCGTCGAACGATTCGTACCGGCTGCCGAGGCGGAGCCCGCTTCCGGGTATCACGCCGATGCCCCTCCACCTGCTGTCGCACGCCTCGAAGACCTCCCCGATGACTGCCTTCGCCCTTGGATTTCCGCCGCTCTTGACGGCCCTCCAGTACTGGACCTCGACTTCGGACCGGTTCCCGGCGATCTGCCGGAGAAGCATGAGAATCCCCTGGAGGATGTCCACGGGCGTGAATCCCGCTATCACGCAGGGCGCGCCCCTCGCGGCCACGCCGTCGTATGCCTCGGGGCCGGTTATCACGGACACGTGCCCGGGGCAGAGGAACCCGTCGATTGAGGTTTCCCTGTCGTCGAGCAGGGCATGAAGGGGGGGGGGTACCGTCTTGTTGCTCGCGAGGACCGTGAAATTC
>DYIT01000085.1:0-13945 GCA_020723505.1 Candidatus Kuenenia stuttgartensis
ATCGGATAGGACCGCCAGGACTTTCTTCGCCTCCTCCCGAGCCCGGCGATGTTCGACCGTGAGGGTCCGTTCTTCCTGCCGCAGGCCGGGCAGCTCCTCCTTGGTGCCGGCGGTCGCCTTCCCAATCACTTCCTCGATCAATGCGAGTTCTTGCGCGATGTGCTTGAGCCGCCAGGGCCTGCCGCCGGTTCGCTACCAGCGATCCGGACCCCGGTCGGCCCTGGAAGGCGGCGGTGTACACCCGTCAGACAACAGGAGGCGTGTTCCTGAGAATGACTCAAGTCATATCTCCGCAACCAGTTACGGAATCACGAGGGCACCCGAGGCCCTCGGTGTTGGCTGCCTTGCGCCTCTGTCGCTTCTGTGAGGGTCCAGGGTGAGCGTATGCTCCGCGTTTCCAGAAATATTCCGGCAAACATTTGACATCCTCCAATCATTACAATATGATTTATGAGGATTGATTTGTAGGAAATGACCAGCATAGATTGGACATAGTCCAATGAACGCCCAACGAAAGCCAAAGCGAACCGAGGTTGGCATCGAACTTGTTCGGCAGCTCGCCGCCGAGGGAGACCGGATCTTCTCCACCAGCCGGGCGCGCGAGGTGAGTACGCGTGTGGGGCTGAAGGACTCGTACCTGCTCGAGGCGCTCCACCACCTCAGCCGCAACGGGTGGATCGTGCCCCTGCGCCGCGGCCTCTACGCGCTCTCATCCTCCGTGCCGGGCGTCGCCCCCGTCCACGAATTCGAAGTGGCCATGGCTCTAGTCAGCCCCGCCGCCGTGAGCCACTGGTCGGCGCTGCACTTCCACGGCCTGACCGAGCAGATCCCCGGTACGGTCTTCGTTCTCACGACCACCAGAGTCTTTACTCCCCGTGTTCGTGGCTCCCGGACTGAGAGCCATGCCGCAGAATTTGTGGCAGGCGACGCGGTTTTCAGGTTCGTGCAGGTCAAGCCTGAAAGGTACTTCGGCACGATGGAAACCTGGGTCGGCGAGGCTCGGGTTACCATCACGGATCCCGAAAGGACGTTGCTCGATGGCCTGTCCATGCCGCGATACTGCGGCGATTTCGCCGAGGTCCTTCACGCCTTCGAGGTGAGAGGCAGGGAGCTCGACATCGACAGGATCATCGGGTATGCGCTCAGGCTCGATGCCGCTGCGTCCAAGCGGCTCGGGTGGGTGCTCGAAAGCCTGGGTATCGCTAATTCGAGCCTTGCCCGCCTGGAAGAACGGCCCATCAAGGGGTACCGGAATCTCGATCCGACAGGACCCGGCTCCGGTCCGAGGAATCGCCGATGGATGATCCAGGAAAACCTCCCAGGGAGGGTCCAGGGATGAGACCTCTTCGAATCAGACTGCAGGAGGCTCCACGCCTCTCACGGCACTCTCGGCACGCCCCAACCTCCGATCTCGGCGGCTCCCTACAAACAACCCTTGATATATCATAATAATATTTTAATATTTGCCTAGACTTTCTAAATCTATTCATGCTATTTTATATCCTGATGTTCAGATACGCAGCGAAACAGGTCAGAAGATGGATTGAATCTCCGCGAAGGAAACCGCTGATTGTGCGCGGTGCGCGACAGGTCGGGAAGACCTGGCTCGTGGAGAACGCGGCCGCTGCCGGATTCGAATCCGTGGTCAAGGTCGATCTGGAAAAGAGGCGCGACCTGCACGTCCATTTCGGCGACAACCTTGATCCCCGGCCCATCGTCCGCCAGCTCGAGCTCGACTCCGGAACGCGCATGGTGCCGGGCAGGACGCTGCTCTTCCTCGACGAGATCCAGGCGTGCCCGAGAGCAATCATGTCGCTGCGCTACTTCCTCGAGCAGATGCCCGACCTTCACGTCATCGCTGCCGGATCGCTCCTCGAATTAGCAATGGGAGAGATTCCCTTCCCGGTCGGCCGCGTCCAGTATCTGCATCTCTATCCGATGACATTCCGCGAGTACCTCCTCGCCAAGGGAAACGAAGTGGCCGCCGAGCGCGCGGCCGTTCATCCCTCCGGCGTGGACCAAGAGACCCAGCGCATGCTCCTGGCGGAATTGAAGACCTTCTTCTTCGTGGGAGGCATGCCCGAGAGCGTGAAGGCGTATCGCGACACGGGTTCGCTGGTCGAATCGTTCAGGGTCCAGAACGAAATCCTCGGCTCCTGCCGCGACGACTTCGCGAAGTACACCCCGCGCGTGGATCACGCATGTCTGGATGCCGTTCTCCTGAGCGTTGCGCGGCATGTCGGGGACCGGATTAAATACACAAGACTCGACGGCGATCGCACCGGCCCGACCAACCGCCGCGCTTTCGAGCTCCTGTGCAAGGCGCGAATCGTCCACAAGATACCGTCATGCGACCCCTCCGGCCTGCCGCTCGGCGCGAGCGCCAACGAGAAACGCTTCAAGGCCGCGCTGCTCGACGTCGGCCTGATGCAGAACCTGAGCCAGGTGCGGGTCGATCTCGAAATGCGGGAGGGCGACCTCCTCGACATGTTCAGGGGCAGGCTCGCCGAGCAGTTCGCGGCCCAGGAACTAATCGCGAGCCATGCGGACCAGCTGTTCCACTGGTCCAGGGAAGCGCGGGGCAGCAGCGCGGAGGTCGATTTCGTGGCTGTGCAGGACGGAAGGATACTGCCGGTCGAGGTGAAATCGGGCGCAGGCGGGAGCCTCCGCAGCCTTAGGCTCATGCTGGACACCTACCCGAATTGCAGGGAAGGGGTTGTTCTCCGCTCCGGCACTTGCGCCCGCCTGCCGGAGCAGCGCCTTGCGTTCATGCCGCTCTACTTCGCAGGCTCAATCGGAGACCCGCGACCGGACATCGCGTGATTGCCGCTGAACGCTGGATTTGCAAATGCGTCAACTCTAAGCCTATCGGAAAGTCGCGCGTCACTGCACAACCTCCCAATATTCGGGACCGTCTCCTTAAATCTCGAGATTACTTGACCTGGGAACGGGGACGGGATAGGTTGGCGGGATGAGCAGAGCAACTCGCGTCGAATTTGATGGCGCCTTCTACCACGTGATGGCACGGGGAGTGGCGCGGATGCCCACGTTTCTAAACGACGCCGACCGGAAGCATTTCCTGGAAATCGCGGGCAAACTCGTCGAGCTGGATGCGCTGGGCGATTCTGGTTCAGGACGGGGAGTATCTCAATGAATGTTCGCGATACATCCACCCGGATTGAGAACGATTCTTTCGCCTTCGACGTACGCGATATAGCGACCGCTTACGCAAATCATGTATTCGTCGAATTCGTGCATGTGCTTTCGAGACGTTCTATTTGCGCGGCACGTCCAGAACGCGACCTGACTACCGTCAGCTCCCACGAAGTAAAGAATGGTCGATTCCGTCGTCGTCAATACGTGGTTCTCGCGGCGAAACCAACGTCGAATCCTACTCTTGAACAAACCTGTACCCCACTCCCTGCTCGGTAATGAGATGGATAGGACGTGAAGGCTCCACCTCGATTTTTTGACGAAGGTTTGCCACGTATACGCGGATGTACCTTGGATCCTCGATGTATGACGGTCCCCAGACCTCCTTCAGCAGGAAATTGTGCGTCAGGACCTTCCCGACGTTTCGGATGAAGACCACAAGAAGACGATATTCAATCGGAGTCAGGTGGACCTCTTTGTCGGCGAGCGTGACGCGACGATTCACAACGTCGACCACCAGGTCGCCTGCCTGGAAGACCGGTTCAGTATTTCCTTGGGCGGTGCCGCTCGCTCGATTTCTGAATGCCACTCGCATCCGTGCAAGGAGTTCCCCCACGGCGAACGGCTTTGTAAGGTAATCGTCCGCTCCGGCATCAAGCGCCGCGACCTTGTCCTTCTCCTGGCCCCGCGCGGACAGGATGATGATTGGGACTCTGCTCCACTCACGAATCCACTCGATGATTTCCATCCCATCCATGTCGGGCAGTCCCAGGTCCAGGATTACAAGGTCGGGAGGTTCGCAGGACGCCTTGGCCTTCCCCTCGGCGCCGGTTTCCGCTTCGACCACTCGATAATCCATGTTCCGCAGGGAAGCATGCAGGAATCGTCGAATCGGCTTCTCATCTTCGATTATCAATACAGTCGGTTTTGCCTTTTCCATCGGAATCTCTTCATTCTGATACAGGTTGCGGTCGTTCATGATCCTCGAGAGAAGGCGCACCATCCATCAAGGGAAGAGAAAACAAGAACTCTGTTCCATCCCCTGCCCGGTCCTGGGCCCAGATTCTACCGTGATGGAGTTGAATGATAGCCTGGCATATCGCCAATCCGAGCCCCGCGCCTTCGACGCCCCTTGAACGGCTGATTGCGCCGCGGTAGAACTTCTCGAAAAGATGCTTCTTGTCCTCGTCGGTAAGGCCTCCCCCCCGGTCGGAAACCGCCATGATGATCTCGGCCTTGTCTCTTCTTGCGGAAATCTCGATGGGCGCGTCCTCATGGGAATGCTTGACGGCGTTGTCAATCAGGTTTATAAGCACCAACTCGATAAGCACGCTGTCAACGGAGACCATTGGCAGGGCCTCTCCAATGAACGTCGAGATCCCGCGGTTCTTTAATCGCCCGGAAAGCCTCGTCAAGGCTGATCCAATGATGTCATCGACGAGATTCCAATCCTTGTTGACGGGCATCTGGCCCGACTCCAGCCGAGTCATGTGCAACAGGTTTTCCACAAGCCTTTCGAGCCGGTAGGATTCCTCGTAAATCGACAGTAGAAGACCTTTACGATCTTCCAGTGGCAGATGATCCCCGGCCTCGATGAGGCTGCTGCTCGCGCCGGTGATTGCAGCCAGCGGGGTCCTGAAGTCGTGCGACACGGAACTCAGCAGGGCGCTCCTCAGCTTCTCGGTCTCCGCTTGGGATACCGCCTTGTGCATGCCTTCGGCCAGACGATCTCGGAGTATGGCGAGGGCCACTTGCGACGAGAAAACGTCAAGCAGACGCCTCATGTCTGGAAGGAACAGCAAGTCCTGCCTGGACGACTTCATCGCCAGGACTCCCACCGTTCCCTCGGGGCTGGCCAGGGGCAGGCACAAGGCGCTTCCCTCCGAATGGGTCTCGGTACCTGCCCCAGCCATCTTTCCGTGCTCGAAAACCCATTGGGCCATGGATCGCAGGGAAGGCTCCCTGCCCAATCCGGACTGGGTGGTGACCGCGCCGATTCTCCCGTCGGCATCAGGCAGGAGGATGGCGACCTCGGTCTTCAGTATTTCAGCCAGCTGTTGTTCCGCGACGGAAACGATTTGATGGCGTCCGGTGGTAGCCGAAAGCTTGCGGCTGAACTGGTACATCATTTCGGTGCGTTTCTCTCGCGCGACCGAAGCCTCGGAATGTTCGCGAATACGACTTGTCAGTGTGCTCACGAGAAGCGCAATGACGAGCATCACCGCGAACGTAAAGACGTATTGGGTCTCGTTCACCAAGAGCGTGAATCGGGGCTCAGTGAAGAAGAAGTTGAAGGACAGCACGGCCAGGAACGAGGCGAAGATGGAGGGTCCCCTGCCGAGCCATGCGGCGGCAGCGGCAACGCCCAGGAGGAAGGCAAGGACGATATTCGCCTCCGAGAGCCCCAGCATCCTGAACCCCCAGGCCATTCCCGTGGCCACGGCGATGACCGACGCTCCGGAAAGGTAACTCATCAGCGCGAACCGACGGGATTCCGGGACATGCGCTTCCGTCTCCGCCGCGTCCCCGTTTCCCCTAATCACGTGCACGTCCATGTCACAGCTTCCGGAAATCACCCTGTCCACGATGGATCGGCTGAAAAGGTTGCGCCAAGTCCATACGCCCGTCTTGCCGATGACGATCTTCGTGGCGCTTCTCGTCCGCGCGTACGAGACGACCTCCCTGGCGATGTCTCCGCCGGCTAATGTGACGGTCTCCGCGCCGAGGGACTCCGCAAGCTTCAAGTGCTGTGCGAGCCTCGCATCTTCGATGGGACCGGTCCTGCCGGTTCGGGAAACGTGCAGGGCAATCCATTGAGCGTGCATGGATGTGGCCATGCGGCTGGCAGTGTGAATCACTCTCAGCGAGGTTGGACTCGGCCCCACGCACCCCACGAGCCGTTCTCGCGTCCGCCATGTCGCCGAGGAGGTTGCAGCGCCTGCGCCCTTTTGCATCCGGAGATTCAGGCGATCTGCCGCCCTCCTCAAAGCGATTTCCCGAAGCGCGACGAGAACCTGCCGAGACATCGGTTTCTCCTGCAACGCTCCGGTCATCCTGGAATCATCCATCCGTCGCAGGAGGTCGTCCGGAGGCATATCGACAATCTCGACCTCGTCAGCATCGTCGAAGACCACGTCCGGTATAAAGTCCCTGGCCACGGAACCTGTTATTGCCTGCACGATTTCAGCTAGGCTCGCGATATGCCGGACCTCAAGCGTCGCCCATACGTCGATGCCGGCGTCCAGGATTTCAATCGCGTCCTGATAGCGATGGCAGTGGCGTGCTCCGGCCTTGTTGCGCTCCGCAAGGCCGCCGATGATCAGAATCCTGGGGCGGCGCTTCAACGCGCCGTCAAGGGAGAAGATGGATGCATCACGCTGTTCGGGATGCCCCGGAGACGGGGGAAGGGAACCCAAGCCGGAAACGGCGTCGGAGATGCCGGAACCCGGCGTGAATCGGAGAGTCGCGACCGCGACGTCCACCCCTTTCTCGGCCAGGGATCGGGCCTCCTGAAGCATGGTCCGGGTCCGGCCCACGCCGGGAGCGTAGCCGAAGAATATCTTGAGCCTGCCCCGAGCATGCCCGACGCCGAGTTCCCGGACTGGCTCCGGACCTTGAGTAGTCCCAGGCTTGTTGGACGGCCCTTGCATGAACTTCGTTCCAGCATCGTAGAAGCCGGTTCCGCGAACCGGGAACGGCTTCCAGCCTACTAATAAAAAGGCGAGTTTCAACAGGCCGTTTCCGGCTTCGCAATCCGGAAGATGTCCCTGGCGAGCTTGGCCGCACCCGTGAAAATCACGAAGAACTCCAGCCTTCCGAGAAGCATTCCGGCGGATTCAGACCAAAGGACGATGACCGGCGCATCGGCGTTCGTCACTCCGATGGAGAGTCCCACGGTCCCCAGGGCCGAGGCGAATTCGAAGAGGGATTCCCGGATTCCGAAGCCATGGGCTGCCAGGACGGCGGAACCTGATATCCAAGTAGCCAGGTAGAGGAATACGAAATTCCCGATCGATCGGACCTGGAGGTCCGAGATTGGTATGCGGTCCTCGCCCTGCTGGAACGACGAGTCGATGACGATTGTGCGCGGGTGGAAAGGCCGCTTGATTTCAAGTATGAGAGAGCGAATGAGGATGTATATCCTGTGCTGCTTGATGGCGCCTGCAGTCGAACACGCTCCGCCACCAATCAGCATCAGGACGATGAGGAGCAGAATTCCGAAGGAGTTCCAGTTCCCGTAGGTGACGGTCGAGTATCCGGTAGTAGTCAAGGCAGAAACGGTTTCGAACGTCGCGACGCGGACGGCCTTGGATGCAGATGCGTAGATTGGGGCGCACGTAAGCCACAGGAGCAGGCCCGCGAATATCGGGATCAATGCCGCGACAAGGCGGATTTCGCCGTTCCTCGACAGGGCTTTGAACCTGCCCTTCAGCAGGCACCATGCGCTGACGAAGTTGAGGTTGCCTACAAGCATGAGGACGATAGTGACGGACTCAATCACAGGGGAGTCCCAGTAGCCGATGCTTTCCGCCTTAGTGGAAAATCCGCCGGTCGATAACGCGCAAAAGGAATGGTTGACCGCATCAAACCAGTTCATGCCGGCAATGTGCAGGGCGAGAATGCCGGCAATCACGCATCCCGAGTAGATCCTGATGACCATGGCCGCTGAGGCTCGTACGTTCGGAACAAGCTGGTCCGTGCGGCCTTCCGCCGTGGAGAGCGAGGTTCCTCCTGGTCCCGCTATAGCCGCAAGCATGATAATGGCCAGGCCTGCCCCGCCCGCCAGCTGCATCGTCGACCGCCATAGGAGTATCGCCGGATTTGCCTTGGCGGCATCAATCACGGATAGACCGGTTGTCGTCCATGCGCTGACGGACTCGAAAATCGCCTGGGTCAGGTTCAGTTTCTCCAAGACCATGATCGGTACCATGCCCGAGAGGATGGCGACGAACCAGCTCAGGATGACGATGACTCCGCCTTCCTGAAGGGTCAGCGTGGCCTTCGAGGAATCCAGCCACTTCCAAACGGAAAGACCGCCGGCAATCAACATCAGGCCGGGGACGAAGAACGCGGAGGCCGCCAGGCTGTCCATGGGCTGCACGAGCATAGTCAGGAGAGGGAACAGCATCGTCAGTCCGACTAATGCCGATATCAGCCCGACATACGCCAGAACGCCACGGTACCTTGACAGCAGATATTGGGCTTCTCTCACGGAGACGCTCCTACGCGCCGTGGCCGGTGAGCAGCCTGAGCGCCTGCTCGCGGCTGCCGGACAAGGCGACAAGAAGTACTCGGTCTCCCCGCCCCAGGATTGTATCGCCCCTTGGTATGATGGTCTCGCCCTCGCGCATTACGACGGCGATGAGAGCGTCCCGGGGGAAATCGATTTCCGCTATGCGCTTCCCTTCCATCGGGAAAGACTCCGCCAGCGTGACTTCGGAGATCATCACCTTCCCGTCGCCGGCGGGAATCAGGTTCGTCACCTGATCGAAGGTCAATTGCTGTTCTATGAGGCTTGCTACTCTCAGCGACGTGGAAATGGCGCCAATGCCCATGCCTTCGAAGATTTCCTTGTTGTCCGGGTCGTTGACGAGCGCCACCACCCGGCGGACGCCGAACCTCGATTGGGCAATCTGGCATGCGATGAGATTGTCGGGATCGCTGGGCGTCGCTGCGAGGACGAGGTCCGCCATCCGCGCGCCGGCTTCCTCCAGGATTGTCTGGTCGCTTCCGTCCCCCAGGACAATCCTGGCCTTGAGTCTTCCGGCAAGATGGCTGCATTCCAATGGGTCGCTGTTCACGATTGTCAGCTCGTGGTCCTTCCCGAGGAAGGCCTGGGCTAGGAAGTAAATCGGCCGACCTCCTCCGATGAGAATAATCTTCATTATTTCTCACCTCCGGCATCGAGCGCCTTGTAGACGAGCCTGAAGAACTCCTCTCCGGCGAGCAGGATGGGGCTCACCGTCTCGAGCCCCATCTCCCGATATAGTCCCTCACGCCTGGTATCGTAGACCCTTGCCATGACGTTCTTTACGCCGAACGACTTCTTGGCGACAAGGGCGACCATGATGTTCACGTTGTCTTCCCTGGTCGCCGCGATTAGAAGGTCCGCCTGGCCAATCTTCGCCTGCCTGAGCGTCTCCGGCTCGGACGCGTCGCCTTCGACCTTGAAACCACTGAAAGCCTCGGAAGACAGGTTGGAGAAGGATTCTTTATCCCGGTCGATGACGACCACACGGTGACCGGACTGGCTGAGCAGGTTCGCAAGGTGTGCGCCCAGCCTCCCGCAGCCTACCACGATGACGTATAGCGATTTCATGCAAGCTCTCCTCTGAAAAGAAGAGAAACTACTTTGCAGGATTGTCAAAAGGACGTGTGTCGCCGCCTGCAAGCGCCGATTCGACCTGATTGACGATGGAATCCGCCGCTAGATTCGTCGGGCAGACAGTAATGAACTTGAATCCTCCGAGGGAATCTGACCTGGAGGGGTCACGAACGCGGACAATTACCCGGGGAACACCGAATAATTCTCTGGCCACGAGCCCGAGTATTAGATTGAGATCGTCTTTGCCCGTGACAGCTATGGCCAGATCATACTCTCTCACATGGGCTTCTTTCATGACGCTTTCATCGAGAGCGTCTCCCTTGAGGCGGATGCCCTGGAACTCCTCCTCCAGTGCTGTGAACGCAGAGTCATCTTTGTCGACGATCGTTATTCGGCATCCCTCCCGATTCAGTCTGTTAGCCAGCTGAGACCCGAGACGGCCGCATCCAACTATCAGGACTCTCTTGTCATCCAGCATCAGTTCACCTTCCGGATGAGAATCGATCCAGATTTTTCGTCGCGGTTATTCAAACGATTTGCATATAAAAAAGGGGTCAAAGTCAGGGCGGGAAGTATCAATATTTCATCAAGATGAAGTCCGGATGTCGAAGGAGCATGAACACTCCCATTTTTCCCCCTTGAGTGTTGCAAAGCCCGAAACTTTGAGTTACAATCCCGGGGTGCCTGAGACAGAGGTGTCGTATGAAAGCAACGAGCAATCCGGGACATGCATCGAGCGTACAGGAGGGGGGAGTGCGCGTCATCGGGAAAATGGACACCGAATGGACACCAGGCACTCGCGGTCCCGGATTTGGGCTTCGTAACCTCGGTAATTTGAAGTATTTGCGGCCGTAACTCAGTCGGTAGAGTGCCGGCTTCCCAAGCCGGCTGTCGTGGGTTCGAATCCCATCGGCCGCTCAAAATCGCCGTCCGGAAATCGACTCGGGCGGCGATTTTTTTTGTCCTGATCGCGCTTTCGCCGGAATGACGCGGGCGGCTGCAGCCGCGGCACTGAGCCTGTCCGCGGAAGCCTGCTACGCCAGTCCCGAGGACTTCTCGAGCCTGATTGACATGATTTCCACTTGCGTAGCGGATTAATCCTCCCTCTTTCCCATGACGAGCTTAATCTTGCTAGTTCTCTGGTTCCTTACAATCGTCAGCTCGATCTCGTCGCCCGGCTTCCTCTTTTTTATCTCCGCGACGAACTCGTCGGTGGTCTTCACCCTCTCGCCGGCGAAATAGATAATCCTGTCGCCGACGAGGAGGCCGCTCTTCTCGGCGGGTCCGTCCTTGACAAGTTCGACGACCTCGAGCCCTCCCCTGGGGTGCGCCTTCGTCCTCACTCCGACGTAGGCGTCGCCGGGCTTCAGCCCCGGCAGCGTATTCAGGACATAGTCCTTCCACTCGGCTTCCAACTCATCGTTCGTCTTCCCGATTTCGGCGAGCGCCTTGGCCCATGCTTCGGCATGCGGAGTCTCCTTCCTGATTTCCTCGAAGAACACCACAATCGCCTGCTTGTACTTCCCGTTCGGGTAGATTCTTTTCGGCTGCTCGACGTCCGGGTAGCTGAACAGGAAATGGACGAAGGACCAGGATTGGGCGTAGTGGAGGTCGGCGTCCTGCATGAACTGCTGGTGATTCAGGGCCATGAAGTCCTTGAGCGGCTTCGCCTTGCCTTCGCGCAGCGCCTTCTGTATGACCTGGCACCTCGATTTCGAGACGATCGTGTCGAAGAGGCAGATGTGCAGGTTCTTGTTGATTACCTTGGAGCATCCCATGCAGTCGGCGATTCCCTCGTTGAACCAGGTCGGGATGATCTCCATCATCTTGGGGACAGCCATGTGCACGAACTGGTGCGTCCCCTCATGGGCGAAGAACGGGAAGACAACGTCCTTGTCGTAGAACCCGCAAAGGGTTTTCGTCCAGGGGACATAGAAAGCGCCCGCCCCCTCGGGATTGCCGTACGCCAGGAACTCCCTGCGGTCCTTGTAGAGCTTAATCGTGAATTTTTCCGACGTCGGCTGCACCTTGATTATCCAGGCGTAGGCGCTGTAGACGAACTCCATCCATTCCCCCAGATACGCGGCCTCGGTCTTCGAGCAGGAGTGGAGGATGTCGTAGTGCTTCGTCTCTAGCTTGTCCCACTTCGGCTCGGCGGCGCTAAGGGCGGACGGAGCGGAGGCGATGAGGACCGCGATTGCGACTGCATGCAGCGTTCTGTTCATGTTCCCTCGCGAAAACCTCCGGACCTTCCGGGTCCCATCCGGCGCAGGGGCGCCAGCTCAGGGCCGCGCGCCGGACCCGAGCAGCGAGATGAATATCCCGGCCGCCAGCAAAGCCTGCGTGGCGAGCACCATTCCCACGTTCGCGCCCTGGGCAGGGACCAGCTTCGACGCCTCGGCCCGGTGCCTGAGGGCGCCGGCAGCGCCCTTCAGGGCAAGCGGGAGGGCGAGCAGCGCGATGAGAGCCCATGGGGAAAGGATTCCCCCGGCCACGCACGCGCATATCCACGCATATACGGTGAAATTGATTGCAGCGTAGACCCACGCCGCAGCCGCAGGCCCGAGGACGATAACGAGGTGCCTCCTGCCTCCCGCCCTGTCGGCCTCGGCGTCGGGGAACTCGTTCAAGAGCAGGAGGTTGTGCGTGAGCAGCCCGACCGGGACGGCGAGCATCATGACTTCGAGCGTCACGGCCTGCCTCTGGACGAAGTAGGTGCCGATGACAGGCAGGAAGCCGAGCCCGATTCCCGCGGCGAACTCGCCGAGCATCACCTTCGAGAGAAGCGGATTGTACGCAGCTGCGATGAAGACCCCGACGGCGCCGATTGCGAGCAGCTCCCATGACGACATCAGGGCAAGGACGACGCCGATGCCGCTCCCCAGGGCGAGCGCCGCCGTTCCCAGGACCGCGGCGCCCCCGGCCGGCAGGATTCCGCCCGAGAGGAATCCGCTCCCCCCGCTGAACGGGGTTCTGACGGTCTTAAGGTCGATGCCGCTCTTGAAGTCGAAGTAGTCGTTGAGCACGTTGCAGCCGACGTGAAGCAGGGTGAGCCCCGCTGCCGTCAGGCCGAACTTGAGCCAGGAGAACGGCCCGTCCGCCGCTGCCGCCGCCGACCCGACAAGGACAAGGGTGATTGAGAGCAGCAGGAACTGCGGCCTGGTTTCGGCGAACCATTCCTTGAAAGCCATAGCCACTCCTTATTCCTACAACTCCGGACCCTTTAAATAGTGTATTCCTTTTAATCCTGATTTACATATTCATAACCCGGACGAGCCGGAACCAGACAAGGATGCAGTCCAGCCTCGAAAAAGCAGGGGCTCTATCATGTGAATCAGTCTCCGCCGAAGGCGGATCATGTGAATCAGGATCGAAAAATCTGGCGCAGAGCTTTTTTTACATGGGATTGACTGGAAACCGAAAACGGCTCGCCGCCGATTGCCTCCGCCTCATCAATCCTCAGTACACATCCGCCACGACGCAGGCCTCGAGCCCCACGGCGGTTTCCCGGTCCAGTGCCAGCACCCTAATGAAACGGGGCCCCGGAGAGGGGAATCCTGCCTCGATTCGGGGAACGCCCGAAACGCGCTCGAATGCGCCGTTGCCGTCCAGGTCCCAAAGGTACGCCCTGCCTTCCAGATTCGTCCCCTCGACCCATATTTCCGCCTCGAGGGAGGACTTCCTTTCCGCCCTCAGGGCCGCAATCGAGAATGCCGGCCTCACGGGCTCGATGAGCACGTGCGTCCGCCCGGTCTCCGGCGTCGGTTTCAAGAATTGAGAAAGTCCTCCTCCCCAGCGAACCAGCACCCACACCGGACGGGATTCGGCGCCCATGCCGAAATGGAGCCTAGGATCGTTCTGCTGCCCGTGCGATCCCGTCCCGATCTCCACCTGCCTCGCCATGAGGCCCGCGCACGATTTCACAACCACCTGCGCGCCCGCGGCAATCCTGTTGCCCGCGGCGGATCTCAAATCGAAACGAATCCAGTTGCCCGCGGCGCCCGGATTCCTGAACAGGTGGAGCCTGGGCTTGAGCTTCGCCTCCTTGTCCCCGCGCTCGTTCGCCCCGTCCTGGCCCATGGCCGCGAGATCCAGGCTGCCGTCGTCGTCGAAATCCGCCCATGCGGCCCCGTAGGTGTTGAACACCCGGACCCCCGCCGCGACGCCGACTTCCTGGAACCTCGCGCCGCCGACGTTCCTGTACAGGAGCGCGTGGGCGTACGGGAGGTCGTAGATTTGGGTCACGAACGCGTCCGCGAACCCGTCATTGTCGAAGTCGCCGCAGACGACGTTGCTCCAGAGCTCGTCGCCCTTGTATTCCCCCTGCCCTCCCACCGGCCTGGGGGGGACGCCCATGCCCGCACGGCGGTCCTCGAAACGGAAACCCGGGCCGCCGAGATTCATGTAGATCTTGGAATCGTCGCAGATGTAGCCGCGGATGTCCCTCTCGCCGTTCGGGCGGGTTCC
>DYIT01000085.1:13955-15343 GCA_020723505.1 Candidatus Kuenenia stuttgartensis
GGACGAGGTTAGCCACGAACAGGTCGAACAGCCCGTCGTTGTTGAAATCCGCCCAGGCGGCGCCGATGGTATGTCCGTAGTAGGGCCCGATGGTCCGCCCGGACGCGCGGTCGTTGTGCGTCAAACCGCTGCCCGCGACGCCGATTGCGAATGCCGATTCCTCGAACCGGCCCTTCCCGGCGTTCCGCAGGAGGAAGTTGGACTGCAGCCTGTAGTTGCCCACGTAGAGGTCGAAATCCCCGTCCAGGTCGAAATCGCATGCGGAAACGCAGCGGCCGTAGGCCCCCCTCTCGGCGGTGGGAAGCGGAGCGGTGGCGTCCTCGAACCTCTTCCCCGCGACATTCCTGAGGAGCCTGTGCGGGAAGAATTTCGCGTTTCCCTCGTTCCATTCCTCCGAGACCGTGAAGTAGACGTCGAGCCACCCGTCCCCGTCCGCGTCGAACCACGCCATGGCCGAGCAGCGTTTCGGCGGATCGAATCCGAGCTCCGGGGAAGCGGGCGAGAAGCGGCCTCCGTCGCTGATCCACATGCCGCCGGCGGTCGTGGCGAGGTCCATGTCCCCGTCGTTGTCGAAGTCCACGAACATGCCCCGGCCCTGGATTCGATCGAGGCCGGTCCCGCTTCCCGCGGCCTCGAACCTGTAATCGGGCGGCCCGGTGTTGCGGAACAGCGCGGTGCCGCCTGCCAGGAGATCCACGTCGCCGTCGCCGTCGTAGTCGCACCAAAGGACGAACTCCCCGCCCTGGCCGCCGAGCCCCTTTTCCTTGGCGACGTCAATGAAGACCGGGACCGGATTACCCTCGCCCGCGTATGAGACCGACGCGGGCAGAAATGCGGCTAGCAAAGCGGCTGCGGTAGCCAAACGGATTCTCATGAAACCTCCGGACTTAGGCTGCGATTCCGGATGGTAACAGCATCCGCAAAAGCCGGCAAGACCTGCGTGCGTGCCGGCAGACGTCCTGCCAGTCATGGGGTTCGGGAAGGACTTGCGAGACGGAACTGCCGCGCTTCCCGGTTGCGGCTATCATGTCGTATCCCACACGAAGCTTGTTGCTTCCCGCTTCGTGTGGGATTCGTGTACGTGTACGAAAACGTAGACGGGAACGGGAACGGCAATACCCCTCACCCTTACCCTCTCCCCAAGGGAGAGGGAATATTTATGAATATGATATTCCGCTGCTGCTCCCTCTCCCCCGCGATCGGGGGAGAGGGAGGGGTGAGCCCTGCTTCGCCCGTGCGCCTGGTCTGAGGCGGAGTGAAATCCGCCCCCCCTTCGCTGGATGATTCTGCATCTGCGGAGCGAAGCCCGCCGAAGTTGTGCAGAGAAAGTAGAAACGGAGACGGGGCGGGCTTCGCTCCGCCTTGCAAGCCCCCCAGGCGAAGGCGGG
>DYIT01000085.1:15353-22277 GCA_020723505.1 Candidatus Kuenenia stuttgartensis
CCCTCAACCCTTCCCGGGGCATCGACCTTGGACTTTGATGGACTTTCGACTTTCGACTTGAAACTTGGAACCTGCAACCAACTGTGTCCCACGGCTTACCGCCTACGGTTGACGGACACCCTGTGGCTCACCACGGTCTCACGGTCGCATTCCCGGCACACCACGGTCTACGGCGGCATTGCTTACTGCTTACGGTCTCACGGCCTCACGGTCCACGGCTGACGGTCGCATTCCCGGCACACCACGGTCTACGGCGGCATTGCTTACTGACACGGCCTACGGTCTTCGGCCTACGGTTGACGGTCTACGGCTGCATCCAAGCCCGTCCACGGCCCCACGGTTGCTCCCTCGCTACCACGGTCTCACGGCCTCACCCTACTTCTCGGCCCCGTCCGCAGAGCATGCTTTGAGGCTCGCATATGCCCTGGCCTTCAGCACCGGATCAGCCATGCTGGTCGCGAAATACCCGAGCGCGTTTCGCGTCTCGTCGCAGGGAAACCCGCCGAGCGCCCAGAGAATCGCCCAGAGCGCGAGCGGCTCCTTCTCGGACCCGAGCAGGCCGATTAGAAGCGCCCGCTTGAAATCCGCGCTCAGGATCTTCCCGTTCCGGGCCAGAGCGACGACCCCGCGGCTCCTCTCCGCGAAGGAGGTCGAGGCCACGTGCAGGAACAGGAGCTCCTTGAGGTCCTCCCTCTGGAAAGCCGTCCATCCGGCGCATGCGCCCGTCAGAATGGACGCGTGGAAGCCCCTGACTGCCCTGACCTCGGAAAGCCGCCCCGGGTCGTTCGCGAAGCGCGCCTCCAGTGCGTCGTAGTACGCCCCTGCAGCGTCGGCCCCGGCCGCTGGGGTTTCCGCGGCCTTGACCGCGGCCTCCAGCCTCCTCGCTGCCTCGTCCTGGCTTCCCCATCTGGCATGGAGCGCCGCAAGCTCGGCGTTCCGTCCCTCTTCCGCGCCTGCCGTCTCCAAAGCGGCCGAAAGCTCGGCAATCCGCCTCCAGGCCGTCATCTGTTCCCTGGACAGCATGAACCCGCCGGCAATCACACTGCCCGAGGCGTCCTTGAACACCGCCTCGACTTTCGATTCCGGTCCCGTCATGCAGGCGAGGACCGCGTCGAGCATGACGCCACCGTCCTTGAAGCTCGATGAGACGTCCTTTCCGCCGATTGAGAGCGTCTGCAGCGCGGCGTCGACCTTCGAGGTCCTTGTCCTGCGCTCCATGTACCAGGATCCCGGCGCCGAATCGGAGACCGGCCCCAGCTTAATCCCCATCTCCCCGAAGGGGAAGAAATGCAGCGTGAACATGGTGGCGAAGAACCTGTAGGTCCTGTCGAACCACTCCGGCATCGTGCCGATTACATGGACGCACTTCGCCCTCTCCTCGAACGCAAACGCCGACTCCTCGAAGCCGGCCGGCACGGGATCGCACGATTCAATCGAGATTCCGGGCTCTTCCTCGACCCCGAAGACCAGGTCCAGGGCGTCCCATCCGGCCTTCACGACCAGGACGAACGGGAACACGAAGAGCTCCGCGCTCTTGAGGAACGGATCAAAGGGCATGAAGTATCCCCAGGACCTCGCCGTGTCCCTGCGAAGGGCTTCGACCGTCTCCTCGCGCAGAGGGACGATGAGAAGCCTCGAAGGGGATTCCTCGGAATCCACGCGGAAGCCGCATTTCATGGCCGTGGATACGACCTTCTCCCCGCGGTATTCGACGTTCTCGACCCTCTCCTGGGCGAGGAACAGGACGTTCTGGCAGCCCGCGAAGCAGGCCGCCGCCAGCATGACCGCGGCCGCCCGGGCCAGGGCGCGGCGCGCGAGGGCGGCCGCGGGTTCACCGCGTGAAGATGACGTCATTAGCCGCCTCCCTGATTGACCCGAGCCCCTTCCTGCGCGCCCAGAGGAAGCGGAAGAAGCCGAATACCGATTTGAGCGACCTCAGGTAGAACGCCGCATGGCACAGGGCTAGCGAGAGCTCCAGCGCCAGCCTGGACAGGTTCTCGTGCCTGAACACGAGATGGTACCCGTCGTAGAGGCTCCAGTCCTTGCGGGTTATCCTCGGGAGGAGCCGCCTGTAGATTTCCGTGCCGGGATACGGGGTGAGGATTGTGAACTGCGCCGTGTTCGTGTCGAGCTCCATGGCCATACGCATGGTCTCCCGCACCGACCCTATCGTGTCCCCCTCGTATCCGATGATGTAGCTTCCGAGCACCTCCACGCCGTTCGCCCGGAACACCTCGATTGCCTTTTCCACGTCGCCTTCCCTGATGCCCTTCCCGATTGACGCGAGACGCTTCATGCTGGGGCTTTCCACGCCCATGAACACGCTCTTTAG
This sequence comes from Candidatus Kuenenia stuttgartensis, assembly GCA_020723505.1. Classification (GTDB taxonomy): domain Bacteria; phylum Planctomycetota; class JAKEIC01; order JAKEIC01; family DYIT01; genus DYIT01. The sequence continues at coordinate 17,686 of DYIT01000085.1, forward strand.
CCCCGCCGATGCCAAATCGGCAATCATCTCGGGTTTCCTCGCCGCGAAGTCCGCCCTGCAGAACGACCAGATTGCCACGTCGAGCCCCCTCCTGCGAATCTCGGAGCTGATTCCGCGGTTCCTGTCCACGCTCATGAGCGAGTTGTCGTCGCTGAACGCGACCGCCCTGTAGCCCCACTTCTTCTGAACCTCCTCGATTTCGTCCGCAACCCGTCCCGCCGAGTGCGCGCGCCATTTCGGGCCGTTCATGAACGACGAAGCGCAGAATGAGCACCGGTACGGGCACCCCCTGGACGTGACCACGGGAGTGAGGGGCCTCACTCCAATCATCGCCGACTTGTACCGGTCCATGGGCAGAAGGTCCCGCGCAGGCTTGGGGATTGAATCCAGGTCGTCGTTGAAAGGCCTGTCCCCGGTCCTCACAATCCTGCCGCCGCGCCTGAACGTAAGCCCCCTCACGTCCGACGGATTGCCGCCCGATTGCAGGCACTCCGCAAGCTCCACGATTGTCTCCTCGCCCTCGGACCTGACCACGAAATCCACGGACTTGTCCTTCACGACGTCCATGTCCGCCGTGGTCGGGTGCGGTCCGCCCATGACCACGGTCTTCCCGGCTTTCCTCGCCATCTTGGCGATTTCCCTGGCGCGCCGGTACCGGGTCGTATCCGTGCCGATGCCTACCATGTCGAATTTCTCAAACCCGCCAAACTCATCAATCTCCGAGACGTTCATGTCCAATATCGCCGCCTCGTGCTTCGCGTTCCTCAGCGCCGAAGCCAGGTACGCAAGCCCGAGCGGCGGTATCCTCACGCCGAAAAGCGTGTACCACCCATGGTGCGGCGGGTTTATGAGAAGCACTTTCATGAATCGCTGCGAAAAATCCTTCGCCGGCCGCCCGTCCAATCCCCGTCGCCGCCCGAGCCGTCGGCCCGGAGATTATAACCAATCACCTTGTGAAGCGGGAATAGCAGGCTGTTGATCAACGCAAGGCGAGTCGAAGGATTGTTGACGTATTCCCGCGAGCATTTTCCCGGCCGTTCGCGTGCCCCGCAAACCATTCTCGCGGGAGCGTTAAAGCGAAGGCGGGGTCTTTCTAACCGGGAATGACAGCCAATCGCAGCAACTGAGTGCAGCGGCTACAACACACCCGCGTCATTCCGGCGAAAGCCGGAATCCAGCCTGCCCCTGCTCTTCCTGATTTCCTGCCTCGAAAATTCGCAGACTAGACCTCGTCTCGCATCTGCCAAACGTTTTAATCATGTCATTGCGAACCCCGACTAGCCAACCGGGGTGAAGCAATCTCTATTGAATTCGGATTTGGTTGCGGCTCTGCTGCGCATAATTCGGATTACGATTATGTATAATGCAGCATTGCACACGGGCAGTCGCGCGGTGTCAAACCTGAGGGTTTCGAATCATGAATGCAAAGCTGATTTTCGGCAAGGCCGTCGAATGGGCCGCGAAGCTGTCTTTCCTGTTCATGCTGCTCGAAGTGGCCTGGATGCTCCTGCCTTTCGCAGGATTCCTCTACGGATCGGTGCTTCACATCCAGATGCTCGGCGAACGGCCTTCGACCGCCTGGCTTACGCACTTCGTCTTCCCGATTCTCACTCTCGGTTTTACAGGGCCGATTCTGGCCGCCCTTGGCCTGCTAGTGTTCATGATTGGCGCGGGGCAAATCTACTGGGCTAAAATAAGGAAGAAGGGGCTTGTGACCCGCGGGCTCTACCGCTTCGTCCGCCACCCTCAGTACATCTCCCTCACACTTTTCGGAACCGGCGTGCTTCTCACCTGGGGAAGGACCTTCGCCTTCATCGCCTTCTTCCTGATGATGTTCCTATATCTCCTGCTCGCGAGGAGCGAGGAGCGCAGGTGCCTGCGGCTGTTCGGAGACGCCTATGCAAAGTACATGGAAGCGACGTCGTTCGTCTTCCCCGGCGACCGGAAACTGAGGCCGCTCTTCAGGCTTCTGGGCGGGAGACTTCCCGCGCCCGCGCGCGCTCTCGCCGCGTTCGCGATCATCATGGGGCTTTGTTTCGGTCTCATGACCATTGTCAGGGAAGCAAGGTTGGCGTTCAGGCGAATACCGTACATCGAGGCCGAGGTGAGGCTGGCTCGCGGGAAGCCAGAAGCCGCTCCGCAGAAGGACGAGAACGCGCTTGCGGGCGTCTCGGCCGGAGTGCCGTTCGTCAAGTCGGGGAGAATCCTGGTCGTTCGCGGACCGTACAGGAACGCGGCCGCGCCGGGGTTCGCCGAACGCCTGCTGAAACGCATTCCGGAGTCCGAATCCCTGAAATCGTTCCTGTCGTTCCTGGCCGAGAAGGACGGCGACTCGGTGATTGCGTTCTGCATTCCCTTGGAAGGGACCGGGAACCAGGGAAGCCATGGCCCCGGGTCCGGCCGCGGGCCCGGGTCTGAGCGCGAACCCGGCAAGAGGGGGCCGCCGAAGGACCCCGCAGGTCCCGACCGCGTGCGCGTCGTCCTGCTGCGCTGCACGATTGAAGCGGGGACCGCAATCGAGGACGTCTTCAGGGACAAGTCCGGACGCAAGGTCAGGAGGGCGTGTTTCGCGCCGGTCGACCTCGCTGCGCCCAAGGGGAGCGACGTGGTCGCGGGACCTCTCATGACTCCGGGCCCCGGCTTCCCGGCCGAGGAGCGATGGGACGGATTCCTGAAGCAGCTTGCGGAGCGTCTCGATTCCGCGCCCCCGGACGCGCCCGCCGCGCCCTCCGCCGGCGCGGAATCCGCCAGGCTGGTCCTGGTCAAGGCCCCGATACTCCGCACGAGGCGTGATCCCGATTTTGCGCAGGAAATCCTCGACAGGCTCGTGAATTCCCCCACGTTCGCGAAACAGCTCGCAAAGGCCTGCGCGGGCGGCGACGTCGTAGCAGTGGCTTTTCCGAGACCCGGACCCGACTGGTATCACGAGCATCACGGCACGCCCCAAATCAGCGTGTTCGTCGTTCTTGCGAAACTTAAAAATCCCGCGGCCGGGACTGAATCGGTCCTGGACGAAGCAGGCAGGGACCTCCTTGGCGCGTTCACCGCCGAGATGGATTTCAAGATTCCAAAGGAGGGTGACAGCATCGCCGAAGGAGACGTAATCGGACCGCGCCGCGACCTCGAGGAAAGGTGGTCGTTCTTCCTGAGCGGGCTTTGAAAAGCCGCAAGTCGAAAGCCCACGGTTCAGGCGGCTGCTGTAGCCGCCCCACGTGTCGAAGACCCGCCGAAAGCGGTCTGGGGCGCGATCACGGCAGCTGAGTGCCGTGGCTACAGCGGGAGGCCGTGGACCGTTGCGCGTCCAGCGTTGCGCGCCGTCATTCCGGCAAAAGCCGGAATCCAGGTAACTACAGCAGAACAGCACGTGCTTTGGATTTTATTATTTGTAATTTCCTTGTATTTTGTTCTTTGTATTTTGAAATTTGAATCCCGTCCGACCCTCGACCCTCGACCCTCGACCCTCGACCCTCGACCCTCGACCCTGGCAGCCAAGCAAGTATTGACTTTCGCTTTGGGACCTTCGACATTCGACATTAGACCTTCGACGTTAGCCCTTCGACTTGCGACTTGCGACCATCCAGATTGGCATGCGGACGGCAGGTCACTCCCTCGACACCTCCTCCACGTCTCCCCCCATCTGGCTCTCCGACCCCGGATTGAAGAGCTTTGCGGTTTCGACTTCCACGGACATGCTCGCCCCCCCTCGGACGATCATGAGCGAGGTCTTCTCCTTGCCCATGGAGGCGTAGAGCAGCATCTGCATGTGAGCCAGGTTCTTGAACTCCGTGCCGTCCATGCCGATGATCATGTCGCCTGTCTGTAGCCCTGCGCTGCCAAGGAGGCCAGAGGGATTGGACACGGTCACGAGGAGCGCGTTGACGGGCTTCGGCTTGAATGTCACCGACGACTGGCCCGGCAGGGTGATTTCCATGCTCCCGGCATCCGCCCCGCCCCACTTCTGGATGCGGTAGGCGCCCTCGGGAAGCCTGTTGAACACGGCCTTCCCGTCCTCGCCGATCTCCTTTTGGAGGTGCCAGCCTCCCCAGCGCCGCTTGGAGCTCGCCTGGCCGACGATGACGCTCTCCCCCTTTCCCGCCTTCTCGAACGTGATTGTGAGCTGGTAGAGCGGCGGTATGCCCACCGTGACCGCGTTCGCGCCCGCCGCGAGCGTGACGGCCGTCTTTCGAATCGGAATCGCGCTCCTGCCCGCGTCCGCCGTGCCGAGGATCATTATGAGCACGTATTCGCCCGGCTCGAACGGGCCGAGCGTCGTCCTGCCCTCGGCATCCAGGATCTTCTGACCGTCATCGCGGCCATAGCTCGAGACGTTCTCGTCGTCCTTGCCGTCGGCATGCATCACCGAGAACGAAAGGGATCCCGCCAAGTCGCTGCCCTTGTATCCGCCAATCGTGACTTCCAGCATGGACGGGCTGCGGAAGCTGAACGTCAACTCGCGGGTCGCGGCAGGGTCGTATTCCGCCTGCTTGAACCCGAACTTTTCCGAAATCACCTTAATCGTATTCCGCGAATCCTTGGGCCGCGGCATCCTTTCGGCGTCGCTCGCGTAATTCAGTACCCAGAATGACCCGTCC
>DYIT01000086.1 GCA_020723505.1 Candidatus Kuenenia stuttgartensis
TTTACGGAGTCGGACAGCCCGCAAAATATCCGACAACCATTGATTAACTGAGCGCTCCCCCGATTCCCGTCTGCTTATTCCCTTCTATGAATAGATTTGCTGGATTGTCTTTGTCGAGTCCTAAATATTCGGCTGTATATGGATTATTCGGCTCGAGAAGAGATCCTCCGACAGATTCCCTGTAGAGGAAGAACTCCGATTTGTCATATTCAAATGAAATCCTCCAACTCGACTTCCTCTTTCCTATTGCATCTTTTGTCAGCCCCCAAATCCTTATCGCCGCTGGAGTCCGTTTATCGCATCCCGCGCCGACAACCTTCCCCGGAAGCCGTGGGCTGTCTTCAATCCGCTCCTCGAACGTGGTCGGTTTCCAGGCCCCGCCTGCTGCCGTGTCGAATCCGTTGTTGTTGTCGCTGTCCACGTCAACGTCCACCAGGAAACCAATCAGCACAGCAATAGTATAACTCGTGGAGATGAACGGAATGTATGGGATTATCGGCATGCCTTCCAAAGGTGTTGGGTCAGGGTCTGGATCCGGCGGGGTTGGAGGCTTCGGAGCAGGACCGCACCAGATGAGAAAAATCGTCCCGAAACGGTCTATGTATTCAATATATCCCCAGCCTGGCTGACATCTAAGCCATTCATCTTCCGGAAGGCGCGGAACCCGTCCGAAGGGCCCTTGACCGAATACGGTCATAAGCTGTGTTGCGCCGACAACTCTCAGGCCATTATAAAGAGCTTCCGCATCTGAGTCCGCGAGAGTCAGGAAAGCTTCCCGTAAATCGGCGGGCGGAAGACCGGAATGCCTGCTTGAAACAGCACTGGCTAACGCAGAGATGACCTTGCCTCGTTCGCCAGGCTGTAGATTGAACTGATGAACCATCTCGATCACGGTCTGAATCGTAACCCTCGTAAAGACTTTCACCAGGAAGCTGAGCCTGCCGCCTTCCCCGTTTCCAATCACGCGACCGTCGCTGCCATGCAGGAAGATATCTATCCTGCAGTATCCCGGGGATTTGGGCGAGTGGATTCTTACCTGGAATCCGCCGTCCTCGCCGGTGACGGAGGTCAGGATGTCGGCTTTGACCCGGCTGTACGGCACTTCGCACTCGACCTTGTATCCGGACAGGGGGTTGCCTTCTTCGTCCGTGGCTTTCAGCGTAAGTTCCGTTTCTCCGTTCAGGAACAGGGAAGGGACCTCGCCTTCCTGCACCCCGCCGGTGATTTCAACCATCGGCCTGGGCTGTTCCAAGACCGTAACCGGCATCCTGCAGGAACATTTCACCATGCCGCCTGCATCCACAATCCTGGCCTCAATCATGAGAGCCGTCCCGGCTTGCGGCAGGACCTCCTGCAGGAAAGGCACTCCGAACCGCGCCGACGCTGAAGAATAATATGGTCCGGACGAGAAAGCGGAACCCGGGATTGCTTCGCCGGAGATGAATCGCCCGTCGCTCCCGGTCAATAAACCGCGGCATCGTGCAGGCCCGTCCAGAGCAAAGCCCCGTCGCTGCGAAGCTCAGATGAAAGCGCTTGGATTTCATCTATAGAGCTGATACCCGTGACTCGGACCGGAAGAGCGATTGAGGAATCTTCCTGGACCTCCAGGGGCCCCGCAGCCGTGATTTGAACGGCAAGGGGGCCGAATCTGCGGATTTCAGCCGGTGTTTCGCAGGAAATCTCGACAGGGAAAACAAGCGCAAAGAGGGCAAGCAAAACCGGGAACGATACGGGTGCCCTTCCTTTATTTATCCACTTGCCGGCAGGATTGATTTGACGGATCATGGGAGTTCTCCATCAATGAAAAGCCCGTGCTTAGTAAATGCGCTTGAGCGGTTCTGCTCTTCTTGGTCAAGCAGAGAGGATGACAAATGGGGGGGGGGGGGGGGGGGGATCGGAAACATGGATTGTCATGCAGGTGAATTCTGAGCAGGCAGTCTTACGCTCTTTCCTCATTTTTCCCCTGACCCTTCCCCTCGAGGGGAATCCCAATCCTCAACTGCATGCTAACCGGCTTGAAAGGGGAAGTCAATTTGAATTTCTGCTTCGACCTATTCGCATAGGCTTCTGCGGGTTCTAGTCCGCGCGCGGCTACAGAAATCGCCTCGAACTACCGCGACCTTACGGCTTTCGGCCAACGGCTTCCGCGGCCTCTTCAATCGACGTTGACGCCTGGAATCCCTCCGGCAGGTCAGTAGCGCTGCGGTCTTGAACTACGAACCCCCGCACCCTCAGGGCCGCGCAGCCCTGCGCGAATGCCGGGCCTGCGCAGATCGCAATCCAGCTCGTGTGCCAGTAGTACTTGAGCTCCTCGACCCTCTTCTTCACGAAGTCCCGGACCGGTTCGAGCGCCAGGGTGTCGTCGCGGGCCACGACGAGCCCCGGAGGGAAACCGTTCGAAGAGAGCCAGCGCCTGAACGCGGGAATGCATCGCTCATTCATGCACGTCAGGTAAATCAGCCCGCGCCTGCCTGCGATGCGCATGACTGAGGCCGCGGCGCCGGCTGCCGGCGCCGGCCGATTCCCACCACCGGACGCGAGGAACGCCGCCTCGCCGCCCTGCATGAGGACCGCTGCGTCGAGGACCGCGAATTCCTCGTTGGGCTTGAGCACATGCACGACGGCCTCTGCCGTGCCTTGCCCGAAATCCCCGGACGTAGAGAGGAGGTAGGCGTAGTGGCCCGGCCTGTCCGGGGCCTCCACGATGAAGAGCGCGTTGCCGTCCTTGTCGGTCACGGCATGCTGGAACACGGTTCCGTTTCGGGAAATCGATACGCGAACTCCGGGAATGCCCGGATTCGGTCCTGAAGTCCTCCGCGGCCCGTATATTCGAGCCTCGATTCGGACGAGGCGGGACGGGATGCACATGGCGTCGGTGGCGAAGAAGACGGTCCCGCTTCCGCGCTGAGGGAATGCCGCTGCCAGCACGGCTATGCCCGCGCAGGAGACCGCCACGAGGCAGAGAACCGCCGGAAGCGCGCGGATGAACGGGGATGCCGGGGAACCGGTGCGTCCCGCTTCTGCGGCATTGGTTTCCACCTTGTTTCTCCCATAACCCGGACGAACCGGAACCAAAAAGGGATGAAAGGGCGGCTCGTCCGGATGATATATTCTACAATTTACTCCTGTCTTCGGCAGCGGTCTCGGTGCCGATGAAAGGGAAAAGTATTCAACGCTCCTTTTCATGAACCGTGAAAAGAAAAAAAGCAGAGGCAGGCGCACGAAGAAGGCCGCTTCGAAGCCCGAATCAGCGGGCGAGGCGAAAGCATTCCTTGCGCGAATCGCGGTCATGCTCGAGGGACGTTACGGGACGCACAAGCTCACGCGCATGAGGCCGGACCCTCTCGACACCCTCATCGAAACCATCCTTTCCCAGAACACCAACGACCGGAACCGCGACGCGGCGTACGAGACCCTGAGGGCGCGCTTTGCGACATGGGCTGACGCAGCAGGGGCGAAACCCGGCGAGCTGGGGAAAGCGATAAGAAAGGCCGGATTATGGAGGAGCAAGGCTGCGTCCATACAAAGGGCGCTCGCGTGGGCCAATGAGCGGTTCGGGGGATATTCCCTGGAAGGGCTGCGGCGTATGGACACCGGGGAAATCACGGCCGGCCTGCTGTCAATCAAGGGAGTGGGAGCCAAGACCGCTCACGTCGTCCTGGCCATCAACCTTGGAAGGGACGTCCTTCCAGTCGACACGCACTGCCTGCGCCTTCTGAAGAGGTTCGGAATCCTTCCCCCGGATACCGGGCTTGAAAAGGCGCATTCGCTCATGGAGGGGATGGCCGGGAAAGGCAGGGCGCTGTCGCTGCACCTGAATCTCATAAGGCACGGAAGGGAGGTCTGCTCCGCAAGGTCTCCGAAATGCGCGTCATGCTTTCTCGCGGCAATCTGCCCGTCGAAAGCATCCCCTCCCGCCAAACACCGGTTGACCTGATGTGCCTTCGCCATGGAGCAATGCGGATGCAGCGGCGGACTCTGCTCCGTGCACAAGGGGGGGCGGAGGCGATTAACCACCGAAGACGCCGAAGACACCGAAATGCAGGAATGGGTGCTTGCTCGATGCAGGAACGGGTTGCAGGCAGTGTTTTGGAATGGGAGCTCCGGTTCCAGGCTTACGGACAACGGCTTCCGCGGCCCTACTTGCCGAGGTTCTGGAACACGAGCTGGTTGACCTTGATGATCATCTCGTTGTAATCGGCCCAGGCGCGGGTGACGTCCTGGATCTTACGGTTCCTGACCATCTGCTCCTTCTTCGACTGGAGCTTGCGCTTGTCCTCGGGCTCGATGGGCTTGCCGGATTTCTCGAGCTCATATACCCTCCTGGCGATCTCGTCGTATTCCTTCTGCATCGCGCAGGCCTCGACGTCCGATTCGACCGCCTTCTCCGCGGCCCTGAGAGCGGCGTAGCGCCCCGTCCTCGAAATCGCCTTTCCCAGCTCGTCCGCAAGCTTGAGGACCTCTTCCATACCCGGACCTCCTATGACAGGCCGAACACCTTCGTGAAGAAGTTCTTCCTGCGGTCAATCGTGTATTTAATCAGTATCTCCATGGAAGCGCGGTCCACCCAGGCTCCGCGGCAGTCCTCGCAGGCCAGCACCTCGAGGTTTTCCGCTGCTATGAGCTGAAGGCCGTGCCCGCAGACCGGGCAGAGGTTGCGGTGGAGGTCCTTGAGCGAGTTCTGGAACTCGACGAGGTCCCTTTCGCGCTGCGCGAGCTCCTTATGCTTGACCTGGAGGTTCTTCTCCTTGCGTTTCAGGTCTTCCTCGGCTGTCTTCTTAGCTGTCATTCTCATCCCCTGAAAATCCCCGGAGGAAACAACTCAAAGCCCGCAATATACTTAGAAAAATATAAAAGTCAATGAATTTCGGCTAAAGCGCCGCTTCCCGAATCCCGATATCCTGAATGAGAACCGGGGAGAGAAGAAGAAAAGAAGAAGGAAACGGGAAAAAAAGATAGCCCATATCCTTCCCCTCTCGTATGGGTTATTCTTGGCACCAGGTTGCCGGCAGTTCCGGCAACCTTTTTTTTTGCCCCGGACGAACCGAATCGGCGCTGTTATAAGGCGGGGCCGTTCGGAATCCCACCGGATTCCTGTCCCCCCACGAAGAACCGCCGCTCCATGTGGTTGAGCCAGTCGGTCCAGCTGAGCCCCTCCTCACGGGCTTTTTCGGCCGAATCCAGGAAAATCTTGGTCTTCGCGTCGATGTTGTCGATGTGGTGGAGCAGAAGGGCTTCGAGCGTCATCGGGAGAACGGGGCTTCCGAAGCCGTGCTCGCCGTGGTGGCTGAGCACCATGTGGACGATTCTGGACTTGAGTTCCATGCTGAACCCCGGGATTGCGTCCATCCTGTCGGCGGCCAGCCTGGCGCCGATGAATATATGCCCGAGAAGGTACCCGCGGTCCGTGTAGACAATCTGCGGAACGTTGGCCATCTCCTCAATCTTGCCGGCGTCGTGGAGCAGGACCCCGGCGAGCAGGAGATCCCTGTCCACGTCGGGATAGATGCCGCAAATCAGGCTGGCGGTGCGGGCCATGGCGAGCGTGTGCTCGAGTAGCCCGCTGATGTAGGCGTGGTGCAGCTTGATTCCCGCGGGGGCCTTGGCGAACTTTTCGATGAAGGCCCGGTCCTCGAGCAGGGAATCGACGAGCGCGAGTATCTCGGGGGATTTAATCCCCTTGAGCAGGGTCTTTAGCTCGGCGAGCATCTTCTCGGCCGGGACCTTGGCCCTCGGCAGGAATTCCTCTATGTCGGCGTTCTTGCCGTCGAAGGGCGACGCGGACTTGACGATGAGCTGCAGCTTGCCCTTGTACGTCTCGACGCGCCCCCTCACGAGGAGGAAGCCCGACGTTGACCACCAGTCGAACTCGTCCCTGGTCGCGTCCCACTTGCGGGCGTGGATCTTCCCGGACCTGTCTCCCAGGACGAGGCTGATGTAGTTCGAGCCGTTCTTCGCCTGGCGGAAGTCCTTCTCGAACGCGAGGAACACGTCCTCCACCTGCGCTCCGCTTTCGAAGCCTTCGACGAACTGCTTCTTCATGTCTTGCTTCCGGATTGGCGGGGATTGGTCATTTGCCGGACATCCTGTCCAGCCATTCTTTCGCTTCCTTGAGACCCGGCACCAGGTCCAGCGCTTTCCTGAGGTCCTGGGCGCAGGCCTTCTTCGCATCGGCGATTCCGCCCACGTCGGCGGATTCCTCCGCGATTTTGAGCCTGGAGAGCCCCCTGTGCATGTAAGTCTCGGCAAGAGGCGTATACGTAATCATGTTGTCGCGGGGGCTGAGGTTCGGGTCCTTCTGAATCTTGAAAAGCCTCGATAAGCCGATTATCTGTTCGAACTTGTCCAGCGCCTTTGCGTAGTCCTTCAGGACGAAGTACGACATGCCCTCCATTACGTGGGCCCTGGGGTGGGTTATGTTCCTTGCCGTCGCCGCCTTGAACTTCTCAATCGCCGCCTTGAAGTCGTTCCGGAAGAAGACCGTGAGCCCCTCCAGGAACAGGCGGTCGGCCGAATCCGCCGGGATTCCTTCCAGCAGGCCGTCAATCTGTTCGAAGAAACCGCACCTGGCCTTGGACTCGACCGCGTAGGCAATCATGTACGGGTCCTTGGCGGTCTGCGGATCCCCCCCGATTGCGATGGACAGGTCGTGATCGGCGGGTTTCCACTGTCCCGATTCGAACTCCACCATGCCGCGGCCCTTGTTGAAGCTCGTGTCCTTCGGCGAGAGCTGGAGGGCGAGGTTGTAGTAGGAGACGGCCTTTTCGGCGTCGAGGCCGGTCTGCCAAGCCATCCATCCGAGCACGGAGTATATCTTGGCGCGCAGGGTCTCGACGCGCGGGAAATCCTGCTTAACGTACAGGGCGTCCGCCACGTCGCCGTCCTCCTTGAGCCTCTTCAGGACTTCCGGGCTGTCCGCGGCCTCCTTGGCGACGATGGCGCCCACCGATCTCAGGTCGTTCTCGACTTCCTCGAGGGCCTTCAGGGAGGCTTCGGGATTCTGGAAGTACGTCTTCTCGAGCGCCTCGAATCTCGTGCGGACCATCTTCTTCGTGGAATCGATTCTCTCCAGCACGAGCTTCTTCAGGTTCTGGAACTCCTTCGCGAGGTGCTCGCGCTCCATGTCATCGCGCTCGCGCTTTGCCCGATCCTCCTGCTCCTTGCGGAGCTTTTCCGCCTTTTTCCTCTCCTCCTCGATTCTGGTCTCGTCCGCGGGTTTCGACGACAGCGCTGCGGCGATTACGACGGCGAAGAGGATTGAGACCGCCGCGCCGATGCCTACTGCTATCTTGTGCCTGATCACCGTCTTGAGCAGCGCCGTCCACAGGCCGCGGTCGGCGGCGAACACGCTCTCCCCCCGCAGGAACCTGCCGAGATCGTCGGCCATGAGCCTCGCGCTCTTGTACCTGCCCTCCTTGTCCTTGGACAGGGCCTTGAGGCAGATGGCACCGAGCTCGGGCGGAACGGCTTTGCCCAGGTCCTCGGCCGTCACAGGCTTCGAGTCCCTGGTCCGCTTCATGATTTCGGCAGCGTTCGCTCCCGTGAAGGGGGGGGCGCCCGTCAGCGCGAAGTACAGGAGGGCGCCGAGGGAGAAGACGTCGGAGCGCCTGTCGATTTCATCCTCGCCGTCCGCCTGCTCCGGGGACATGTAGCCGGGCGTGCCGAGGACTGATCCGGATTCGACTCCGCTTCCGGCGGCCCGCACGTCCCTGGCGATGCCGAAATCCATTACAAAGGGTTTGCCTTCTTTGTCGACGAGGATGTTCGACGGCTTGATGTCACGGTGGATGATGCCCCTCTCATGCGCGTAGTTGATTGCGTCCGCGACGTCATGGAGTATCTTGGCGGCCTTCTGGGGCTTGAAGGGCTTCTTTGGGGAGACGACGACGTCCATGCCCTGGCCGTCGATGAAGTCCATGGCGATGTAGTGCTCGCCTTCGAAGGAATCCACGTCGTGGACCGTGACTATGTTCGGGTGCCTCAGCTTCGACGCGGCCTGGGCTTCCCTCACCAGCCAGTCAATCATCGCCGGGTTCGCTCCGCCGGACTTGTTCAGGACCTTGAGTGCCACTTCCCTCTTCAGGTTGGTATGGCTGGCAAGGTACACCACGCCCATGCCGCCCTTGCCGATTTCCCGGAGAATCCGGTACTTCCCGAACGACCTCTCCACCCCTTTCGCCGGGGTCTTGCCGACCGGAGTCATCGATCCCTGGCACTGCGGGCAGAAGACTATGTCGCCCGGCTTGTAGTCCCTGGCTTCTGCCTCCTTGCCGCAGTTGGTGCAGACGAGCTTGGCTGGTTCCTTGGCGGCCTTCGGATTCTGCCCCTCGGCCGGGCTCATGGATCCCTGGCAGCTGTCGCAGAAGTGGATCTCGCCCGATTTGTATTCCCTGACGACCTTCTCGAGGCCGCAGTTCCTGCAAATCATCTTCACGATGCTGCCAGTGCTGCCTTTTTTATCGGGCTTGACAGCCATGCCACCTCGCCAAAGCGCGGTTTCGCGGGACGGAGGCTCGAAAAAAACCTCCTCCGTCGCCGCGGCCGGGATTTCCCGAACCCGGGGCGCACATCCGGCTTGCGGGAGGACCGAACGCCGCCTGCCGGTCCGGATTGAATACGCTCATCGGCGGCGTTCGTTTGCCCGCGGAACCGGCGCAAGCAGCTTATTCGGCCGGAAGGGCTTTGTAAAGCGGAGAATCATGATTTCGGATTCCACACGAAGCACGGGGCTTCCGGCTTCGTGTGGAATGAATCTTTCTCAACCTCCGCGGCTGCCTGGACGGTTTACGGCACTGCCGATGCCGGCCACGACTCTTTATAGCCTCGACGGCGGATTGGCACTCGAAAAACGTGCCGGTAAAGGATATCATTCAGGCATTGCGTCTTGGCTTTTCAAATGGAGGTGACCGATGCACTGGACGAAAATCGCGACTGTCGCGGCGGCTCTGGCTTTCGCGGCGATCTGCGGTTCGGCGGCCGCCGAGCCTCCCGCGGGATCCGGCACCCCAGGCGGCGACTCGCAAATCGCCGGTCTTCTCGGCCAGTGGGACGCTCCGGCGGACGAGGGCTCGGGCAAGAAGCCTTCCCTCGAGATGAAGAGCTTCAGCTTCGGGGCCCTGTTCTCGCTCGACGCGTCGGGCAGGGGCGTGAAGTGCACCCACGCGAGGGGGCCCGGGGGGCCGGTCGCGGCGCCGGGCTGCCCCTACCAGCACAGCCAGGTCAACCAGGACGCCGAATCCTACGTCACCTGGGAGTCCGTGGCCCTGGTCGGACGGGCGGCATGGAAAGGCATGGACAAGCTCACGGTCACGGCGGAGATAAAGATAGGCGTCTCGTGGTCCACGCTCGAATACGAGGTAGGCGGCGGCAGCAACTGGTGGCCGAACAACTGGCCGGACACGACTTTCACAATGGATTCAAACGTCGGATTCCCGCATTTCGGGTGGAGATTCGAGGCCGTCTTCAAGCTGTTCGACGCGTTCGCCGCAGGCGGCGGGTGGGGCTTCTCGTACGGCACGGGCAACGTGGACCCCACGGTCTTCGGGTGGACCGCGTCCGCCAAGGGCTTCTATTCGTTCACGGAGCAGATTTTCTACATAAAGGCGCAGTACGAGCTGGACCAGGCCACGCCTTTCCTCGGCTTCGCGCTGACCTTCCACAACGGTTGGGCGGAGCTCAAGGACAAGGCCCAGGGCGCCTCGACCTATGGATGGAAATGGCTGCTCGACTACCGCGAAACCTCCCAGTTCAGCGTGGTCCTCGGCGCGGAAAAGAAGTTCGACGCCGGACACTACGTGCGGCTCGAGCTGTTCCTCGTGGGCGGCTGGTCGGCACGGCTCGTGCTCGGATTCATGATCTAGATGAGAGTCGCAATCGTCCAGAACGCGCCGGCGTTCGGCCAGGTGAGGGCCAATGTAAAAACGGCAATCGAGATGATGGACGCGGCGGGCCCCTTCGACCTCGCCGTGCTCCCGGAGCTGTTTTCCACCGGATACCTGTTCAGGGACGCCGGGGAAACCGCAGCCCTCGCCGAACCGCTTCCCGGCGGACAGGCCTTCGCAATGCTCGCCGCTTATGCGTCGAAACGCGGGATTAGAATCTGCGCGGGCATTGCGGAGGAAGCATCGGGCCGGCTGTTCAATTCCGCCGTGCTGCTCGGCCCTTCGGGCATGCTGGCGAAATACAGGAAAATCCACCTCTTCGACACGGAAAAAGCCTGTTTTTCGCCCGGCGACCTGCCCTTCACGGCAGCCGACTGCGGCGGGTTCAAGGCGGGGATTATGATTTGCTTCGACTGGATATTCCCCGAGGCCGCAAGGACGCTCGCGCTCCTGGGCTGCAGCGTAATCCTCCACCCGGCGAACCTCGTGTTCCCCTACTGTCCTCCGGCCATGGCGACCAGGGCGATTGAGAACCGCGTGTTCACGGTTACTGCAAACCGCGTGGGCGAAGAGAGGGGGAGGAAGTTCTCGGGCGGATCGGTAATCTGGTCGCCCCGCATGGAGAACATCCTCACGTGCCCGGACGCCGAGGGCGCATTCGTCGCTGAAATAGAGCCCGCCGAAGCGGAATCCAAGAACATCACGGGCAGGAACAACCTGTTCGAGGACAGGCGGCCGGAGATGTACGGGCTATGACCCGGACGAGCCTGCACTCGAATCCGTGTCAAGTTCCGGCTCGTCCGGGTTATGTATGCTACGCCCTGCTGAACCTGTCCTTGCCCACGCCGCATATGGGGCAGGTCCAGTCGTCCGGAAGGTCCTCGAACGCGGTGCCCGGGGCGGCTCCGGAGGCCGGATCCCCCACCGCCGAATCGTACACGTAGCCGCAGACCGAGCAGACGTACTTGGCGCCTCCTGCAGGAGCCTTTGGCGCCGCACCGCCCTCGACGGCCGCGCCCCTGAAGGTCGGCGCTTCGGGCGGAGCCGTACCGCGCTTCACGGCATGGTAGTAGGCGTAGGTCATGGGCGTTCCCGGCCTGATTCTCTTCGCCGATACCACGTCTCCCAGGAAGACGGTGTGGGTTCCCGCGTCCATGCTGGTCACGACCCTGGCTTCGAGGATTGAAGTCGAGTTCTGGGTCACCAGCACGCAGCCGGTCACGCCCTTCTCGCACGAGACGCCGGGGAATTTATCCGCGTCCCTGCCTGATTTGAATCCGAAGAGCCCGACGAAGCTGAGCGGGGTGGACTGGTCGAGGACCGAAACCCCGAAGACACCGGATTTCCGTATGTACTCGTGCGTGAGGTTCTTCTTGTTGATGCTCACAGCGATACGGGGCGGTTCGGACGTGACCTGGAAAACCGTGTTCGCAATCTGGCCGTTCACCCTGCCATCGTGGGTGGAGGAGACCACGTACAACCCGTAGCTGATTTCGTAGAGAGCGCTGAGATCCATCTGTCCGCTCATTTTCTGCACTCCTCAGCATCTTCCAGGGATAGCGCACAGCATGTCCATGAGGTCCCCGCAGTCGTCCCGGATTCCGAGGCGAGTGAGGGAGAAATCATACTTGACCGGATCGTCCGGCGCAACGGCGGCGAATCCGCGCGTGATTTCGCAGGCCGTCCTCGCGTCGGCGGCGCTCCTGCGCGTGAAGCCCAGGATGCGCCCGATTCGATGCATGTGGACGTCCAGCGGGACTACGAGCTTCGAAGGCGGTACGCCATCCCATCCTCCCGGGTCCACCTCGTCGCGCCTGACCATCCATCTCAGGAACAGGCAGAGGCGCTTCATGGCGCTTCCGGCTTCCGGGTCCGGCACGAGTGAGCCTGCGCGGCCGCCCGACTCCCCGCGGATTCCGGCTGCGAATGCCGCGAGCGCCGGGAGCGCGTTCTCGTGCGCGGCTTCGAATCCCGAGAGGAAGAACATGCCCAGTGACCCGTGCTTCCCGAGGATTCGTTTGGCCGCGATTAGCATGGAAGAAAGCCCCTCTCCCGAGATGAAACGGTGCCTGAAATCCCTGAACGCGGACTCGATTGCGCCGGGGCGCGTCCGCAGGAGAAAACTCCTGGGCGGCCCCGTCCTGTCCAGGACCAGGGAAACGCTCCGGAGAATCTGCCCGACCCTGCCCAGGGCGAGGGAGGACGCGACGAGGCCGGCGATTTCCCTGTCGAGCGGATCATCGTAGTTGTAGAGGAACTCGAGGGGGTCGGGATGCACGAGGCCCCTCCTGTTGAGCCGGCGGTAGATTCCCTCCAGGGCTTCCGCCATCGCTTCGGTCCCAGGCAGGGGCTTTTCGCTCCCGTCGACGCTCCGTCTCGGATGTGGTTTCAATGGCCGTTCCTGTGCCAGGGGAACTCGGTGAACGCGAACGCGAAATGGACCATCTTGAGCTTGAAGTTGTGGGCGATGTAATACAGGGCGGCACCGACCGGTTTCGCCCTGGACTCGACAATCCACGTCAGCGGAATCTGCGTGCTCCATCTCGCGAACCCGGTCAGGGCGAACAGCACCTGCTCGGGCTCGAGATTGAGCCCCGCAATTCTCATGGCGGACGGCATGAAGAGGCTCGATAGCATCATGGTCACCACCATGGCGAGGCCCGAGAACGCGCCGAACACGCCGGAATATATCTGGCTCTTTCCCGGCGGAGCTATCGACAGGACCAGGTTGGTCGCGACGATGTTCGCCCCCGACCACATTATGCCCGACGTGGCTGCCTCCACGTACACGAGCCACAGGTGGTCCCTGTTCAGGAACACCCAGATGAGGGGATTGATGCCGCCCAGGATGATTGCGAGCCTCATCGCCGTCTTGTTCCCGAAATTGTCGATGAGCCTCCCCCACGGCCTCAGCACGAGCAGCGAGGCCACGACCGAAATCGTCCCGTAAATCTGGATTTCGAAGAGCGACATCTGAAGCTTCTGTATCATGAAAGGCTGCCAGAAGGGCGAGCCGATTCCGACCGCAAGGGTCCACCACAGGCCGTAGAACAGGAGCCTGTGGAAGTTCCTGTCGCGGATGGGGACCATGAAGAGCTCGGCGAACGACTCCCCCTCGACCTTCTTCGTCCTTTCAGGCTGCCTCGAAAGCCACACAGTTGACCCTATGGCCGTGAGGCCGGAGATTGTGAATATCGCGGCGAAGGCCCAGGGGAGATTAGCAGGAGTCAGCAGGGATTCGAGGCCCGAGACTGCAGCCTTGAGCTTCGTGGATGCCGTGTTGCCGGGCTCGAAAAGGTCCGTGAACACCCCGAACACGTAGCCGGTGCCGAGCCCGGCGATGATGAGGTACTGCGACCGCATGGAGAAGAACCTTCCCCTTATCCTGAGCGGTATCAGGTCCGATATCCAGGCAATCCAGCCGTTCCCGGCCATGGCCCCGAGGGACGTATTCGCGAAATGCAGTACGAGGAAGGCCCAGATTGCCGCTTCGGGCGGGAGGAGGAACGGCAGCGCGGCGTAGAGGAATATCACCCCCCTGCTCGCGAAAAGGAGGTTCACGACCGACGGCTTCCTGGTCTCGGATTTCCGCGTCAGCGCCACCGCGAGGGGCTGGAACACCTGCGACAGCTGGCCGATGGCCGAGAGGATGCCGAAATGGACCGGGGTCGCGTTGAAAAGCAGCGCGAACTTGGTGAGGAATATGCTCCCGGGGCAGGAAAGGGACATGTATATCTGCGCAAGAACCCCCTCGGATACGGATATCCTCACCGCGTTCCTTAGCTTGTAGTCCTTGCGCGCACCCATGGAGCAAAACCGCCGAAAAGGATCTATTTACGCACTCCTCTCCCCGTTGTCAAGACAGCGATGTCGCCGCCTTGAATGCGACCGGGATTTCACGGCTGGTTCTGCATCGTTTTTCCCCTGGGCAGGAAAGGTTGCATACTGTAGATTGCAGAAAGTTTTCCCGCGCCATGTCCTTTCTCTGCTTCGCGCGGGAAAACCGGAGGTTTATGAGCACTGAGCACAGGCACGGTGTATGCACTTATGCTGAGGCTGAGAAGGCAATCAGGAAGCACCGCAGGATCTGGGTCAACGACTGCTTCTGCAGAGGGCCTGCGAAGGAGGGGAAGACGCCCTGGAAGTACTGCGGCCACAGGGTGGACACCTGCATGGGTTTCCGCAAGCCCGGGAAGGACGAGAAGTTCGAGTCCAGGGAAATCGGCGGCAAGGAGGCCCTGGGCATGTTCGAGGATTGGAAAAGGCAAGGCAACCTTTTCAGGTTCATGGAGGACGAGAACTGGTTATGCTTCTGCTGCGGCTGCGGGTGCGGGTGGTTCAGGGACGAAAAAGGCGGCAGGCAGAAGGACCCCTGCGGCAAGAGCGCCTTCATCGAGAAGACGGACAAGAAGAAGTGCACGTCATGCGGCAAGTGCATAGACGTCTGCGCCTATGAAGCGAGGAAGGCAGGGAAGCGGGGGATCACCGTGCAGAGGACCGCATGCTACGGCTGTTCGGCATGCGAACACGTCTGCCCCGAGGGCGCGGTCACGATGATAAAGAGGACGTAGGGCTGGTCCGATGTAAATCTGCGAAGCGCCGGAAGATCTTGGCACTTGTGGAGGCGGATGTCCGGCGCAAGGGCGTTCACTATGCCGGACTCAGCCGATTATCATCTCCCACAGGAATGGTTCGACCTGCGAAGTGCCGGAGGTAATCTGTCTGTGGGGCAAGGATAATCGGCGAAGCGACGGAAAGCTAAACGTCGCATTCGCCTCCCACAGGCGGGAGCATGCGGGGTCGGCTCGTCAGGATTGTGGGAGGAGGATGTTCCAGCATTCCCCAGCACAGCGCAGGAACTCCGCCGATGTCGCTATCGAACCGCCGCCCGGGCCGGAATCCGGACGGGCGAGTACTCCAGCGTCTTTGTCGGGCAGAACATGGCGCATTTGGGGTTCCCGCCGCAAAGATCGCACTTGAACACGCCGGAAGCCGAGGGCTCGGCGTGCATGTTGCCGAACGGGCAGGCGGCGACGCATTGCATGCATTTCACGCATTTCGCCTGAATCACTTCGACGGCTCCGGTTTCGGGATTGCGTGCGAGCGCGCCGACCTGGCAGGCGGCCGCGCATGCGGGCGTTCCGCACTGCAGGCACAGCATGGGGACGAAGGCGCCGCCGCCCCTGTTGGCGACGGATACCCTGGATTTGCCCATGGTTCCGCCGACGGAATGGGAGAATGCGCATGCGATTTCGCACGTGCGGCATCCGATGCACTTCGAGGGGGTGACATTCAGCCTGTTTTTCATGGCCGTCTCTTCCACTACCATTTCGAAATCCGCGAGATAGTCCCGGCAACATCGGTCCTTTTGCACGCGTCGCATTTGTCGAAATAGGCCTCGCTGAAACCCTTTGACGTGCGGAGGAACGCGGCCTGTTCCCTAGTAATGAGGCCTCTTCCGCAGGAGGAGCAGGGTATGAGGTCGAATTCCCTGTTCCAGATTGTCCTTTTGGACCCCGTCTCGTTCATTTCTATGGCGCCCGTGGGGCAGTTCCTGTGGCATGCCGCGCAGCCTACGCAATCCTTGGACGCTTCGCAGAACGGCGTCTTTCCGGTTTTTTCCGCGGCGCGGTCGGCCAGGGATATCGCGTGATGGCCGAGCGCATCGCAAATCCGCGCGCAGATGCCGCAATGGATGCAGGCATTGAAGGCCAGGTCGGCGTCGGGATGCCGCTCGCCGGGCTCGCCGGCGCCGCACTGTGCCGCGAGGTCTTTCAGCAGTTTGACGTTCGGCCATCTCGACCGCATTTTCTCAATCACCTCGCGGCGCTTTGAAATGACTCTCTCGGAATCAGTGAACACCTCCATGCCGGTGTCCTTTTCCCTGATGACGTGGTTGCACGACGTCGCAAGTCTGCTCTTGTCGTCCTTCTTTATCTCCACCACGCACATCCTGCACGATCCGATGGGTCCGAGACCCGGATGCTTGCAGATGGCGGGAATCCGGATGCCGATTTTCAAGGCTTCGTCGAGCAGGGTCGCCCCTTCCTCGGCATCAGTCTCCTTCCCGTCGATTTTTATTTTGTAAGCCATCGATTCCCCCAACCCGGACGGCCCGGAACAGAACAGGAGTATCGTTCCGGTCGTCCGGGTTTATACGCGCTGCACGCGAGATTTAAATTTGCCTCATTGGGAATTCTCAGCTATCCCCAAGCCCTCCTCGAGGATTTTCATGTTGGATTCCAGCACCTCCCGCCGGCTCCCGAACTTCTTCTCTATGAACTTCTTCAGGTTGTTGCTTTTGATAATCCCGCTCCTGCCTACGAACGCGCCGAGCATGGCGATGTTGGCCGACCTCGGGAGGCCGTGTTTTATCGCTATTTCGTTAGCCGGGACTCCGAGTTGATCGATATCCGTCCTTCGGGATTTGACGTCTATCAGCGAGGAGTTAATCACAATCAATCCGCCCGGTTTTATCGTGGGCTCGAACTTGTCGAACGACGGGCGGTTCATGACGACCGCGTACTGCGGGTTCTGGATGATGGGCGAGCCGATTGGCCTGTCCGAGACGACGACCGTGCAGTACGCCGTGCCGCCGCGCATCTCCGGACCGTAGGAGGGCAGCCAGACCACTTCGCTCCCCTCTTCCATGCCCGTGTACGCGACGAACTGGCCTATGGACATTATGCCCTGCCCGCCGAAGCCCGCGAATGTGACTTCCTTCTGCATCTAATCACCTTTGCGAATGTTCAGGGGTTTTCTTGTCGCCGAGCGGGTAATAGGGAATCATGGTCTCTTCGAGCCACTTCGCCGATTCCTTGGTCGTGAGGCCCCAGTTCGTGGGGCATATCGACAGCACTTCCACGAGGGAGTAGCAGACCTTGTCAATCTGGTACCTGAAGGCCCTGAGGATGGCCTTCTTCGTCTCGACGATATGGCGCGGCGAGTGCACTGAGACCCGCGTGATGAATGCGGAGGTCTTGAGAGCCGAGAGCAGTTCGGCCATGCGGATGGGTTCGCCAGTGTCCTTCGTGTTGCGGCCGAGCGGGCAGGTGGTGGTCACCTGCCCCGGCATGGTGGTGGGCGCCATCTGCCCGCCGGTCATGCCGTAGATGGCGTTGTTCACGAAAATCGTGGTGAACTTCTCCCCCCTGTTCGCCGCGTGGACTATCTCGCCCATGCCGATGCTCGCGAGGTCGCCGTCGCCCTGGTACGTGAATGCTATCAGGTCGGGTCTCACGCGCTTTATGCCGGTGGCGAACGCCGGGGCGCGGCCGTGCGCGGCCTCGAGGAAATCGACGTTCATGTAGTTGTATATGAGCACCGAGCATCCCACGGGCCCGACCCCGACGGTCTTATCGCGGATGCCGAGCTCATCAATGACCTCGGCGACAATCCTGTGTATGACGCCGTGCGTACATCCCGGGCAGTAGTGAGTGACGGCGTTCTTCATGGCCTCGGGCCTTGTGAACACCACCTTTTCAGCGGTTCTTTCCATGAGTGACCTCAGAGCAGCTTCTCGATTTCCACGGTGATTTCCTCCGGCGTGGGGACCACGCCTCCCACCCTGCCGAAGAACCCGACCGGCGCCCTGCCGAGCACCGACCTCTCCACGTCCTCGACCATCTGGCCCATGCTCATCTCGACCGAGAGCACGGCTTTCACGCCTTCAGCAGCCTCGGCTACGGCGGCCATGGGGAAGGGGTACAGCGAAATCGGCCTGAGCAGCCCCACGTTGATCCCCCTCGCCTTGAAGTCGGCGATGACGGTCTTGCATATCCTCGCAGTGGTGCCGTAGGCCACGATTAGGACTTTGTTCCCCTTTTCCACGTTATACCGCTCGAAGCGGACTTCCTCGGCCTGCATCCGCCGGTACTTCACGAAAAGCTCGCGATTATTCTGTTCGAGCCTGAGCGGATCCAGGAAAAGCGACCTGATAATCACGGGGTCCCTGCCCTTGCACCCGTTGGCGGCCCACTTTTTCGGCGGCAGGGCCATGGGAGGGGGTTTCTTGAACTCCACGGGTTCCATCATCTGGCCAATCATGCCGTCGCCGATGATCATGACCGGGTTCGTATACTTGTCGGCAAGGTCGAAGGCAATCATCATGAGGTCCACGGCTTCCTGCACGGTGGACGGAGCGAGCACGAGCATCTTGTAGTCGCCGTGCCCGCCGCCCTTGACCGACTGGAAATAGTCCGACTGGGCGGGGAGGATTCCGCCGAGGCCCGGCCCTCCCCTCACGATGTTCGCGAACACCGCGGGAAGCTGGGCGCCTGCTATATAGGAAATCGCCTCCTGCATCAGGCTTATGCCGGGGCTCGAGGACGTGGTGAAGACCCGTTCGCCGGTGGCGGCGGCGCCGAAAATCATGTTGCCCACCGCAAGCTCGCTCTCGCCCTGCAGGAACATGCCGCCGACTTCCGGCATCCTCTTCGCCAGGTACTCGGCCACTTCGCTCTGGGGCGTTATAGGGTAGCAGAAATAGTTCCTCACGCCCGCCTGGATGGCGGCCTCGCCTATCGCCTCGTTGCCCTTCATCAGCTTCTTTGCCATGAGGACGGACCTCGAAAATCCGGCGCGCTCAATACTCGAAGAGGCTGTACTGGACGCCCTCGGAAAGCACTTCAATCGCCACGTCGGGGCACACTATCGCGCAAATCCTGCACCCAAGGCACCTGAAGGGGTCATCGACCCGGGCATAGAAGTAGCCTTTTGCGTTTATCTCCTTCGACATCGCGATGATTTGCTGAGGACAAGCCTCAACGCAGGTCTCGCATCCCTTGCACCTGTCACGGTCTATGATTATACCGGGCATCCGCCCCTCCGTTCAAAGTTCCGCAATCTGACGAATTTTAAACATCCCTGGACCCGTACCTTCTCTACGCCTCCATGGCGGCAGCATGGTCCTCTCAATCGGCAGAAGCCTGTCCGCGAACGGCTCGTCCCG
This sequence comes from Candidatus Kuenenia stuttgartensis, assembly GCA_020723505.1. Taxonomy (GTDB): domain Bacteria; phylum Planctomycetota; class JAKEIC01; order JAKEIC01; family DYIT01; genus DYIT01. Next base: position 18,832 of record DYIT01000086.1, read on the forward strand.
GAGTTCCCGGGCGAGAGAGGCGGCGACGGCCACCAGCACGATTGGAATCCCCCTGATTTCCGCGACCTCCGCCGCGAGCCGGAAACCATGCCGCACGACATCAGCGTCGGTCTCGTCCATGAGGTGGGTGTTCGCCGCGATGCCGCCGATTGCGAGCTTGGACGACGCCTCGATTTCGTCCATCATTCCCAGGCAGCCGTCGACGGTGTCGGTGAAGGGCCTGTTCGCGTTGATGACCATGAGGAGCTTATACGGATTCCTGGCCAGCACGTCCGCGAACGACCCGAGTATCCTCGCGCCCGTGTCGTCTCCCCCCACGTCGCCGATGAACACCGAGTCGCGCCTCTGGATGGCTCCGCGGATTTCCGGGAGGACTATGGGCAGGTCGGCGAAGAAGTAGCCCTCCCTGGGGATAATCACCCTGACGCCGAGCGCCTCGAGCTCTGCGGCGGCTTTGCGGCAGCGGAAATAGGGGTTCATTATGTCGAGGTCCGCGAGGGTGACCTTTTCGCCTCTTGAGGCCAGAAGCCCGGCGAGGTTCACCGCAACTTCGGTCTTGCCGCTGCCGTAGTTGCCGGTTATCAGCGTTACGCCTTTTTCGAGCCCAATCATCGTCCGGCCAATCAGCTTTCCCGGGCCCAGGGCATGCGCAATCCGCGGCTCCTCGCGCTCCCCGGAAGGCGCGAAGAGGCATGGTAAGGGCGGGGAGGGGGGATGTCAAATGTTTAGTTTCACCCATAACCCGGACGAGCCGAAGCCAAACTAGAATGTAAAATCAGGCTCGTCCGGGTTATATCACGCGCTTCGCGCGTGCCTTACCGTAAATTTTTTCAGGTCTACTTCAGTATCCCGTCCAGCATCCCGGACGTGTCGATTTCCTTGATTGTGTCCGTGCCCTCGGGCCAGAACGTGAGATACCGGCTCTTGACCGCCACTATCTTGAGCACCACTATCTCCACCGGGTCCCCGTCCACCTGCCCGATTACCTCGCCGGCGTCGTTGTAAACGTTCTTCTTAGGCGTGAAACTGCCCTTGCCGTCGATTTTCGCGACAAAAGTGACGTCGATGAACTTGGGGAACTTCCACAGGTAAGCCATGTTCTTCTGCCCCATCTTGTCGACTATGGTCTTGTGGAATCCCCCGTAGATCTTGTCCTGGCCGTCGATGAGGTCCTTCGTGCGCTTCAGGGCTTCGTCCGAGAACTGGTAGTCGAAGACGTCCGCGCCATGCTCGAGATACCACCCCTCGGCGTCGAAAAGCAGGTCCTCGAAGCTCGAGACCAGGACCTTTCCCTTGAGCGACGCGAAATCGGCCAGGATTGCCTTGCGGTCGGGCTTGACCACCGCCTGTTTGGCCACGAACGCGTCGAAGCCCCTGGCCGCCGCCGCGGCAGAGGCCTTCTCAACCCGCTCGCGGAGCCTTTTGTCGAGGGCGTTCAGCATGGCAAGGGTATCGCTCCTGCCGGCCGCAGCATCCGTGGAAAGCCTGCTCTTCTCCCTGAAAACCGCGGGATCGGCCATCGCCAGCGCCTTCAGCACGGCCTCGGCCTCCCTGACGTCTCCCTTGGCCGCGTTCTCGGCGATCAGCGGGACCGCCGCGGCCGCGACGGCCGCGCGAATCTCCTCGGCGGCCGACTCGAAGTCCTTGAGCAGCGCAGGCAATTCCGCGGAAACCCCGACGCAGTATTTCGCGATGTCCCGGCCCCGCATGACCTCGTTCATGGCGGCAAGGCATGCATCCAGGTCGGACGCGCTCTTGCACGCCTTGCGCGCCTCGTACTGCTTGAGGCCGTTGATCAGTATCTGCCTGGCCTCGGCGATCTGCGCAGGGCCGAACACGCACAGGGAACGCTCCAGAACGTCGGCCCTCGCGTACAGGGAATAGAGCCTGGACTTGAGCTCCCCGGCTCTCGGGTCGTCCGGAGTCCTCTCCATTATCTTCACCAGATTGCCGGATCGCACCTGCTTGAGGAGCGCGTATGCCTCGTTCTTGTACGTTTCGGCAAGCCCCATGGCGTCCCTCTTCTGCCAGTCGTGCTTCGCGGCGTTCGCCTTGTCCACGCAGGCCTTGTATTCGTTGATGGAATTCTCGGCTTTGGAAAGAACTTCTCCCGCGCCGCCGAACTCCGCCTCCGCAAGCTGCTTCTCGACCCCGGACAGGGGCGCCTTGGGCGCCCTGGCCCTGGCCGCTGAATACAGGACCTTCTCGGCCAGGAGCCTGATTTCCTCCGCCAGCGCCGCCACGGACTTGTCTTCGGGAGCGAGCGTCTTGAGGACAGCCATCTGTATCATGGAGTCGCGCAGGAACCAGATTGCGGGCTGGGTCTGGGCCGTCCATTGCGCCTGCATCCCCTCGATTTTCGTATACCCCGCCTCCACCGGGAAGATCTTCGGGAGGTCGGGATTTCCCGCCGTCTCAATCCAGGTCTGGAACACGCGCTCGGAAATTTTCATGTCCGTCCGGATGATCTCGATTCTAAACGCGATTTCGGCGGCATCCGGGGCTTTCGGAGCGCCGCCCGGATTCGGCTGCTGGCCCTGGTTCGCGGGCTGGGCGGGCTTATTCGGGTCCTCGGCCGGCTTCGCGGGTTCCGCGGGTTTTGTGACGAGCACCCTTAGCGCATCGGCCCGGCTCTGAAGATCAAGGACCGCCGGATGGTTGGGCAGCGTCTTCTTGAGTTCCGCGAGGTCGGCCTCCGCGGATTCGAGATACTCCTTGGCCTTCCCGTAGTGGTCCTTGCCCCAGCCTGCCACTGTTTCGCCCTGGTACAGGCTCTTGGCCGCTCTGTCGTAGAGCGCCTTCTGGTGGGATTTCATCTCCTGCGCATGGGCGAGGGATGGGGCGAAAATCCCGAGGACAGCGGCGAAAAGCAAGCTGCAGATGGTCGTTACGATTCTGGACATCGTTCCTCCTCCAGTCACAAGGCCCGTGCCCGAAGCGGATTAAAGCGGCATGCGTCCGCCGACTCCGCTGTGCCGGGCCTGGAAATGTGAAAAGTGCGATTGGGTGGAGACTCTATCGGCCGATGGAACCGTTGTCAAGGCGGTGACCTGTTCCCAGGCGCTGAAGAGTCGCGTGCGGCATAGTTCGTACCGGCGTCCGCCGAGGGAGTCATGGGGTTCGGGAAGGACTTGCAAGATGGAACCGCCGCGCTTCCCGGTTGCGGTTATCACGTCGAGGGAAGCCTGGGTATTCATTATAGATGGATGTGCAGAAGAGACGGCGGAGACAGTGGTGGGTCAAGATGTGTCCAAACGAAGTTGAATATGCGTATTCAGGAAGTCGTCCATAAAGGAGGTGAACATGAAAACCTGCACGGCTTTCCAGGACGACGGATT
>DYIT01000087.1 GCA_020723505.1 Candidatus Kuenenia stuttgartensis
GCGGAAATCGGGCCGCTTCCGGCTTCACAGGACGCCACTGTCCTGACGAGGCCGATTGCGCAAGCCTCGAGCGGCAGGCTTGCCCTGCCGCTAGTGCCGTCCATCGCAATCGTGATCCCGGCAAGCGGGCGGCCTTCCTTGACGAGGTCCACGAAGACGGTCCCTGCGGGCAGCGAGGAGAGCACCTCGACTGCGGCCGTTTCTCCCGTCCTGTAGACGGCCTTGTCGGTCCTCACCTGAAGGGCCGCGCCTTTCGACGCATCGAAAGCGAATCCGGCCAACGTCTTCGAGGACCCGGAAACCGCGCAGACCTCCGCCCTGAATGCGCCGGGCGACGCGGGAGCGAGGCTTACGAACGCCGCGCCGTTCTCGTCCGTGAAGACGCATTCGGGATCGGTTCCCTCCAGCCCGACGTAGCATTTGACCTGCGCAGGGGCGCCGCATGGAGGAGTCACTGCGACGCAGAAGGGATTCCGCACGCCGGGAAGAATCGGGTCGCAGAGGCTTATCATCCTCACGCTGAGCCCGCCCTGCGACACAGGCACGCGGACCTCCGCGCATTCGGCCCGGGAGACCGCGTCGAAGACCGCCGCCGACACCCTGACCGACGCGCGGCCGGACTCGAGATCAGCCGGGTCGAAGTCAGAAGGCACGGCAAGGGAGAAACGGAAGCATCCGGATTCGCCGGTCTTGCCGGAAATCCGCGCGAACAGCGCCTCCACGGCGCCTGACTTGAAGGCATCGATGCGAATCGCGGAGAGAGAAACCGGACGGCCGAAGAAATGCCTTGCCTCCACGACTCCGGACAGCGTGCCGCCGGGCTTCACCGAATCCGCGTCGGGCCTTATCCTCACGTCGAACTTCGGAGGCTCGTACTCGCGCACCTCCACCTGTTTTTCGGATACCGAAGCGCCCTGGACCGCCCGAATCGTGTAGATTCCCGTGTTGACCTGCTCCGCGAGCGAAAGCGCGATGGAAGCCGCCCCGAATGCGTCGGTCACCGACGATTCGCGGCAGATTTTGTTGCGCCTGGAATCCTCGATTTCGAGCACGAGCGGCGCGTGGGAGAGGGGCATGTATCCGGGCAAGGTCATGGTGAGCGACCTCACCATTATCCTCTGGCCGGGGCGGTAAATGGGCTTGTCGGTGGATATCAGCGTGTGGCAGGCGGAAACGAGCCGCACTTCGGTTTCAATCCGGCGCAAGCCGTGGACGCAACCCGCGACGATGGACAGTATGCCCTTCCCACGGATACCCGCGGGCATGTCCAGGCGCGCAAGGGCGGACCCCGTGGAGTCCGTCAGCCCGCTGTAAAGCTCGAATTCCGATCCGTCCTTGAGGAGGCGCGCATGCACCGACGCCCCCTCAACGGGGTTGCCGTCGGGCGAACTCACCATGACGCGCAGGCAGCCGCGCTCGCCTTCGAAGAAAGTGTCCTGGCCGAAGACGCGCACGCGCATGCTCTCGGCGCATTCGTGGAGTGATCGGATGCCGATGACGGTTTCCGTTCCTGCGTTGAGCCGTATTGCAAGGCCGTATTTCGCGAGTTCTCCTTCGATTACAGCCGCTGGAACGGCGTCGAGAACCAGTTCATAGCTCTCGACTCCGCGGTTCAGGACGATTCCAGAGCATGCGAAGGCGGATACTTCGCGCGTTTCGAGATTAACGAGGTTCGCGGCAAGGTGGCCGCCGAATCTGCGCATGGTCTTGTTGACGACCGGGATTCCAAGTCGCAGAGCGGAACCTTCGACCCTTGCGCTGATGCGGACCTCATCCAGGACCATACTCGATGAAGCCGGGGCGTCCCTGGCGAAGGGCCGGAGATCCATGCACGCCCCGTCCGGGCATCCGGGCGGGACAACCGGTACGTCGATTTCCATGCTTTGCGCTGCAGGTGTGAAAGGCACCGCCGGGCTTTCCTCCTGGGAAGGTCCGGAAGAGTCCTGGACCTGAAAACATGAACTGGTGTGCAACTCATGTCCTTCGGCAGCCGTCGCACCTGCTTTCGCTCCATCCGGCCGTCCGCATCCTGCGGCAAGGAATGCGGTGCCGATCAGAAGAATTGCCAGACCCGAAAGAGCGTAGGGGCGATTGTCAGCCATTGTCATCTCCCTTCAAACGTCAATAGGAAGATGGCAACAGGTGTGCCATTCGCAGCCCCGTCAATTGCTCATTTTCGTAACATATTGAAATTAAATAGTTTATAGCAACTATTAATTGCGAACATGTGATTCAATCCCGGTATCCTGGGTTACCGGCAGGTTACGTCTCTTACTGCGCGGGAACGGATCCCACACGAAGCGGGGGGCCTAGGGCTTCGTTCGCGTCCATTCGCGTTCATTCGCGGCTAAAAATGTTCCAGCGTGAATAACATTCGGTCCATAGGAGCCTGTAACTGGCTGTACGGATGCCGGCACGAACGATTCCGGACGCGACTCTGCATCGCATGTAAATAAGTGGAGATCGGGCGCATGAATTGATATGAAGAAAAGCATCAGCATTTCTTTACATTCGAGGACCGACCGATGTTTGGAAACGCATTCCGCGATTTCCGGGCTCTTGCGCCGACGCCCGTAATACTGATTGCCTTCGCGTGTCTTCCGGTCCTGCTTTCCGTCGCAGCGCCGGTCGCAGCCGAGGACCCTCCGCGCGATCCCGTGTCGGAATACGAGAATTCCGTCCGCGGCATCAGGGGTCTGCTCGCCAAGGCTTGCTCCGAGACGTCTCTTCCTTTCGATCGCATCGGCCGCAGCATGGCGGACCTTTCCATGATGCGGGACGAGTTCAGGATTGAGAGGTTCGACGCATGGATGGCGGATCCCATGCTTTTTAAAATCACTTTCGATTCTTTCTCCGCGGCCCTCAAGGCGTCGGCTCCGAAGCCGGAGGAAGTGTTCGGACTACTGTGCCGCCTCAACGACGTCTCCTTCTTTCCGCAGCCGAACAACCCGGATTTCAAGGTCGATGACGCTGCGGCGTATTGCATGGAATCGCTGAAGGAGATTCGCTCTTTCGCAGGAGCGGCGCCCGATACCGCATGGGAGGAAGACGCGGCTCTGAAGATCCGGACCCTCCCCGCCGACCTGGCGGCTGAGACCGGTCTGTACCTCCGCGAAGCGCTGCGCGGGGCGAAGAATTTCAAGGCCGCCTTCGACGCGGCCGGCCTCTCCGGGGCAGGGCGGTTCCTCGAGAAAGGCGACACGGAGTGGTTCGATTCGGAAGCCGGGGTGTTCAGGCAGGAACTGTACGATTTCCACAGGAGGCTCGACCTCAAGACCGTGCTCTACGCGTGCTTGAGAATCGTGCGGGCGGGCGCCAGGCTCTACGCCTTCTCCAAGGCCAGATACTCGGATGTCCAGGCGGCGGAGAAGGTCAAGCCGTTCGAAATCGAGACCCCCCTGGGCAGGATCGCGATTGCAGGGCCGGGGAAGGACGAGCATCCGTCCGGGAAGCATTTCCTGATTCTCGATCTTGGCGGCGACGACGTCTACGGCGGAGGGGCCGGCGGCGCGCGGTACATGCAGTACGCCTCACTGTGCATCGACCTTAGCGGGAACGACAGGTACGTCTCCGGCGAGGACCGCGGCCCGTCCTTCGGCGCGGGATTCCTCGGCGCGGGAATGCTTTTCGACGCAGGCGGGGACGACGCTTACGACTCGCGCGACTTAGCGCAGGGCGCGTGCGAGGCGGGGATGGGGATTCTCCTGGACGAGTCCGGGAAGGACGCGTACACGGTTTCTGGCAAGGGCCAGGGCGCGGCGTCGTTCGGCTGCGCCGCCCTCATCGACCTCGCCGGCGACGACGTCTACACCTGCGTCCAGTACTCCCAGGGCGTGGGCCTGGTTAAAGGCGTCGGGGCGCTCGTGGACGCATCCGGGGACGACCGCTACGTGGCGCGCGACGACGAAATCGTGCATCCGTCGCCGCAGTCTCCGAAGCACAACTCCAGCCTGGCCCAGGGATGCGGCATGGGCAGGAGGGCCGACATGGCGGACGGGCACAGCGCGTCGGGAGGCGTCGGTATCCTGGTTGACGGGGCGGGCAAGGACACGTACTCGGGCGGCGTGATGGTCCAGGCGCACGGCTACTGGTACGGCGTCGGGGTGCTCTCGGATTACGGCGGCGACGACAGGTATTCGGCTGCATGGTACGGCCAGTCGACTTCGGCGCATTTCGGATTGAGCTACATGAGGGACGCCGCAGGCAACGATTTCTATTCCGCGGAAATTGCGCAGAACCTGGGCAACGGAAGAGACCTGTCCGTGTCGATTTTCGAGGACGACGTCGGAGACGATACGTACGAGGTGGCCGATCGGGGGGCCGGGTGCGGCAATATCTCGGCGGCGGGCATCTTCCTCGATCTCGGCGGAAACGACACGTACCTGGTGAAGGCTGCGGTGTCCATGGGCCGCGCGCTTCTCGAGGCGGAGAAGTCAATCCTTCACAGGAACATCCCCACAGTGGGGTTCTTCATCGACCTTGGCGGGAAGGACAAGTACGAGTTCTCCCCAAAGGAGCAGGCGAGGCCGGAAATCAGGGACGGATCGTCGTGGAAGGCGGCCGGGAAGAGCTCCGAGCACTCGTTCGGCTGGGACTCGGAATGACGCCCGGCACCCGGATGATCCTCGTTCCTTCGTGGATTATCCGGGTTATCCATACAATGCAAATCATTACGCAGCCGATCCGCAACCAAACGCTGCGTTAAATCCCAACCACCAATAGCCAAATCCCAATGAAATCCCAACTTCCAACAACCAATGACGGGAGCGTTGCGCCAAAAAAGCCTAATCGAGCTTCAGCGCAGCAGGACCATGCCCCGGACCGCGCTCCTTTTTGAGGACATTCTGAAGCACCTTCAGCTTCTTCGTGTGGTCGTCCTCGTATGAAATCATGATTTCAATCTGCGCCTTGAGCCTCGGCTCGTCCACGTACTTGTAAAGCTCCGAATAGAAGGCCTTCGTGTCCTCCTCGCTCTTGACGGCAAGCTTCAGGATTTCCTCGTCGTCCTCCATGGTGAACGAGAGCTTGTTCCTGACGATGATGTCGTCGGCGAGATAGCCCATGATCTCCCCTGCGGATTCGAACGCCCTGTCCAGGAGCGCCTTGTCGGTCTCGACAGCGCTCAAATCCTCGATTTTCTTCGTGTGCTCGAACTCCTCCGACGCGAGGAAGTCGAGGAGCTCCACGGACTTGGCGTTCCGCACCTTCCTGGCCATCTTGGCGTAGAAGGAACGCATCTTCAGCTCCATGGATATCGCGGCCTGCTTGAATTCAATCCTGCCCATCTTCCCCGCTTTCAAGAACTCAGAACTTCGTCGCGCAGCCCAGGAACTTGCCGTCGCAAGCTCCGAATCGTCCTGAATCATACCCCGGATGAGCCGGACCAGACTGGGATGCGCCAGAATACTCGACAAGGGCCTGCCAATCAAGGGCGGCACCAGCTCCACAGCGATGAAGACGAATATCGCACGCGAGGCCCGTAGCGTTCCGCCTCGCGTGCGATGGGGCGATTATTCCACACGAAGCTCGAAAACCAGCGCTTCGTGTGGAATTTATGAAAACTTTAAAGCACTGGAATCGTCTAAAGAATATGGCGGAAACACCGTGACGGATTGGCCGCATGTGCGTCTCGATCGGCCATTTCAGCATGGTCTGCCCGGCAAGGACGTGTACTTTTTTGTACAAACTGGTGGTAATTGAAAGGACGTTGAGAATCCTATCCAGCGGGTTACAAAAGCATGAGCCAAGTTTGACCAGCTCGTTACAAACACAACAGTATGAATAGCAATGAGTTATGGCTTTTCCCAGCCTTTCCCCCTGAAAAGCCTCCATTTTGGTATGAATTCGACCTCGGGAGGTATGGGTTTTGCTTTGAAACGGGAAGATGGAAGCAGTGTTTGGGAAAGGATGAGCCATGGAAATCTCGATAATCAGCAAGAAATTCTCGATGCCCGAGAAAGAGCAGCCTGAAATGCCTGATCTCGACGGCTACGGAGCGGATGACGATTTGGACCTCGACCTCGAGGGCGTGGCAACGGGCCCGGAGCTGGAGGATTCGGATCAGATTCCCGTGAAAATCGAGTCAAGGAGGTTGAACGGCTTCTCGCGGCTCGGGACCGATCCCATGAGCGTGTATCTGGCGGAAATCGGGAAGATACCGCTCATCGACAAGGAACGGGAAGCTGTCCTGGCCCGGAAGATTGACATCTCGAAGCGTGCGTTCTTCCGCATGGCCCTCTCTTCGGCATACGCCGCGTCGAGAATCGCCTCGAAAATCGAGGCTATCCTGGACGGGAGGGAACCTTTCGAATCGCTCTTCATATCGAGGCATACGGAGCGGATATTCAGGGCCGACACGCTTTCTAAGGCGGTCGAGAACCTTGCGGCGGTGAAGCCGATGCTCAACGCGGTCTCGAAGCTGAGGAACAGGAGGCCGACGACTTCGAGGGGGATCAGGAGGCGCAGGATTTGCTCGAAGGGGCGGCTGTTCCGGGCCGGCGCCCTTCTTGCGGAACTCGGGCTCAGGGTCGAGGTCATCGTGGCCGAGTTCGAGAGGCTGGCTCTGATAAACGAGGTCATGAGGCAGATTGGGAAGAAGGGGGGCATTGCAGCGACCAAGGACCTGAGACGGAATCTCGGCCTTCCCGCAACGAAGAAGGAGACCGAGGACCTGCTCGGGGAGACCGCGAAGGAGTTCGAGCGGAGGGTGGGAACCGCCCGCAGGAGGCTCGCCCTGCTCGAGAACGCCAAGGAGGAATTCGTGAGGTCCAACCTGCGGCTCGTGGTCTCAATCGCGCGGAAGTACGAGAAGAGGGGCATGAGCCTCGCGGACCTGATTCAGGAGGGGAACACCGGGCTGATGTCGGCAATCGACAAGTTCGACTATACACGCGGATTCAAGTTCTCGACGTTCGCGACGTGGTGGATTCGCCAGGCCATCCTCAGGGCAATCGCCGACCAGGCGAAGACCGTGAGGGTGCCGATACACATAATCGAGAACATCGGCAGGCTCAAGAAGGCGATAAAGGAGATATCCTACAAGACCGGCAGAAGGCCCGACATGCAGGAGCTTGCCCGCCACATGGGATCCAGCGAGGACGAGGTGCGGGCCATCTTCAAGGTCATCAGGCAGAGCCGCGCGCCGGTGTCGCTGTCCAGGCCGGTTGGCGACGGGGACGGGTGCAGGCTGGGCGACTTCCTCGAGGACATGACCTCCGACGGGCCGCTCCGCAGCACCTCGCTGTACCTCCTCAGGGAGAAGCTGCTCAAGCTGCTCACCGTCCTTCCCGACCGCGAGCGGGACATCCTGATGCTCAGGTACGGGCTCGACTCCGGGAATTCGCTTACCCTGGACGAAATCGCGTCGCGGTTCAGGCTCTCGAGGGAGAGGGTACGCCAGATTGAAGCCAAGGCGCTGCAGCGCCTGAGGGTGCCCGAGAAGGTGAAGGACCTGGAGTCCTATTGAATGAATCGGCTCCGCATAACCCGGACGAGCCGGTCTCATACTTTCAGCTTCTTCGCGTCGCTCCAGAGGAACTCTATTGCGTAGTATTCCCGCGCTTCGGGCATGAAGACGTGGACAATCACCTCGCCGAGATCGAGCAGAACCCACGACGAGTCCTCCGATTCCTCCATCCCGAGCACCGAATAGCCCAGTTCCTTGGCCCTGGCCTTGAGCTCGTAGGCCAGTGCGTGGTTCTGCCTGGAATTCGTGCCGCTTACGATGACGAAGAAGTCCGTGAAGTTCGAGATGCCGCGCATGTCGAGGACGACGATGTCTTCGCCCTTCTTGTTCTTCGCGGAACGGGCGAGCTCGCGGACGTTTTTCGCGGCCAGATCCGTCTTTCTCATTTTCCTCCGATTCCCAACAGTTCTCCGATTGCCGGCCCGAACTTGACGGTGAGCCCGGCGAACACCACCGACACCATGGACATGAGCTTGATGAGTATGTTGAGCGACGGCCCGGACGTGTCCTTGAACGGGTCGCCTACCGTGTCGCCTACCACGGCGGCCTTGTGGTTCTTGGACCTCTTGGCCCTGTATACGGTCACCTCCTTGAACCCGGATTCCTGGCCCGGGGGGACGGTATCGACTGCGTTTTCGAGCACGTCGCCGTCCTGCCCCTTGTCGATGATTGCCAGCACGCCGTCCTCGATCTTCGCGTCCTTCGCCTTCGAGGCCTTCTCGACCATCGCCTTCGGCGCGAAGAGCTTCTCCTTCAGCGCCCCCTTTTCGATGAACTTCTTGGCGTTGTCCCATGCGCCGCCGGCGTTGGCGAGCATGACGGCCAGCACGAAGCCGGTCCAAAGGCCGCCGACGAGAAGCCCCATGACGCCGGAGACGCCGAGTATGAGCCCGACCGCCACCGGCACAATGAGGGCGAGCAGCGACGGGACAATCATCTCGCGCTGCGCCCCGCTGGTTGAGATCGTGACGCAGCTCGCGTAGTCCGGCTTTGCCTTGCCCTCCATGATTCCGGCGATTGTCCTGAACTGCCTTCGGACCTCCTCCACCATCCTCTGCGCCGCCCTCCCCACCGCCTGCATGGTAAGGGCGCAGAACGCGAAGGACAGCATGGAGCCGAGCATCATGCCTATGAGGACGCTCGGGTTCATGAGGTTCACGTTGTAGAACTCCATGAACTGCGCAAGCGTCGCGCTCTCCGCGTCCACCAGTACCGGCAGCTTCTTGCCCGTGGCATGGTCGGTCTCCGGCATGCCCATCCTCATGAAGGCCGCGGTCTTGCCGCTCCCGTCCTTCCTGGCGAACAGGCCGTACCCCACGTCGACGAATCCGCCCTGCTTCTGGTGGTCGCCCTCCATCGTCATGAAGGCGTCCTCCTTGAAGGAAGCCTTGGTCTCGTAGGTCCAGTCCGCGACGCGGACGACGCCGATTCGGACCTCCTCGATGTAGGCGGCCAGCAGCGCGAGCGCCGTGAGCGCCGCCGATCCTATCGCGAATCCCTTTCCCGTGGCGGCCGTGGTGTTGCCCAGCGCGTCGAGCGCGTCCGTCCTGTCCCTTACGATCTCTTCCTGGCCGCTCATGACGGCGTTGCCGCCCGCGTTGTCCGCGATGGGACCGTACGCGTCCGTGGCGAGCGTGATGCCAAGCGTGGACAGCATCCCTACCGCCGCGATTCCGATTCCGTAGAGCCCGAGCGTCGGCTCCTTGAACCCGCCGGGGAGCGCAAAGGCCAGCATCATGCCTATGGATACGACGATTACGGGTATGCCGGTGGATATGAGCCCCTGCGCTATGCCCGATATCAGCACCGTCGCGGGTCCGGTCTTCGAGCTGTAGGCTATGTCCCTCGTCGGCCTGAAGGCGTCGGACGTGTAGTAGGTCGACGAATATCCTATGAGCACGCCCGCCACGAGCCCCGATGTCACGGCCCCGAACATGCCCATGGCCCTGGTGAATCCGAGTATCGGGTCGAGGAGGAAGTAGGAGACGCCGGCGGCCGCAATGAGAATCAGGACCGAGCTCAGGTTGATGCCCCTGAAAAGGGCCTTTATGAGCTCGTCCTGGGTCGCCTTCTCCTTGGTGCGCACGGCGTAGATGCCGATTATCGAGAGCACCACGCCGATGCCCGCGAGAATCATGGGCGCGCCGATGAGCCTGAGCTGCGCGTCCAGGAGCCCGAGCCTGCCAATCGCCTCCTTTATCGGATCGGCCGCAGGGAGCCTGTCGAGCATGACCGCCGCGGCTACGCCGAGCGAGGCCGTGGCTAGTATCGATCCGCAGTAGGACTCGTAGAGGTCCGCCCCCATGCCCGCCACGTCCCCGACGTTGTCGCCCACGTTGTCGGCGATGGTCGCGGGGTTCCTGGGATCGTCCTCGGGTATGCCGGCCTCGACCTTGCCCACGAGGTCCGCGCCCACGTCCGCGGCCTTGGTGAAGATGCCTCCGCCGACGCGGGCGAAAAGCGCCTGCGAGGACGCGCCCATCCCGAAGCAGAGCATGGTCACCGTAATCTCGGTGAGCGTGAGATGGATGCCCAGCATGGGGCAGATCCAGTAGAGAATCAAGAACCACATGCATATGTCCAGAAGCCCGAGGCCGACCACGGTGAGCCCCATCACGGCCCCCGCCCGGAACGCAACCCTGAGCCCGCTGTTCAGGCTTTCCTTGGCGCCCTGCGTGGTGCGGTTCGACGCGTTGGTCGCGCTCCACATGCCGAAGAAGCCCGAAAGTCCCGAGAAGAACCCGCCCGTGAAGAAGGCGAACGGGACGAAGGGCGACTGCAGATTGAACACGAAGGCCATGACGGCGAGAATCATCGACGTGACTGCGAAGAAAATCGCCACCACCTTGTACTGGCGCTTGAGGTATGCCATCGCGCCCTCGCGCACCGCCCCGGCAATCTCGATCATGAGCTTGTCGCCCGGAGAGACCTTCATCATCGACTTGTAGAAGTAGAAGGCGAAGAGGAGGGCGATGAGGGAACCTGCCGGCGCAATCCACCACGCGAGCGGCAGGCTTTCGATGCTCCCTTCGGCGGCGGTCTCTGCGCAGGCTTCGCCGGCGAATGCTGCGGCCGAAGCCAGGAACGCGGCTGCTGCGACGGGCAGGCGCCGGAATTCAGGGGCTTTCATCATGACTCGTCACTCCTTAAGATTCAGGCTCCCAGCAAGAGCCTGCAGGTCGCCATGGACGCCGGGATGCTCCGCCCTGACGTGGTCCAGAAGCTTCCCGAGCTTCGCCTCCGCGCCGGGATTTCCGCCTTGCGCAATCATCCTCAGGTAGCACTCGGCGAGGAACACGTCCGCGGACGCGGAATGCCCCTCCGTCGCCACCGCAATCTCGAACTGCCGGGCCGCGAGCTCGACGCCTCCGCCGCCCCTGAGGGACGCAAGCCTTTCCTCGAAATCGGGCCGGTCGCCCCCGCATTTCTCCAGGTACACCCTCCCCAGGAGGACCCTCAGGGATGGCCTCCGGGGGAAATCCGCTATTGCCTTCTCGATCCTCCCGATGGACCACTCAATCCATGCCCAGGACCTCCCGGGATCAGACTCGGCGAGCGAAAGACCCCATGCGGCCTGCCATGCCTGGTACTCGGCCACTGCCGGGTTCCTTGGCTGGAGGGCCGCGATGAAATCGTTCACCGGCCGCAGTTCGTCGAACCTGCCCTCGCGGTACAGCAGGTCCGATTTGACCCAGAGGTAGTCAATCAGGAAGGCCTTGAGGCTCCCCAGCATGCAGGCGGCCGCGGCTTCGGCCGGGGGCATGGCCGCCATCGCCCCGCGGCCGGCCGCCGCCCCGGCCTTTCCCATGAGCCTGTTCTCCATCGCGCCGGCGCATGCGGCCCAAGCGAGTGCGAGAACGGCAATCAGAATCCTGCGTTTCATCCGGGATTACAGGGCCTGCGGCTTCGCGGCTTTCCGGTCCGCCTTCTTCCTGTCAGCTTCCTCGATGATTCTCCTGGTCTCCGCGACCTCGGCTGGAGCGACGGTCTTGCGCATCTCGTCGAGCTCCTTCATCACGCGGGCGAACTTTACGCCCTCGGCCGCCGAGATCCACTCGAGCTGGAGCCGCTCCGGCCTGATTCCGAGCTTCTCCAGCCTGTCCCACAGCTTCTCCACGCGCTTCTGCGTCCAGCGGACGGCCGAGATGTAATGGCAGTCGCTGAAATGGCATCCGGACACGAGGACCATGGCTGCGCCCTTCTCGAATCCGCGCATGACGAACTTCTCGTCCACCCTGCCGGAGCACATGGTCCGGATGATGCGCTGGGACGGCGGATACTGGAGCCTGGCCGTGCCTGCGCCGTCGCCCCCCGCGAAGCTGCACCAGTTGCACGCGAAGACGAGTATCTTCTCCTCCGGCTTCTCCGCAAGCAGCGCGTCGATTTGCGACATTATCTGCTCGTCCGTGAAATGCCGCATCTCTATCGCGTCGAACCTGCATTCGGCCGAGCATGTCCCGCATCCCGCGCACGCGGCTTCGATGACCGAAGGATAGACCCCCTTCGCCTTGTCCGGAGGAATGATGGCGTTGTACGGGCAAACCTTAGCGCATGCCCCGCACATCACGCAGTTCTCCCGCACAATCGCCGACGTGATGGCCTCTATCTTCACTTCCCCCTTGGCGAGCAGGATGCCGGCCCTCGACGCGGCGGCCCCGGCCTGCGTCACGCTGTCCTTCACGTCCTTGGGCGACTCGGCGCAGCCCGCGAAGAAAACGCCCTTGGTCGGCGAATCCACGGGCTTCAGCTTCGGATGCGACTCGAGCAGGAACCCGTCCGGCGACTTGGACAGGGTGAGCTTCCTCCGTATCTCCTCGCTCCCCCTGGCCGGCACGACGCCGGTCGACAGGACCACCATGTCGAACTCGAAGTCCTCGACCCTGCCGGTGGAGGAGTTCTCGGCAGAAAGGATGAGGTTGCCCGTGGCCTGGTCCTCCCGGATCTCCCCGGGTATGCCGCGCACGTACCTGACCCCGGCCTCCTTGCTGCGCACGAACATCTCCTCGAACCCCTTGCCGAAGGCGCGGATGTCAATGTAGAAGACCGTGCATTCCGCGTCGGGATAGTGCTCGCTGAGCAGAAGCGTGTCCTTCACCGTGTTCATGCAGCAGATGTTGCCGCAGTACGGGTTCCCCCTCTTCCTCGATCTCGATCCCACGCACTGTATGAACCCGATTCGCCTGGGCTGCTTCATGTCGGTGGGCCTCACCAGGTGCCCTTCGGTGGGGCCTCCCTCGCTCAGGAGCCTCTCGAACTCTATCGTCGTGACGACGTTCGGGAACTTCCTGTACCCGTACTCCTCGAGCTCGGTCGGGTCGTAGGTCTCCATCCCGGTCGCGACGATGACGACGCCCGCGTCGAACTCCACGACCTCGTCCTTCATGTCGTAGTTTATGCACTTCTTCTGGCAAGCCTCGAAGCACTTCCCGCATGCGATAGGGTTGTTGCCGAGGCAGTTGGCCATGTCCAGCACGTACGCGGAAGGCACGGCCTGGGGGAACGGGATATGGATGGCCTTCCTGAACGAGAACCCCTCCTGGTGCTCGTCCGGCACCATGACCGGGCATACCTTGGAGCAGTCGCCGCAGGCGGTGCAGTCGCCTTCGATCACGTACCTCGCCTTCTTCACCACGCGCACGTGGAAGTTGCCGACGTATCCCGAAACCTCCTCGATTTCGCTGGACGTGAGGAGCACGATGTTCGGATGTTGACGCACATCCGTCATCTTCGGGCCGAGAATTCAGGTGGGGCAGTCCATTGTCGGGTAGGTCTTGGCGAGCCTTGCCATGAGCCCGCCGATGGTCGGGGACTTCTCCACCAGGTACACCTTGTGCCCCTGGTCGGCGAGGTCGAGGGCCGCCTGTATGCCCGCGATTCCGCCCCCCACCACCAGCGCGGCAGGGTGCACCTTGAGTGCCGCTTCCTTCTGCGGGGAAAGCCTCCTCGCCCTCTCCACGGAACTCCGGACCAGGTCGGCCGCCTTCATGGTGGCCGCGGCCTTGTCGTCCTGGTGGACCCACGAGCAGTGCTCGCGGATGTTCGCCATCTCCACGAGGTACGGGTTCAGCCCGGCATCGGCGGCGCATTTGCGGAAAGTCGGCTCGTGTATCCGGGGCGTGCAGGCGGCGACGACGATTCTGTTGAGCTTGTGCTCGGCTATCGCCTTCCTTATGCTCTCCTGCCCCGGCTGGCTGCAGGTGTACCTGTTCTGCTCCGCATGTACAACCCCATCTATGGACTTCGCGATTTCCACCAGGCTGGGACAGTCCACGGACCCGGCGATGTTCATGCCGCAGTCGCACACGAACACGCCGATTCTCACGTCGCCCGTCGTTGGCATCTGTGTCTCCAGACTAAGCAAGGAGTTGAAGAATCAGGGATTTTAGTCGGAATTCCGGCCTCGAGGCAAGCCAGATCCCGGCGTTTTCAGCTTCGAATGCTATAATACCGGGATTTCTTCATGACACGTAGCGCATCTGAGGTCGCGATGGGCAGGACGAAGCTTGCGGTTCTTCTATCCGGCAGCGGCACGACGCTGCAGAACTTCCTGGACAGGACGGCGTCCGGCGAGCTGGACGCCGAGGTCGTCTCCGTCGTCAGCTCGGTGCCCGGGGCATACGGAATCGAGCGCGCGAAGTCCGCCTGCATCGCCGCCTGCGTGGTGGACAGGAAGCTCTTCAGGGGGGACGCGGTGTTCTCGGACGCCGTTTACAAGGAGGTCGCGCCCCATGCGCCCGACCTCGTGCTTCTCGCCGGATTCATACATCTCATCCGCGTCCCGGCCGCGTGGATCGGCAGGGTCATGAACGTGCATCCGGCCCTGATTCCGTCCTTCTGCGGGAAGGGCTATTACTACGATTACGTGCACCAGAAGGTCCTTGAGAGAGGCGTCAAGGTCACGGGCTGCACCGTGCACTTCGTGGACAACGAGTACGACGGAGGCCCGATTATCATCCAGAAGACTACCCCCGTGCTGGACGATGACACTGTCGCCACGCTCAAGGCCAGGGTGCAGGCCCTCGAGAGGGAAGCCTATCCCGAAGCCGTCGAGCTGTTCTGCCAGGGAAGACTGAGGATTGACGGCAGGAGGGTGAGGGTATCGCCGGGATAGGGCCCGGCATGCGGCGGATTGCAGTGGGCCGTACATTAATACGTTGGTGCGTTAGTGCGTGGACCGCAGGCAGGTGGGTAACCGGTCCAAAGTCGAAAGTCCAACGTCGAATGTCGAAGACCGTGGACCACAAACCGAATAGAGAAGAGAGAAGAGAGAAGAGGGATGGGAAGATGGCGTGAACCGTTGACTGGCTGTAAACCGTAAGCTGTGAACCGTAAACCGGAATTTTAACCGCCGAAGACACCGAAGGGAAGGGGTGAAAGCCGTAGTTGAGTAATTGAGTAGTTGCTTGGTTGAGTTGTCTACCCAAGTACTCATCTTCGCGTGGAATCAGTCCACGATTTCAACCTTGGAATCGCCGTGCCGGAGGAAATCGAACAGCTCCTCGACGTCGGCGTTCTGCATGCGGATGCAGCCTTTGGACGTGGCGCTTCCGATTGAATCCGGGTCGTTCGTGCCGTGGATTCCGTAACCTTGCGTGAAGGCAATCCACCTGCTGCCGAGCGGATTCGTCGGATCGCCGTGGGGGACGATGTTCCTCGTCTCGGGATTGGTCCAGTCGGGGTTCTTGATCTTCGACTGCACTTCGAAACGCCCCCTTGGAGTAGTCCCGCCTGGGCCTACCGCCACGGGGTAGGACTTCACGCATGTGTCGCCCTTCATGAGGTACGCGATCCTCTCGGACACGTCCACGACCACGTTGAAAGGCCCTTCCAGCACCGCAAGTCTTTCCCCCACAGAGAGATCCGGGCCCTTCTTGCCGTTGAGCCTCATTATGAGCTCGAAGGGCACCTTGAACGCGTTCCCTATCTTCGTGAGGTTGTCCCCGTTCCTGACCACGTACGACTTCGCGCTGGCCTTCGCATACTGCTCCATTCCAGCGGGCGTCCTTCGCGGATCGGGCATGAGCGCCGGATTCGCCCTGGTGTCTATGATGATTTCCGTTGCAGGGCGGCCGGAATCGGACGCATCCGCTTTCTTTGCCGGATTCGGGCTTGCGGCGGCCGGTTTCGCCTGCGGCCCGCCCTTCTTCCCGATTCCGGCGTCCGCCGACGGGGCTGCCGCCCCGGCTCCGCTTTCCGCATCGGACATCAATGCCACGCTTCCATCGGATTCCGGGCCCGCAGACTCGCCCAGCGCCCTGTCCTTGCCCGCAACGTATCCGAGAATGCCGCAGACCGCGGAAATGAACAGGAAGAAAGCCACGTACTTCTTCATCGCAATACCTCCCTGACAACGTGTCAAGCCCGGTGGATCCGGGCTGCCCGGCGATTCGCCGGCATCAGACCTGCACTGAAAGCATCTCGAACCGAAGCCCCAACCCGAGCTTCGGCCTGAATATGAACCTTATCGGCTCGCACAGGGCCTCCACTCCTTCGTACAGGCCCTCGAGGATCTTCATGGATATCTTGAAAGGCGAAACGGGGAGCGCGTCGCTGGCGAGTTCTATGTCCTCCATCAGGGCTCCGGCCGAAGAGATGTTCTTGACCTTCGCGGTGCCGCGATTGAAGATCTTGCCGTCCTCGAGGATGACCTTGAATATCACGGACAGGTCCACAGTTCTCCTCTTGTGCAGCCTACGGTGGCCGCCGGTCCCGTCGGTGTCCATGCCCGGTGGCGTCTCCTCCGCTGCATCTTCCGCCTCGTCCTGGCCGAAGGCCTCCTCGACCAGCTCGTTCACAACCTGCGTCGTCTCTCCCATCCCGTTTCCTTTCAAGCCGAATTCCGGCGGCATCTTTCCATGCCGCCGGAACCGTCTCTCTCCTCATCCCCGCCCCGGGCCCGGGGGACCGGCCCGGGCAGTGCCCGGAATCCGGCTTCCCCGACTAGCTCATGTCGCCGCCCTTGAGGACGATTTCGACGCGCCTGTTCTGGCGCTTTCCATCGTCCGTCGCGTTGGAGGCGATTGGCTGGTATTCTCCGCAGCCCGCGAAGCTCATCCTGGCGGGATCAATCCTGCCCTCGTCCTTCAGGAACATGAGGACCTGCATGGCCCTCGCTCCCGAAAGCTGGATGTTGCCGCCTGGCCATTCCTTCGCGTGCTTCACGACCTTGTCGCTGTCCGTGTGCCCGATGACCTGTATCCGGCCGGGCTTCTTGGCGATGACCGACGCGAGCCTCAGGAGCGAACTCCTGGCTTCGGGCTTCAACGTGGCGCTCCCGGCCGTGAAGAACACAGATTCCTCGAGTATGATGCCGCCGGTTTCCTTGTTGATTTGGAACCCTTCCTTCCTGAATTCCTCGAGCTCGGCTGATATCTGGCGCTTCCAGCTCTGGTCCACCATGGTCGCCGTCTGCCGGACCAGCGCGAGCTCCTCCTCCCTCTTCTGCAGGAGCACCTCTGTGGCTCTCATCTTGAGGTTCGTCTGATCGTTCTCCTCGATCAGGACCTCGTACTTCTTGGTCAGGTTCGCGAGCTTCTCCCCGCGATCGACGTGGCTCTTCTCCATTTCAAGGTACTTTGTCTGCGAGACGCAACCCGCGCTCAGGAGCAAGGATACGATGAAAACAGGAATGCACAGCCCTCTCATTGGTTCCCCTTTCAAATCTCCGGAATGACGGATTTCCTGGTTGCCCGCTCGTCTGCCCCGCGGGAAACCGCCTCAAGTCTTATCGGCTCCATAGGGGGTTTTCTTTAGGGTTTTCGGGCCGTTTCCAGCCCGAAAATCGCGAAATCGCGCGACACTGGTCGCGCGGGAAAGAGAAGCGACTAAAACAGCCGAGACGGAGGATGCCGCGGGGAAATGGATAATAAACATGCACCGGAAAGACCTTCGAGGTCATCGCATGGGAAAGTAGGGGCGACGCATGCGTCGCCCCTAGTGCGGCATTATCCCGTAGGGGCACGGCGAGCCGTGCCCGAGAATGTGACCTGCGGTTTACGGTTCACGGCTTACGGTTTACGGTTGCTCGCTCACCGCTTACCGCTATCGGTCAGTCCCGCTTCCCCTCCCCCGCTCCCCTCGGGCGTCCGCTGCCTGACCGACATTGCCGCCAGCACGATGGCAAGGGCTCCAAGCACGATTCCGCGGACCGGGAGCGAGACCCATTCCCAGGGATCGGCGTATATCATGGGGATTCCGACGACCGCCGCGACAGCGACGTGGCTTGCAGCCCTCGCGATTTCCCGGTTCTTAATCACCATTGAGAAGGAGAACGGGACGGGGACTCCCGGCGCGGTCCGGAAGAGGTTCGGGAACCATGGCAGGAGCCTCGTCCTGCAGAATGCTTTGTACGCCCTGTATTCGTCCCCGAAAGAGGCTTCAAGTGCTCTTTCCTCGCCCAGTATCCTCCGGAGATACACGGCGGAAATCAGGGGGAGAAAGACGCCGAGGGCAATCCAGTTCCTCGAAGCGAGGCCGAACCCGAGGTCGATGATAATCGCCGCCGAGTAGAACGGGTTCCGCACGGCCGAGTACGGGCCTGAGACCACGAGCGACTTGCCCCGGGTCAGGTATCCTGCGGACCAGAAATGGACGAGCACCCCTGCCGCGACGAGCCCGGCGCCGATTGAGAAAAGGACCGGTTCGGGGGAGGCGAACAGCACCATGGACGCCAGATACAGGCGCCTGAGATTGGTGCGGAACCTCCGGATTTCAAGGCTTCGGGAAAAGAACATCCGCTATTTGTTGGCTACGTCGTACGTGACTGTGTAAGTCTTGCCTTTGCGCTCGTAGACTACCGTGATGCTGCGCGCGGTCTGGAATTTCTTTGTCAGGGATTCGATTGACTCGAGTCCGGTGACGGCCACGCCGTTGACCGACTTGATGATGTCGTTCTTCTCGAACCCCCTCTTGCTCGCGAGGCTGCCTGCCTCTGCGCCGCGGATTTCCACGCCGTCGGCCTGGCCGGTCTTCGAATCGTAGTGCGGGGCGAGCCTTGCTTCTGCCCTGATTTTCGGGTGGTTCTCGATGATGAAGTCGCGCTCCCTCGGGTCAATCTGCCACTGGTTATCGTTGATTTTCTTCGTTTCCACGAAGGAGTCGTAGGTCTGGGCGTCCGCGGAAGCCTCCTCGGGATTGCCTGTGGTGGCCGTCGACGAGACTCCGACGGGAACCCCGCCAGGACCGCCGGCGGGAGCCACTGGTCCGCCCGGCCCGCGCGCCGCCATGGCCGCTGCCCTGCCCGTAAGGCCGCGGGCGGGGGACGAGTCGGAGTAGGCCAGGAACAGGTCCTTGTGGCCCCTGAACTCGAAGTACACGCCCTCCTTTATGATTCTCTGGACGATCGCGTTCTGGAACGTGTCTCCGGGGGCCACGGGGGTCGTCTCCACTGCGTTCCTCGGGGAGCTGAGAATCGCCCATCCCTTCTCGGGCGCCGTGACGTTCGGCAGGATTCCGACTATGAGCACGGCCTCGGCGAGGATTTTCTCGGCCTGGTCCCGCGCGGTGCGCTTGTCCTCCTCGGGCGCCGGGGCGGGCGACGATGCTCCCGGCACGGCCCTCATCGTCCATATCGAGGAGAACGTGCCGAGCGGCGGTATGTTCTGGATGTTCACCGGCGCTTCCGACTGCGGATCGGATTTGGGCGGAGCAGGCTTCCTTTCGCCCTCCTTGAGAATCTGCATGACGCAGAGTCCGGAAGACGCGGCTATGCCGATAAGGAGCGCGGCGTTCGCGGAAAGCACGGCCAGTTTCAGGGATTTGATTCTCATGTCAATGCGCACCCAAATCAGCCGCCTTGGTCCCCCTCACGATGCCCCTGATCTCGAGCTTGAGCTCGTCCGGGTTGTCGGCGGCCGCCATGGCCTCCTCCAGGGTTATGAGATGGTTCTGGTAGAGGGACTTGAGCGACCTGTTGAACGTCTGGTTGCCGTAGTACTCGCCCTCGTTTATGGCGTTGTAGAGTTCCGTGGTCCTTCCCTCCTGCAGCATCTCCTTGATTGTGGGCGTGGTGATCATTATTTCCACCGCCGGGACCCTTCCCTTGCCGTCCTTCTTGGGCAGGAGCCTCTGGGAAATGACGCCCTGGAGCACCATGGACAGCTGCATCCTGATGAGCGGGTGCTGGTGCGGGGGGAAGAACGTGATGATCCTCTCGACCGTCTGGATGGCGTTTACGGTGTGGAGCGTGCTGAAGACCAGGTGCCCGGTCTCGGCGGCCGAGATCGCGGTCTCCATGGTCTCCTTGTCGCGCATCTCGCCGATGAGGATGACGTCCGGCGACTGCCGCACGACCTGCTTCAGCGCTTCCATGAAGTCGACCGTGTCGAGCCCTACCTCCCGCTGGTTGATGATGCTCTGCTTGTCCTCGAACACGAACTCGATGGGGTCCTCGACCGTCACGATGTGGACGTTCCTGGTCTGGTTGATGTGCTCAATCATCGAGGCCAGGGTGCTCGACTTGCCGGATCCCGCGACGCCCGTTATGAGCACCATGCCCCGCCGCATGGACGCCAGCTTCTGCAGCTGCTTGGACGGGAGGTTCAGCTCCTCGAAGCTCGGGATGAGCTTCTGTATGTACCTGAAGACGAAGCCGATTTCGCCTTTCTGGTTGAACACGGCCGTCCTGAACCTGCCGACGCCCTCGAGCTCGAAGGCGAGGTCCATCTCCTTCCTCTCCGCAAGCACGTCCGCGTCCTCGCCCGTCACGCGCTTGAACAGCTCCCTGCAGAAGGCTTCGGACGTCTCCTGGGGGTCTATGAACCGCACGCTTCCGTCAATGCGCATGGAAGGCCTTGATCCGCTCTTCAGGAAGAAGTCGGACGCGTTCTGTTCCACCATGAGCTTGAAATATTCTTCAATCGTCTTCATCTGGGTTCCGTTCAACTCAACGCTCGAAATGCAAGGAAGTTGGGCAGGGGCGGCCGCGGCTCATTTCTTCATAATCACCTTGTCGTCCGCGTAGCTGGTCATGGAAAGCCCCTCGCCCTTGAACGCGGCAAGCAGGGCCTTCCTGAACGCCTCGGATTCGACGTTCACCATGGCTTTCAGGATGAGCGCCCCCTTGCCGAACCGCAGTATCTTCAAGTCCGAAACGCCTTCGATTCCCTTTATCTTAGAAGAAATCGACTCGCGCGCCGAATCCTCGACGTTCTCGAACACGAACAGCATCGGCCTGCCCAGGACCGCTTCTTCGGCTTTTTCCGCCTTCCTGACGATTTCCGTGCATACCGCGTCGGCCATCCATTCCCCGGCCCTGCCGAGGAGATCGTTCATCGCCTCGACCTCGTCCTTGAGCTCCGAAGTCGCTTCCTCATTGATGCCGGCCTTGCCGAGGAGATCCAGCTTCTTTCTGCCGTAGGCCTCGACCCAAGCCTTGATTTCGAACAGGCAGCCCTCGACCGGGTCCTTGCCCTTCGCCTTCACCTTCGTCTTGCGCAGGAATTTGGCCTCTATCGACCCGACTATGATGATGTCGGCGGCAAGCCCCTTCAGCTCCTTCAGCAGCCCGTCCTTGAATTCGGCGGAAGAGAGCCTCTTCCCGGCTGCGAGGTCGCCGGCGAATCTCTTGAGCAGCGGCTGGATGCTCACCTGATTGAACTTGTTGCCCATGAAGAGGCGTTCGATTGCATAGGCCGCATGCCTCCCGGACGCCGGCTTTCCGTCCTTTTCCGGGCCGCACCACTCCTCGAGCACCGCAGCCACGTTGTCGCCGTATTTGGCGAGCTCGACCATCCTTATCGCCTTCTCGAAGTCCCTCCTGATGCGCGCCGTGTTGACGACCGCCTGGACAGTGATCTCAATGCCCTGGATTTCCTCCGGCTGACCGTCCTTGCCCTGGCGGTTAGTCTTGCCGGTTTTCGAGGAAACGACCTCGTAGCTGCCCACGTACGAGCGGTAGTTCCTGCAGACGCTGTCGACCGCCTCGGAGAAGCCGGGGACGCGTTCGTACTTGCTGTCGGACGCCATCTCGCTCACCCTGGAGGAGATTGCGTTCTGGAGCGCGTGCTTCTCCGCCTCCTCGATGTCGGCCCCGGATCCCTGCCCCCTGAGCGTCTCGAACTGGTCGCTGAAGCCGAGCTCCGCGGCCGAGGAGGAGGCCATAATCGCGATCAGCAGCGCCGCCTGCGCGAAGTACTCCGGTTTCATGCCGATATCCTCCAGCAACAGGTTCATGATAGCCCATCGGGCTCTCCGGCGCAACGGAGTGCAGGGCGCGGGGCGTGAACCGTGAACCGTAGGCTGAAAGCTGTAAACCGTGAACCGTAAGCAATGCCGCCGTTGACCGTGGTGTGCCGGGAATGCGACCTATCAGCCGTGGACCGTGGTGTGCCGCAGGTTACAGATTGCAAGTTGCAGGTTGCAGGTTGAGGGGCCGCAGGAGCGCAACATGCTGGACTGTGGGAGGCATTGAATCGGCG
>DYIT01000088.1:0-18647 GCA_020723505.1 Candidatus Kuenenia stuttgartensis
CCGATGACGATCCGTCCGCCGCGCCGCCGAACATGACGCATTTGAGCAGGTTGAGGTCGAAGGCGGCGGCGGCGCATTCGCGGCTCAGTGGCTTCACCAGCGGATTCGTGAGCACCGGATCAGACCATGAATTCGCGGCCATGTCGAAGGAGTGCGCGTCGTTCAGCCGCTGCAGGCCCGTGTCGCCGCCGAAGATAATCATGCGCGAGTCGGATCCGTCCTCGAACGCCGCGTGTTTCGCGCGCGCCGAAGGGGGAGAAGCGGCCGAGACCGCGAACCATGCCGAGCCGCCCGAGAGCGTGTACGACCAGAGCTCCTGCGAATAGGCGCCGCCCTGGACGATTCCGCCGAAAACGAGCATGCGCACCCCTGCGATATCCACGCATGCGCTGTGCCCCCATCTCGGCGCGGGAGACGATCCGAAAATCACCGCCTTCACCCAGACGGGAGAGGCCTTGTTGAATACGTGCAGGTCCCAGACCTCGTCGTACACCGTCGTGGCGTCCTTTCCGCCGAAGACGAGCATGCCTCCGCTCCACTGGTTCAGGACCGCAGTATGCCAGGCCCTTGCCGCGGGGGGCCCGGGCATTCCGGTCGTCGAGAGCTGCGCCCACGTCTCGCTCCCCGGAGTCGCGACGTCGAGCGTCCAGACGTCGCCGAAATACGCCGCGCCGTTCTCGCCGCCGAATATGACGACCCGCCTGTTGTAGAAGTCGTAAATCGCGGCATGGCCGAACCTGGGAGCGGGAGGGCCGGAGGCGGTTATCTGCGTCCATTGCTCGCTTCCCGGGGAAAGGTCCAGGGACCAGCAGGAATCCGCCAGAGTTCCGGCGGCGTTCCTGCCGCCGAACAGGATTGCACGGTTGTTGACCATGTCGATTGTAAGCGTGGATCCGAATCTCGCCGACGGCGGACCGGAATCCGGAATTTCCGACCAGTTCTGAGAGACCTGGACGAGGGGGTCGGGCAGGGGGCTCGTGTTGAGAGCGGCGTCGGTGCAGGCCACCCTCACCTGCTGTCCGTCCCCGCCGCCTGCGAGTGCGGCGTTGAATGCCCCGTTCGCGCCCGCGGTCACGGAGACGGATGCCAGCGTGAAGGTGTTCTCGACCGTTACGGTCACGAGGGGCTCCACGCACATGTATCCGCCCGAAACCCTGACGCTTGTCCCGTCGAAGTACGCCCTGAGTTTCGCGGATTCCGCCGCCTTCGGAGGAATCGAGTCGTGCACGACCATGGCCGATGCCGCGGCGGACTGGTTTCCCGCTGCGTCCGTGGAGACGGCCGAAATGGCGTTCGAGGCGTTCGGGTACAGGACCACCTGGGCCGAAAAGGCCCCGAGGCCGTCCGCGTCCGCGGTCGCTCCTACCAGCGGGCCCGAGATTGCGACCCTGCATCCCGGCTCGGTCGTTCCCGACACGGATATCGTCTGGGAGCTGGTCGGCGTCTGGATGCCGGAGAGGACCGGCGCCGGCGGCGCGACCGGGTCGTGCAGGATGAAGGCGGTAGCCCAGGCGCTCGAATCGGTTCCCGCGACATAGCGGACCGCGAGGGAGTTGAGCGTCTCGGCGCCGGGCGACGTCGCGAGCGCGATGGAAATCGAGAAGTTGCCCTGGGAATCCGCCGTGCCCGCGGCCGTGACCGTGCCGATGACCTCAATCGATGAGGAAGGGGCCGCGGATCCGGAGATCACGGCCTGGGAGAGGTTCGTGGGCGTGAGCACGGGATTGAGCGCGGGCGCGTCGAATGCCGGCGCGGTCCGCTGGGGTTTCCGCATCAGGTCGCGGTCCCCGCAAGCGGCCGTGAACAGCAGCAGCGCGGCCGCGGCGGCCGCGAGCGGCAGGTTCAGCCTGCCGGGAGCTCCGGGTTTTCGAAAGCGATCCGACGTTTCTTCCGCCCTCGTCCGCATTCACCGCCTCCGGATTCGCACATGATGGGCCCGGGGAAGAAGTGCGGTCCCTCCGCCGGGCGCGTGTCAACCTGCGATTATAACCCGGATAATTCACGTAGGAACATGAATTATCCGGCGTTCAAGGTCCACAAGCCTCGCGGGGTCGAACGCCGAATCAGGACTGTTTAGCCCCGCAGAAGGTGCAGAACCTCGCGCCTGCCACTATCGGCTTGCTGCAGCGCACGCACAGCCCCCTGCCGGCGGCTTCGAAATAGGACCCGCAGGAAGTGCAGAAATGGAACTCCATCTTGTTTTCCGCGCCGCACTTGGGGCACTTCTTGAGGCTACGGATAATCTGTATCCGCACCCCGGCATGCTCCGCTGGCGCATGGCGGACCGGTTCCGGAGCCCGCATGAGATCCTTGAGCATCTCGTTCGCGTCGCGGTAGCGGAGGTTGATGCTCGTATAGGATTTCCTGAACACCTCGTCCGCCCTGGCGGGAATGGACTCGACGATTTCAGAGGGCCTCTCGGACCCGTGGGGCAGCCCGCCGGTCAGGAGTTCGAAAAGCACCACGCCGGCAGAGTACACGTCGAACGCGGGCGTCGGAGGATCGGGATCCCTCGGGAAGTAGACGGCTTCCATGACCGCCGACTTCTCGTCATCGCCCAGCGAGTCGGAAAGGAGGTCGTCCCGGACCGGAGGGCGCGCTCTCCTTCCGAAACCCGTAATCCTCTCGGCTCCCCCGGGTTCGACCAAAATGTTCTCGGGCCTCAGGTCGCCGTGCACGGTGCCGGACTCGTGCGCATGTCCGAGGCCCTCCAGCACCGGCCGCATCACGGCCTGGGCGCGCTGCCACGCCATCTGCCCTTCAGCGGACATGACCTCCCGCAGGGTCCTGCCTTCGGAATGCTCGAGAACGAGGAAGGGCGGGTTCTTGTCCAGGCTGATTCCGAGCGTTTTCACAACCGCTGGATGGTTCAACGCATGCTGGGCCTGCCCCATGCGCCTGAGCCCATCGAGGCCCTTCTCCTCCTTGGCCACCACTACCGCGACCTGCCTCGGGAGGAGATGGTGCCTCCCTGCCCACGTCTCGTCGGAATCCGTGGAGAGGAGCAGTCGCTCGAGCAGGTATTCCCCGGCCCTGTCGCCTTCCCTCAATCTCCTGTACATCATCGTTCGAACGCCCGAAAGCCAACCCTCCGGAGGCGGATTACGCGGGACCGGCACGACGCCGGTCAGTCCCGATGCCCGTCCTCGGGCGGTTTGCCGCCCTTCTCCTCCTCGCCTGCCCAGACCCAGATGTCCTGGATTCTCTCCTCCGTCACGAACTCGGAATGCCTCCTGGTCTTGTCGGATGTCTTCCAGACGAGAATCCTCCTCCCTTCCCTGTCAACGCCGAACACGTAGTCGGCCTCGCCGTCGACCCAGCGAATCCGCGCGTCCGAGAGGAACTGGACCTGGCTGTCGGTCTCGAGCACCTTCGCGAGGACGCCGTAGCCTTTCCAACCCACAAGAACGCACGGCCTGCCGTCGATGAGTGCGGTCTTTATCATGTAGACCGGATCCACGCCCTTCGCGATTTCCCGGTTCGGGTTCTCGGGTTCGCCGATCTTCCACCTGAAGAGCTCGCCGGATTTCGTGCCTGCGAAGACGGCGGCCTTGGTGATCCACAGCGCCGTGACCGCCGAGTCGGCTCCGGCGTAGCACGTGGGAGTGCCCTCGAGCATCGCTCCCATGAGCGAGTATACGGTGGAGCCGGCGGCGAAGTAGCAGGTGTCGTCCGATCCCCGCCTCAAGCCCCGCACCGTCGTCTCCCCCTGGGTCAGGTCCTTCCTCAGGAATTCCCCCTCGCCGCCCGAGAGGGGCCACCTCACGATTCCGAACTCTGAATGCGCGGCAAGAAGGCCGTCTCCCGCAATCACAGCGGAATTCACGCCTCCGCGGTTGCCTCCGGCACCGGGAATCCTGTACTCCTTCGGCGCGAAACCGTCCGCCTCCGACTGCAGATAGACGCCGAACTGCGCCCCCGCGAGCAGGCAGGCCGATCCGCCGGCCGTGTCCGCCCGCACGGACCTGAGCATGCCCAGCGCTCCCCCCGACAGGTCGTAGGTCTCCGCCGGCGCATGGCCCTGCCTCCTGGGGTCGAAGGCCAGAATCTTCGCTCCCAGCACGGCCAGCAGGCGCCTGGTGGACCCGGCCCTCAGGCCGTGGGCCTGGGATTTCCTGAGGTCCTCGCCCGACCTGGAGGCGCCGCGCTTCTCCGCGATCTCCAGGAACTTCTCGAACACGTTCCTGAATCCCGCCTTCTCGAGCAGTTCCATAACCTGCGAGGCGTTCTTGAGCTCGAACTCCATCTTGAGGCGCTCCTTCTCGCCCATGATGGCCTGCAGCTCCTTTTCGGCCTCGGCTTTCTGCTTCCGCCTCTCGATCTCCTGCAAGGCGCCCTCGTGGTCCAGGGCCTTTACGAACTCCTTGACCTCCTTCGCGGACATGGCCTCGTTCTTCTGGTCCTTGACCCACGCCTGCCTGATTATCTCGAGCCTCTTTGCGCGCTCCTCCTCCATCGCCGCGCCCAGCCTGGCGTCCCGGACCTTCTCGTAGTCGGGGCTGCTGATTTCTAGGCCGTTCACCTCCACGAGGTCGAACCCGTTCTCGAAGCACGTCCGCTTGAGCCCGGACCTTAAAGCCTTCTCGACGTCGGCGGACCTGTCGCCGCGCATGAGGTCCTCCGCCTTTCCGGCCGCGAAGAAGTTCCTGATAATCTCGCCCGCCTGAGGCCCGGCCAGCTTGCCGACCGAAGCGGACGTCGCCTCGCCCGAGTCGGAGATGAGCCCCGAGGCGAAATCAGTCAGCGCGTCCTCGTTCAGCACGTCCACGCTCATGATGAGCTCGACCTTCAGGGAGAACGGGTAGTCGTCGGCAGACCTCAGCCCATCGAAGGAAAGCGCCAGCGGGAACCTCCTGTCCTTCACCAGCACGAGCTCGAAATCCCCGCCGACCTTCTCCCCTGCCTTCGCCAGCCTTGCCTTCGCCCCCCCTTCCTGCCTGACCAGCCCCACCGTGCCCTGGGGGACCTCGACAGTGCCCGAGGAGAAAATGTTCAGCCCGAGGAAGTCCCTGAGGTCGCTCGACCGTATCCTGATTGCGATCGCGTCGCCGTCCGAAAGCCACTTGTCGAAGTCAATCTTCGCCATGAATGCGCCCTCAACGCCTTTCCTGCCCCTGCCGGCCGCGCTCGCTGTGGATGCCCGCGCTGATTTCGTCGATTATCGACAGCAGCTCCTTCTCGAGCTTCGGCGATTTCGCCCTGACTCCGAGGTAAGCCGCGTTGAGCTCATCGAGAGCGGATCCGCCCCTGCGCAGCAACTCCTCCCTTGCCGGAATCCGCCATTGCGGCGACTCGAGGAGCGGAAGGAGATCCTTCACCGTCAGCTCCCCCGTCTCCCGCAGGGACGGCGCCTCGCTCCCGGACCGGGCCGAAGCAGGAATCCACCTGTCCTTCAGCGCAATCGACCCGAGCAGCGAAATGCCGAAAAGCCCGAGGAACAGGATGAAGAACGGCGCGACGCTGGACTTCCCGGGATTGTCGCTGGAGAGGAAGCCGATAATCTCCTGCAGCAGTCTGGCCGGGATGTGGAAGGCCAGGTACAGGAAATAGAACGGCCAGAGCCAGGGGGAGCGGGGCGGCCCGAACGCCGGCTCGAGCCTGGCAGCGGGCTTCCTCGAGGGCCTTGCCGCCGCCACCGGGCGGGGAAGCGCGCCCGGATTCACGGAGGGCACGTCCAGGTAGACTATGCGCGCGTTGGCCATGCCCGAGACGTCCTCGGCCATCGCCTTCGCGCTCGGGTAGCGTTTCTCGAACCTGGTATAGCATTTCTGGAAGACCGCGTCCGTCCATTTCGGCAGCGCCGGATCCACCTCCGTGGGGAGCTCGGCGCCCTGCGGGAATTCGCCGGTAATCATCTCGAAGAAGACCACGCCCAGGGAATACAGGTCGCTCCGGAAGTCGCCCTTCGCGCCCTCCCGCTGCTCGGGGGCCATGTACCTGAGCGTGCCGGTGATCCCCGAGCCTGCGGCCGTCCTGAGCGATCCGGACTGGAGCATGAGCGACGCGGTGGCTTCCAAGGCCCTGCCGAGGCCGAAATCCGCGAGCTTCACCACGCCCGCCTCGGTCAGGAGGATGTTTTCCGGCTTGATGTCGTGGTGGACGACGTTCCTTCCGTGGGCGAAGGCCAGGCCGTCGAGGGCCTGGAGCAGGATGTCGACGGCGTCCCTGACGGGGAGCTTCTTCCTTTCCGACAGGATTTGCCTCAGGCTTTTGCCCGAGACGTATTCCATGGTCATGTACGGCGGATTCGCGCAGGGGTCGAGGCCCTTGATTTCGACGATGTGCTCGCCTGCGAGGCCGGCGAGAATCACTCCCTCGCGCTTCAGGTTCTCGATGAACGCAGGGTCCGTGGGGATCTTGACGGCCGCCATCTCGCCGGACAGGACCGGATGGGAGGCTTTCCAGACCTCGCCGAAACCGCCGGTGCCGAGCCTCTCCTCGAGGATGTACTCGCCGACCTTGTCGCCTTTCTTGTGCTTCGAAGCGGGTTCCATGTCAGCCTTTCATGAACAGGAGCGCGGCATAGCCTACGAAATCCCCGGCCCTGCGGCCGCGCATGACCTCGTGCGAAGTCGTGTGCTGAAGGAGCCCGGCGCTCCTCGCCCCGAGCGCCGCGGCGCACGAGGCCGCGGCCGCCGCGGCTCCCGCGCCGCATGCGCTGTGGTCGGCCGCCGCCGCCGCGAGCATGGCTTTGCCGTCAAGCGCCGCCGCGGCGTCCAGGAACCTCCGGTCGTTCACGTCCTTCGCCCACTCATGGGCCTGTTCGCCGCTCCCGCGGGGCGAGAATCCGAAACGGCGTCCGTAGTGGGTCAGGTCCGTGGACCCCAGCACGGCCGCCCTGCGGCGGAGCTTTCCTATCGCCTCCGCGGCGGCCGTCCCGGCGCGTATGGCGTCCTCGGACGGCGGCACGGCGACCGGGCAGAGCATCGCCTCCGGGAACAGCCTCTGAATGAAGGGCACCTGCACCTCAATCGAATGCTCGCCGTCGTGGGCCGATGAGTCCGCCGCGACCAGCCCGCCCGAGGCGTCCACGATTTCCCGGGCCAGATCGGCGTCGACGCGAATCTCGCCGAGCGGCGTGATCCAGGAGCCGCCATCGCAGACGGAGGGCCGATTCACTCCCCAGGAATGCACCGCGCCGAAGACCAGGAAGGTCTCGAAGCCGAAGCCGCCCGCAAGCGCCCTGTAGACGCGCGCGGCGGTGGGGCCGGAGTAGGACCAGCCTGCGTGGGGGACGATGCCCCCGACCGGCTCGCGGCCGGGTTCGAGCGCGGGCCCGGGGGATGCGGACACGGCCTGGTCGATCTCCGCTGCGCATTCCGCCGCGGAGGAGGGGTAGAACATCCCCGCGACCTGGGGCGGCCTCTTTTCCATCGTTTACCCTCCGGCCCTGAACTTCTCGAATTTCGCGAGTTCCTTCGCCGTCACCGACGGGGCGAGCAGCGAGGCCGTCGACGTGAAATCGGCGGATCCGATGTCCCGTTCAACGCCGGTCCTGACCGCCTCGAGGAACACGGCGTTCGCGGTCCTTTCGCAGACGTTCCTTATGTCGGCCCCGCTGAATCCCTCCAGGGAAGCGGCGAGCGCGTCCGGGTCCACGTCCGGGGCCAGGGGCTTTCCTTCGAGGAACAGGTCCAGCATCCGCCTCCTTGCCTTCGAGTCCGGCAGGCCCACGTAGACCTTCGCGTCGAACCTGCCGGGACGCAGGACGGCCACGTCGAGGCTCCACGGCTCGTTCGTCGCCCCGATGAAAAGCAGCGCGCCGCCTTCCTTCTTCTCGACGCCCTCGAGCTCGGCCAGTATTTGCGGCACCACCCTCTGCATGACGGTTGAGGCGTTGTCCGACCTCTTCGGGACGAGGGCCTCGACTTCGTCTATGAACACAACGGCCTTCCCGGCCTGGCGGGCGTTGCGGAAGAGCTTCTCGATGTTCTGCTCGGCCTCGCCGACCCATTTGCTCATGATTTCCGAGGGTTTCACCGTGAAGAAGGCCGCGTCTATCTCGCCGGCCACCGCCCTAGCAATCATGGTCTTTCCGGTTCCCGGAGGACCGTACAGGAGAAGGCCTCCCCCCTTCTTCACGCCGTAGCGCTTGGCGGTTTCGGGATGCGTGAAAGGGTACACCATCCTGATTTTTATCTCCTCCTTCGCCTCGTCCAGCCCGGCGATGTCGTCGAACGTGACATCGGGCCTTTCCGCCAGAAGGAAGGACTTGTCCTTTTCCTCCGTTTCCGGACCCTCCTTTTCCGGCTTTGCCTCCTTCTTCACGGGGAACGTCCCGGCCTTCTTGAGCTCGACCGCCTTTTCCATCCAGGCGTCGGCTTTCCGGATGCGCGCCTCGCGCTCGCCGCCCTCGGCCCTGTTCGCGAGCATGTACATGACCCTCGCGGACTCGCGGAGTATCTTCCAGCCCTCCCCGGCGTCGTTCCTGTTCTTGGCCGCGGCATAGCGCTTTTCGAGGTCTTCAATCCTGTCGAAGAGGAAACGGCTCATGGCGTCCGGCCTTAAGGCCTCCTCATTTCTCGTCGAGTTCCTTTTCGAGCTTCTTGAGCCTTTCGGCTATCTCGTCGTCGAAGGCGCCTGCTTTCTCGCCGGTCCCGCCCTCTATCAGGGCGTCCAGCTCCTGGTCCGTGACGATGCCTTCCACGGAGGCGGGTTCCGCCTCGAACATCTGCTCGTTCATATCCAGCAGGATTTCCATCCTCTGTTCCATCGTCTCGGCCTTTTCCACGGAGGACATGAACTCGCGCTGGGTCTTTTCGAGGTCCGTGGACGCGAAGGTCTCGGAGATGGCCATGCTGACGGCGTTGAGGGACTTCGCGAACTCGCCCATCGCCTCCGCCTGGTTCTTCATCTGGAGGGCGGTTTCCAGCGAGAGCATCTGCCGCTCGAGCACGCGTCTCTGCGCCGCAGTGCGCCGGAGGGTGTTCTTGAGGAACGAGAGCTGCTTCTCGTCTCCGAGCTTCTTCGCCCTCCTGGCCTTGTCGAGGTAGTCCTTCTCGTTCTTCTCGAGGTTTTTGACGTTTCTGCGCATGGCGTTTATGCCCTTGCGCACGGCGATGTCGCGTTCGATTTTCCGTTCTTCCTTGGATTTGAAAAGGCCCATTCTGCTCCTCCTCGCGCCACGGGCGGGACGCCCCGGCATTTCCGCATGCCGGAAGGCGGCTCGTGCGGCGCATTATGCATCGTCGGCGGTATCGCCGAAGCTCTTGTACTTCGACATGTCCTCGGCCGACGTCTGCGGTTTGAGCTGCGAGGCGGCATGCTCGAAATCGCGGTCCGTGAGCGGCCGGACCTTGAGCCTGTGGCTGCGGAGCGCGTCGAATCCCCTGTCGAGGAGCTCGGGCAGCTCGCGGTTCATCTCCATTATCATGAGGCCGGTCGCCTCCTTGCAGAACCGTTCGATTTCCCTTCCGGAGAATCCGTGGGTCATCTCGACCAGCCGCTCGCCTTGCGTCTGGACGGAGTACCCGCGCCTCTGGAGGTGGATTTCGAGGATGACCTTCCTCGTGCGCGGGTCCGGCAGGGGGATGAGGATTTTCTTCTCGAAGCGCGAGAGCACAGCCGCGTCGAGGTCCCAGGGCCTGTTCGTCGCGGCAATCGTAAGCACGTAGATGTCGCTCCTTCCCTTCTCGGCCAGGCCGTCGAGCTCGGCCAGGATGGTGGAGAGTATCCTGCGCTCGGGGCCGGTATGGTCCCCTTCGTCGCGGCTCTGCGCCAGGGCTTCGAACTCGTCGAGGAACACGACGGCGGGAGACGCGTCGCGCGCAGTGCCGTAGAGCTCGGAGACGATTTTGCTGGATTCCCCGAAGTACTTCGACATCACCGAGCTGACCTTGACGTTGAAGAACACGGCCTTGCGGTCGCCCGACAGCGCAAGGGCGTTGGACGTAGCCGCAGCCAGGAGCGTCTTGCCCGTCCCGGGCGGGCCGTAGAAGAGGATGTTCCGGAAGCTCTGGACCCTGACGCCGGGCGGCTGCTGCGCGATGGACACGCCGAGCGCGAACTTTATCTCGGACTTCGTGGATTCGAGTCCCCCGATGTCGTCCCAGGTGACCGGCGAGCTGGTGATGAGCTGCGAGACGGCCATCTTTATCTCCGAGGTCTCGCTCTTTCCTCCGCCCAGCTTCTCCTTCCTCGCCTTGCGCGCGGGCTCGGCGGGTTTTTTCGGGGGCGCCGGGACTTCCCCCGCCTTGAGGATCGCGGCGCGATCGCGGTACTGCATCGCCCACTTCTTCCTCCGGAACTCGTCCTCGCGCCTGGGCGAGTACTCGGAGTACTGGAGCATGAGCGTGGACGCCTTTTCCCACAGGACGCCCGCCTTGGGCAGGTCGCCTGCGGTTTCGAGCTTCCTCGCCCTCTCGATCGTCTCGTCGAGGGTCTTCTTGAGCTGGTCCGCGATGTTGATGTCCACTGAGGCTCCTCAATCGGCCCGCCCGAGCGCTTTCTCAGGCCCCGGCCGCGTCCTTGGTCTCCTCGGTCTCCTTATCGATCTCCGCCTTGAGGGTTTCCTCCTTCTCCACCGCCGCGTCGTAATCGCCCGCCTCCTCGGCCTCGTTGATCGCGTCTATCTGCTCGAGGAACTTGGCCTTCGCGGGATCGTCCTCCTGCATATCGATGCTGTCCGCCTCCAGCCCGATTTCCTCCATAATCGCGGTAAGCTCGTCCAGATATCCCTGCTCGTCCACGAACTGGCCGGCGAGCTTGGCGTCTAGCCCGCTCTTGCGCGTCCTCTCCAGAAGCTGCTTGATGCCGTCGCGGTTCTGGTTCTTCTCCAGCCTCTCGAGCCCGCGGATATACTTCTTAAGGGCGATGCCCTCGAGGTTAAGTATCCTCGCCTCGCGCCTGAGGAAGGTCTGGTCGAGCTTGAGCCCGTTCAGCTCCTCCCACATGTAGTCGACCTCCAGGTTGTTCCCGGCTTTGCGCGACTGCTTAATCTTGTCGATTATCTCGCCGTGCCGGGCGGCTATCTTCCTGATTTCAAGCTGCTTCCTCTTCCTGTCCCGGTCCACTTTCATCAGGGACACCTTGAGGTCCCTGGACGTCACCGCCTTCTCGAACATGCTCTTGAAGAAACCCATACGGCCTCCACTGCATAAAACTCTATTCCAGAGCGATTTCTCCGCCTTCCTCTTCCTCGTCCTCCGCGGCGTCCGGCTCCTCGGCCGCCTTTTCAGCAGCCGGGGGTTCGGGCTTCGCCTCCCCGACCGCCTTCCGGTTCCTGCGATCCTTGGCCGCGGGATCAGCCCCGGTGATTTCCTTCTCGAGCTCCGCGAGGTCCATGTCCTCGCGCCGCGCGATGTTCGTCGTGGATTCGAAGCCCGTCTCTCCTGCCCTCACGACGTCCTGGTAGCGGCTCAGGTGAGTCTCGAAGTCGAGAATAATCTTGTCAATCTGGTTCTCGTCCACCCCCCTCAGCGACATGGCCTCGATGTCCTGTATCCTGCCGATGAGGTTGATGTGCAGATTTATGTTCTTGTCGTAGATGGTCATCCGGTTGTCGAGGTTGTCCAGATGGGAGCGGAGGCGCTTTATGTACTGCAGGGTGTAGCGCTTCTGCCTGCCGTCTATGCTCGATTCCTTTATCTTGGCCTCTTCATCCCGGAGAATTGAGTCCACCCGGTCGATCTCCTTCTTGAGATCGTTGAATTCGATTTCGTTCTTGGTCAGGACCAGGTCAAGGCTCTTGAGGAGATCCTTGGTGGTTTCGGCGTTCTCGAAGGCGCTTTTCGCCTCCTCCGGGATGTCGTCCCTCACGAACAGGGCCTTGAGTTTCTCGAGCAGCTTCATGCGAATCTCCCAAACCGCTACTGTCTCGGGAATCAGAACCTCGACCGCTGGATGATTCTGACGCCGTCGAACTGGCGCACGACGAAATCGGACGGCTCCGCGACCAGGGATTGGAGCGCCGAGTCGAAGACATCCGCCCGGAATCCGAGTTCAATCCTGACCTTGTCAATCTGGACGTGCCCGCCGCGCAGCCTCAGGTCCGGGTGCCCGCGCAGGGCCAGAAGGCACCTATTCACCATCTCTTCCCTGGTTTCGAACGAGAACATGGCTTCCGCGGCCTTCCAGGCAGCGGCTGATCCGCCGTGCGTGGCCCATTCGGTTCCGCCCGGCTTCTCAATCAGCAGGCAAGAGAAGTCCTTGCCGGAAGGGACGTTTCTTCTGCACTCGTCGGAAAAGCCGACCGGCGAAAAAATCCCCACATATTGGTAATCGCGCCTGGTGCCTGTTATATCCTTCACGCATGCTTCCAGATCGGGATACTGCGTCCTGTCGGAGCAGGCGGCAGCGGTCAGGAATGCTTCGAGCGGGCTTATGCACTGGCCCACGACCGAAACCTGCGGCTTGAAGCCGGAGAAGAGGCCCGATTGGCCGGCGTCAATCCTTATTCCCGGGTCGAGCGGCATCGTCCTCATGACCGTCCGGTCCATGAGGTCGTGCTTCACCATAAGGTCCTTGATCTTCCTCCTGGAGTCCCACCTTTCGGGCTGCCTGTCGGCAGGGAATACGCATGGCTTTGCAGTAACTGGATTTACAACGTTCCCGGCTTCGGCGACCTTTTTTATCAGGCGGTTTATGAAATCCTCCTCCATAGCCCTGGCTTCCTCGCGCGCAAGCGGAGCAGCGCCGGGTTTTTCGTTGCCGGTCCCATGGCCGGATTCGCGTTCTGCCTCGTCCATCGCCGACTCCGGATTCTCTTGAACCGTAAAACCGTTTGAGTTCGTTGAAAGAAACTTTATCCCGCTTGCAGGTGCCCGATTCATGATAAGCGAATATACTCCTTGCAGATAGGTTCGTCAACACGGCCCGGAAACGTTCCGGGCAAGCTGCATGTTGCAACTATCATGCCGGGATATCTCCCCGCTCCGCGGGAAATCCCGCTGGTATTGATTTCGCAGGGCGGGATTCAATCAATCAATATATACATGACGAAGAAGTGGCTGGTTTCCGGAAATCCGGATCCAATCGGAGTACGGCCGGAATCCAGGTACAGGAATCCGTCCTTCATGCCGCGCTGCGGCGCCCTGAAAAGGGCAGGGAACATAACCCGGACGAGCCGGAACCAGACAGGGATGCAGTCCGGGCTCGTCCGGGTTATGTCACGCGCTCCGCCCTGAAGGAACGCGATTCGCAGGTCCAAAATGGCTCCGCGCGTGCCTTTCTGCGAATTCTTTCAGTTTCTACAACAATCTACTGACTAAGAGCTCATTCCAGTAGGTAACGGGAGCCGCACCGGGCTCAGCTGCGAGCAGCACAAGGAGCGAGGACGAAGTCGTGCCAACGGAGAGGCACGTCGAGGACGAGCGACGCAGCGATGCGACGCAGATCAGCCCGGCCCTTTCGGGTTGGGGGCGGCGGACGGCCGTCTGCGGCGTTGCAGCACCGAAGCGACCGACTCCGTTAGGTCGCGCTCGTCGCTACGCCTTGCATCCGACCATCCGGCGCCCCCAACGCGGCCTCGTTCCCTGCTGAAATGAGCTCTAAGTGACTATCAGCCCCAGAAAGAGCCTATTTGTAGTCCGGATCTCTCAAGGCCCCGAACAGGGGGCTGTTCTCGGATATGAGGACCTTGAAAGGCGGGGCATGGACGCCGGCCTTGGCCTTGAACTTCACGGGAATCGGCTGCATGTACAGGATATCCGCTCCTACCGTCTTGGGTTCGAGGTCGTCCGTCTCCTCGAAGCAGCGCATTCTCCCCTTCAGCACGAGCTTGCCGGTGGAATCCTTGATCATGTAGTCGGGCGCGAATACCTTCGGCCAGTGGCGTTTGTAGATCTCGCCCTTGGATCCCGTGACGGTCATGTTGTACGTCTGGATTGAGCCGTCGCCCGTGTTGGCATCGAAGGCGAGGGGGTATTCGAACTTGAAGGGCGCCCCGAACTCGAGGGTCACGGTCTTGTTCTCGTCCACCTGGAACCCCGGGAAACCGCCCTTGTGGACCTCCACCCTGAGGCCTTTCTCCGGGTCCGGGGTCGAGGAAATCAGGGCGTACTTGAAGAAATACGCGCCGACCGGCACATCTACCGGCCCCTTGGACTCGCCAAGGTTCAGGAAGAAAATCTTCGTTTCGCCGACCTTCTGCCCGACGATGAAGTGCTTCACTACGGCCCTGGGGTTGCCTTTGAAGTCCACGACCACCTTGCCCATGGGCCCCTTGTACTCCCTGAAGGTCACCTCGGTGGCGGACTCGTTGAATTCGAGGTCGTAATAGGCGTTTCCGAATCTGGCCAGGGTTCCGAGCATCGTGGCGTAGCCGGACGACCCCTTGCCGACGAAGAGCCCGTCGCTGCCCTCGAACTTGAGGTCGAACTTGTGCTCGGCCGAGGGATTCTCCTCGGTCCCGAAGTCGTTGAAGGTCCCGTTGGAGTTGTCGTCGGACAGCACGAGGTCGAGGCCCTTGAACGAGCATGACCTGCAGGTGTCGGACCGAATCCTGACGTTGAAGTTGATGTTGTCGATGGGGTATTGGATAGTCCTTTCGCAGACCCTGACCTGGCGGTAGAAGCAGGCCTCGAAGTCGTACCTTATTTTCAGGCTGTCTCCCTTGTGGTAGTAGTCGCAGGTCACGCTCTGCTTTGCGGGTTTGAGGCCGAGCCTGACGGGCTTGCCCCCCTTTCCTTCGTCGTTCGTGGCGAAGATAATCTGATCGCCCTTCTTGATCCAATAGAGGATTCCGGGGAAGGGCAGTTTGAGTTTGTCTGCGGGCTTGCCCTGGTACTCGCCGTCAGAGAGGTAGAGGTTCTTCCAGAAGTAGATATCGTCGAACCTGTGGGGGTCCGGAGTGGGTACCGGGGATCCCCAGCGGGTGGTCAGCTTCGCCACCGGTTCCGGTTTTCCGAAATTCGCGGGATCGGCGAGGGGCGACTTGACGAGCGTGAACTCCCCGCCCTTCTCCCGGAGTTT
The DNA here is from genome assembly GCA_020723505.1 of Candidatus Kuenenia stuttgartensis. GTDB lineage: Bacteria > Planctomycetota > JAKEIC01 > JAKEIC01 > DYIT01 > DYIT01. The sequence goes on from DYIT01000088.1 coordinate 14,911, forward strand.
CAGGGCTTCCTGGTATTCCTTCATCTCCTTGACCTTGCCCGCGTCTCCCAGCTCCTCTGCGAGTTTCAGGGCTTCCTCGAGATAGCCTTTGATTTCCCAGAATTCCTTCGTCTTTTCATGGACCACCGCGAGCCAATACGCGGCGATCATCAGCTTTCTCTTAAGTCCGAGCTCCTTGAACGTGTCGTAGGCGAGCTTGAATACGTCCCTGGCAGGCACCCATTCCTGGCCCTCGTACTTGTGTTGCGCCCTTTTCAGCGCGTCATCGCCCTTCTTGGCCTTCTCCCGGTCCTCCGGCTTCAGTTCCTTGAGCTCCTGCAGGGCCTTCTTGAACGATTCGACGTTCTCCGCGAGGTCCTTCCTCGAGAAAGCCTCATCGACAGCCGCGGCGATCAGCTCCATCTGGGCCAGGTCCCTGTCCATCTCCTCCTGGTTGCCCTCCGTCTCATGCTTGCCGTGCTGCCTCTGGATTTCGAAGAACAGGTCGTCGACCATGAGCTTCCAGATCTTCACGAGATCCACGGAGATCTTCTTCTTTTCCTCCGGGGGGATGACGTCGTTGCGGGCGAGGTCGAAGACGTCGGTCCAGAAGATGACCCTTATGATTCCGAACACGGTGGTCTTCCCCGCCTTGAGCGCCGCCATGCCGAAGACCGCGAGCGCCTGGGCGTTGGCCGTCTTCTTCTCCTCCTCGAAGAAGGTCTTGCCCTCGTTGTATTTCTCCTTCAGCAGTTCCACGGCCTTCTCCATGGAATCCGCGTCCTTGGTGATGAGATCCTGGGCCTCCTTGATTTTGTCCTCGTCCTTCTTGACCGCATCCTGGCCGAGCGCCTTCAGTTTTTCGACCAGTTCCTCCGGGGTTGCGCATGCCGTTCCTGCCGCTGCGGAAAGAACGACGGCTGCGGCGGCGTGCAGGAAGGCCGGGTACATGAACGCGCGAGTCATTTTGTCTCCTTTGCCTGTGCGGGCGGCTGTCCTTGTCCGGTATAAACCTGTGCCGTAATGAATTTTATGACCCCGGAGAAACCGCGGCAAGCAAAAAAGGAGCCGCCGGGATTGTAACGGCCGCGTAACGACGGCGGGAACCGTTTTTCGTTCCCGCCGTTGAAGTTAAACCGTAGTCCGCTTCCAGCGAAGCCGTTCCTTTTACAGAAGTTTTACATCGGTTTGCCGCCGTTTTTTTTATATAATTGCCGGTTGACGACTGCGGTCTTGTGGAGGAGGGGATATGCAGGGATTTTCGATTCTTGAAATCAACTCGAGGGTATGGGCGGCGGGATTCAGGCCGAAGAAGAAGGGGCAGGCCGGCACGCTGGATTCCGTGCCCGACACTGCCCTCGACGAGATATCGTCGGCGGGTTACGACGCAATCTGGCTCATGGGCGCATGGTCGAGGGGAGCTCAAAGCCGGGAAATCGCCCTGGCGCACGAGGGGCTCCGCAGCGAATTCGCCCGGGCCCTTCCCGACTGGACCCCTAACGACGTGGCGTCCTCGCCGTTCGCGGTCGCCGAATACAGGACCGCTGCCGAGCTCGGAGGCGACGAGGCCATGCAGCGGTTCAGGAAGAAGCTGAACCGGAAAGGCCTGAGGCTCATTCTCGATTTCGTCCCCAATCACACTGCGCGGGACCACCGCTTTATCCGCACTTCGCCGGAGCTCTACGTCTGCCCGCCCGCGGGCTTCGTCACCGACAAGCCCTGGAACTTCTTCGAAGCCGAGACCGACAGGGGCAAGAGGATGGTCGCGCACGGGCGCGATCCCTTCTTCGACGGATGGACCGATACCGCGCAGCTCGACTACAGGAATCCCGACACGATGGCGGCGATGGCGGGCGAACTGCGTACCATAACCGGCGCCTGCGACGGCGTCCGGTGCGACATGGCCATGCTGGTACTGTCCGACGTGTTCGCAAGGACGTGGGCCGACATCCCGTTCGGCGGATCCGCCGTCCCGGGCGAGTTCTGGTCGAGAGCCCTGGACTCGGCCCGCGAGGTGAATCCGGAATTCCTCTTCATGGCCGAGGTCTACTGGGGGCTCGAATCGCGCCTTGCCGAGCTCGGGTTCGATTTCGTGTACGACAAGATTCTCTACGACGCTCTCAAGAGGCGCGACGTCCGGATGCTGGACGGCCTGATTGGCCGCGACGGCCAGAGGGCCGGGTGGGGGCTCCGGTTCATCGAGAACCACGACGAGGAGAGGGCGGCGACCGCGTTCGCCGCTGACGCCCAGGTCGCCTCCGCCGTGGCGGCGCTCACCCTTCCCGGGGCGAGGCTGATTCACAAGGGCCAGGAATCCGGGGAAAAGACGAGGCTCCCCGTGCAGCTCCTGAGGAAACCCGAGGAGCACCCCGACCCGGCCATCGTTTCGCTCTATGCCTCCGTCCTGCCGGTGATGACCTCCCCTGTCCTGCGCGACGGCGAATGGCGCAGGCTCGATTCGGTGCCCGCCTCGGAGGGCGATTATTCGTGCTCCAACATCCTCGCGTGGAGATGGGAGCTCAGGGGCAAGGGCGCCGTCATATCAATCGTCAACCTTTCGGGCGAGAAGAGCAGGGCGCGGATTCCCATGCAGATTAAAGGCCTGAGGGACAGGTCTGTGACGTTCAAGGACGTCATCGACGGCAGCGTGTACGTCCGGGACGGCAACGAGATGTGCGACCACGGGCTCTACATCGAGCTCGGCCCCGGCTGCGCGCATCTGCTCAGGATCGAAGGCACGGCCCCGAAGGGCGGCGCATGACCAGGACGAGCCGGAATCAAACGAGATTCGAATTCAGGCTCGCACGGGGCATATCCACGCGTCGCACGCGTGATCCCATGGACCGCCCCTCCATGCTCCGCCCCTTGCAGTCCCGGAAACACAGCGGATGTTTTTGCCTGTCATACGGGTAAAAACTAGTCGTCTTCGACGGTCATGAACGGGACGATGCCTCCTCCCGCAGAGACGTTTATGACGGAAGAGTCGCTAATCCTCGCGAATCCGCCGGCGAATTCGCCGTCGAAGACCAGGAAGTTGTGGTTCACCTTCTTCACGGCGAACCCCAGCTCCGGCGAGAACACGGGGAACTCCTCCTGAGGCACGGGGACGTATTCCTGCACAACCATCTTCGTTTCGTTGCGCGCCTCTATGGCCGAGTACCATTCCTTCGTGCCGGCCTCGCGGCCGATTACCACCCCGCTGCCCCCGAATCCGCCGTCCGGCTTGATGACGAACTTCTCCCTGTTCGCGGAGACGAATTCCAGCAGGTCAATCACGAAGCCCTGGTAGGTCGTGCTGCCTTCGCGCAGGACCCTGGTCCAGGGCACGTGCAGCCTGACGTACTCCTTCTGCTTCTCGTCGAGGACGGCCGAAATCCGGTCGTCGGTCAGGAGGCTCAGGAGGCTCTTGAGGTCGCCCAGCCTCGCCCGGAGCGGATTGACGGCGCAGACGTCGCCGTCGCGCATGGCCCTGACCAGAGCAGCGCCGCCTCCCCGTTGCAGGGCCGGCCCGGACGCGGCCCCGTGCCTGTAGACTATGTTGACCGGAACCCCCTTCCCGTAGAGCACGTGGCCGTCGTATTCGAGATCCTCGAATCCCGCCGGGAAGCCGTTGAAGCCCTCGCGGTTGAAGTACTCCCCGAACAGCGCCGATTCGGCCGCGTTGAAGACGCCGCCGTCGCCGACAACGGCGATTGTCGGGTTAGCGCGCCCTCCCCCCCACTCCCCGTATTTCTTCCGGAGCGCATCGAGCACCCTCG
>DYIT01000088.1:18657-21520 GCA_020723505.1 Candidatus Kuenenia stuttgartensis
GGCTCGGTTCCGGCGAGCAGCCCAACCTGCACGTCCGTGAAGTATGCGCCGCCGGGGCTGTCGCAGTTGAACTCGAGCAGCTTGAGCGTACTCCCGCTCATGAACGTGTCTGCCCTGGCGAATACAATGCTGCGGCCCGGGTAGCCCGGGTCAATGGCCAGGAGGGCCTTCTCCTCGTCGCCGATTTCGAACAGCCCTTTAAGCTCCGGATTCTCGAAGTAGAGCTTCACCGCCTTCTCGATTGCGTCCAGGAGGCTCAGCACCGCCTCGGCCGCGTATTCAATCCTGCTCGCCGCCATGAAGCATGGCTTGAGGCTGGTGGGAAGCGCCTTGCCTCCGGCCGCGCAGCGCTCCCTTAGAAGGCCCTGGTTGAGCTTTTCCATCTCATCCCTGGCCGGTCCCGGAGGGCTGTCGAAGTCGAACAGGATGTCCTTGAATTCCCGATTCAGTTCCGCGACTATGTCAGCCATGTTGCCTCCTGCCGGCGCACAAGCCCGTTCCGCCCCGCCGGGCCCGGGCGCGCCGGACTCAGCTCTTCCCCGAAGGGACGCCGAACGCTTTCCTGAAATCCTCCGGGACTCCGACGGGCCGTCCGCCGGAGTCGACGAACACCATCGTCACCGATCCGTCGAGAACCGTCTCGCCGCCCAGGCCGAGTATCCTGTGGCCGAACCTGACCGAAGTGCGGCCGACGCTGTCGATTATCGACTCCACGTCTATCTCCTCGCCCGCCCTGACGGCCGATTTGTAGTCCAGGCTGACGTTCACGATCACGAGCCTCCTGTCCGATTCGCCGAGCTTGACGAAGGACAGCCCTTTTCCCCTGAGGAGGCGCTCCCGGCCCTCTTCCAGCCAGTGGAGGTATTGGACGTGGTTGGCGTGACCGTATATATCGAGCTCGTAGATTCCGACGGTGTGCCTGAACGAGGATTTCATAAATGAACCGCATTCATGTAACGGGACCGGGATTCAGTTTAGAACTCAAGGGCGGCCGAGTCAAGAAATCCTCATCTCGTCTTTATCACTACCCTCGCGCTGAAGGGCATCGCCAGGTCTCCGGTCGCGCAGAGGTTCTCGACGAGGAAATCCGCCGAACGGTTGACGAGCCCGTTGAAGACAGGCGCGCCGTTAAGGAATATCTTCACGGGTTTCGAGAGATCCGCGAAATCCTCGGAAATGCAGATGCCGATTCTGACCGCCGTGCTCGGGAGTTCCTGGATTGACACGTTGACGTCCCGCGCCTCCTTGTGCTTCGCCCTGCGTACAGGGGGCGTCGTGACGTGGATTGTGTTCGGTTCCTTGCCCCATTCCGCGATTGCCTTGGCCGGGGAATTGAAGTCGGCGCCCGACCTCTCGATTATCTCCACCCAGAACGACCTTGATCCCGCCTCGTTCCCCATGGCCCTCGACGGCTCGGAACTCCAGTAGTTCGGGCAGACGCAGACGACCTTCTTCGGATAGGGGTCCCTCTCGTGCTTCCACATGGCGTCCGCCGCGTCCCTCCTCCACTTGTCCGGGAAGGAATGGCCCTCGCCTGGAATTTCGACGTACGAATAGAAGCGCGGCTTGAGGCCCAGGAGGCTGACGGCCTTGTCGGCCGCCCTCACGAACTCAATCGGCGCCTGCGTGGCGTCCTCGGTCCCGTGGATTACGTACAGCGGCGTGTTGTAGAGGTTCTCGAAATCGCAGACGGATCCCGCAGTTATCCCGCCGGCGGACGACAAAGCCGCGGCGAACCTGTCGGGCCACCATACCGCTTCGAAGTACGATCCGTAGCCGCCCATCGAATGCCCGCCTATGTAGACCCGGTTCCCGTCGACGTGCCAGGTTTCGCTGATTTCCTTTATGAGCTGCCTCACGACCCTGAAGCCGCGGGGGCAGTTCCACGCGCCGTCGATGAGCTCCGGGGCCAGCGGCGCCGCGACTATGGCCCCCTTCGGCCCCATCAGGCTTCCGAACGTGGACATCGCCTCGCCGGCGTCCCCGGATCCGGCCCCGCCCCCGTGCAGCGCGATGGCCAGCGGCCAGGCTTTCCGGGGGTTGTATCCCCTCGGCAAATCGAGGAGGTACTCCACCGAAAGGCCGTCCACCTTCTCCTCGAGCTTGTTCCGGTATTTCCCCTGGGATTTCCGGAACCCGAGGAATGTCTTGTTGAGGAGTTCCGCAATCCCCTTCCAGTTGCAAGTCTCGAGGGCCTTGAGTTCTTCCAGCGCTTTCAGAGCCTTGTCCTCTGATCCGGGCATCGATTTGTAGTACAGATACATGCCGACGTTCTTGGCGAATGCGGCCGATTTCGAGCCGAGGGGCGGATCGGGCTTGCGCGGCGCCGGATCCGCGCCCCCGCTCTGCGGGAACGCCGCGGGCGCCTGGAACGCGAGCAGGATGGCTGCAATGCAAACGGCAGAAGCCGAAATTCCCCTCAACCGGCACCTCCCTGCCCGGACATGCGCGGCGAACCTGCGTACCGGGACGGAATCAATATACATCTTTGCGCGGTCAATCTCCACACTGCCCTGCAGCGCTGAAGAGTCGGGCGCGGAACCGGTCGGGCCGGCAGACGGCAAGTATGATATTCCGCTGCTGCGCCCTCTCCCCTGCGATTGGGTGAGAGGTTTCCAGCTTTTTCTTGGTTATTTCTTCATGCCCCTCTTCCCCGTGATCGGGGGAGAGAGGTTTCCAGCCTTTTCCCGGTTACTGCTTTATGACCCTCTCCCCCGCGATCGGGGGAGAGGGAGGGGTGAGCCCTGCTTCGCCCGTGCGCCTGGACTGCGGCGGAGTGAAACCCGCCGCAGCCTCTTTTTGTTTCTTCAGGCGAAGGCGGGCAGGGTCTTCGAGCCCTGCTTCGCCGATTGGTCAATGTGGG
>DYIT01000089.1 GCA_020723505.1 Candidatus Kuenenia stuttgartensis
GTTTTCCGTTCCGGGGCGACCTCCCCGTCATGCCTGATTGAAACGGGCCGGTATCCGCGCGACGCGCCGAACGAAATCCACATCTCCAGGGCTTCCCCAATCCTTCCGGCCTCGAGGAGCCTTGCACCGAGCTCGGCGGGCGCTTCGATCGCCTTGTCGGGGTCGGTTTCGACCTCGGCGGCCCTTCTCATCCAGGCGGTCGGGTCCTCGCCGGTCCTGCCGGTCCAGAGGCTTTTGAGCGTGATGAAGATGAACGACCTCAGGGCGTCCTCCTCGGCGAGATGCACGCCTTCGGCCCTCGACAGGGCCTTTTCGAAACGGCCGAGGGCTTCTTCGAGGCGGCCGGAACTCAAGTTGAGCATGCCGGCGGACATCTCCCGGCGGACGAATTCCCCCTCGCCGGGCGCGTTCTCCCCGGCTTTCATCAGTCCTTCGTCCCTTTCGGAAAAGGCGATAATCCATTCCTTGTGCGCGAGGTGGCACATGCCGTCTGCAAGGACGGCGACCTCCGGCATTTCTGAGAGATTCATGCCGCGGAACCGGATTCTCGCGGTCTCGGTCCAGAGCGGCGGCTTGAGTACCGACAGCCCGTCCATGCAGGGGACCAGAATCGAGCCGCGAGTGACGCAGGCGCCCTTGAGATTGGCGTCGTTCTGCCCGGGCATGAAATACTCGCTTTCCGAGGTAAGGTAGTCCGTGAACCTGAGCATGGCCCCGTCGGTAGTGACGACGGTTCTGCCCGAAACGCCGAGGAAATGCCTGGCCGAGTCCGAGTCGAAGCTGTTAAGTATTTCGCCGGAGCGGGAATTCACCGCGTAGAAGCGGGAGGAATCCGACGGCCTGGATACGACGATGCCGTTGGTCTCGAAAGAGGGAGGGACCGAAGTCGCGGAAGCCTGTTTCTGGTTCTTCGACCCCCACTCCCTCCTCGGGTACTTGAACGCCCACTTGAGCTTCATGTTCCCGGTGTCCACGCCCGCGGCGACACCGGCGCCGGAGAACACGACCAGGTGCCTCCCTGAAAGCGCGAGGGAAGGGACGACCTTTTCCTCCGAGAACGTATAGAACGGCCGCGTGAAGAGGAACACGGGGGGAGCGCTCGCCCTCCCGCCGGCGGGGTCGAGGCAAACCAGCGAGAAGACCCAGAGCCCTCCCCTGCTCCTCTGCTCCATGGCATAGAGCCTTCCGCCATGCTCGAGGGGAAGGCCGACGATGCCGCCGCCCGCGGACGGATCCTCCTCGAGCGTGGTCCAGGCGGTCTTGCCGTCGGATTTCCCGACCGCGGCGATTCCGGAGCTCTCGAAGGTCAGCCCGCCGCGGCGCACCTCGCGGCACAGGTTCACGTAGACCATCTCCTTTCCGCATGCGGCGGCGGGAAGAGGGGATACGAAGTCCATGGGATTGCGCCAAATAACGCGTCCCGCTATGGGCGCGAAACAGGCGATTCCTGACTCGTTCTTCCAATAGACCATGGCCCCTTCGGTGCACAGGCCGAAGGTCCTGACCGCCGACTTGCCGGAGAAATCCATGATTGGATTCAGGGGAAGCGCCCTCGCGACGCTCACGGGCACGGAATGGGCGTCGGGCGAAAGGTCCGGAATCCCGCCCGGAAAGGAGCAGCCGCCGAAGGGCCTGGATTCGCCCGTGTACGCGATTCCCGACCCGGCGGCGAGCACTGCGTTCTCGAGGAGCACGGCCATCTTCTCGGCCGGGACGTCCCTTCCGGCGAGCCGGAGCATGCCGGAGCGGGTCTTGAGCCTTTCGATACCCGCCTTCGCGTCCCCGAGGAAGCCCTTCCTGATGGAGGAGCGGATGAACCTGAGGAGGAGGGCGTCGAAACCCGGGCCGGGTCCGATTCTCGACAGGGCCGCCTCGTAGAAGACGACCGCGCGGCCGTGGTCCCCTCGTGCGGCGCAGATGTCGGCCAGCAGGGCCGCGGCGGCAGGTCCGCTGGAGGCGTTCAGCATCGTGGTTGCGGCGAGGAGGAGCGCGTCCTGGTCGTGCGCCTCCATTCCGGCGGCGAGGAGCTTTGCGGCAGCCGGATCCGCGAGCGACCTGTAATGGCCCAGAGCGTCGGCGGGAAGCCGCGCGATTCTGTCCTGGATAATCCGGCAGGCCGTGGCGAAGGATTCGATGCTGCCGGTTGAGGCGAGGGCGGCGAGCCTGTCCGGGGCTTCCTCGCCCAGGGACCTGAGGAGGCGGTGGTAGATTCCCGCAGCTCCGCGGAAGTCGCCGGAAGCCTCGGCGTCCGAGGCTTTCTTCAGTTCGTCGGAAAGCGACTGGTCGACGTCGAGGCTGACCTTGGGCTTGCTGTGGATTTCGGTCCGCGACTGCGCTGCCGATGGGAGGGCCGCAGCGGCGACGAGCGCCAAGGGCAGGATGAAGGATACAAAGCGCCTCGCCACTTCGCGGCCTCCGCAAACGTCGACTGGATCTGAAACCGCATGAAGTCTACTTTTCCGGGGCGGAGTAAACAACATTCGATGACGTTCGGTTCCCATGACGGTCGCCGGCACGACCGGCCCCGCGCACGACTCTTCGTGCTGCGTTTCGTCTGCGGGATTTGCCGAAAGGGCGGGAGAGGGTATAATGGGATTTCGCGCGGTCGCGCGCGGAAGTCGGAGGCGGGTCTGCGGACATGAAGGATTGCGGATATCTGGAGGAAGCGAGGGAGAAGTATCCCGGCAAGTTCGCGCCGGCGGACCTCATTTTCTCCCGCATCCACCGGGGCGACAGCATATTCATATCCTCGGGCTGCGGCGAGCCCCAGCACCTCGTGTGCGAGCTCGTCGAGTACGTGAAGAGGCATCCCAAGGCGTTCTTCGACACCGAGATCCTGCATTTCTGGCCTCTTGGGACCGCGCCGTACGCGGACGCCTGCTACAAGCACAATTTCAGGCACAACTCGCTGTTCGTGGCGTGCCCCACGAGGAGCGCGGTGAACGAATGCCTCGCCGACTACACTCCGGTGTTCCTGTCCCAGGTTCCGGAGCTCCTGTACAGGAAGCTCATGCGCGTGGACGCCGCCCTGATTCAGACCTCGCCGCCCGACGCGAACGGCTACATGAGCTTCGGGGTGAGCGTGGACATCGCGCGTGCGGCCATCGAGAACTCGTCGCTCGTCATAGCCCAGGTGAACGCCATGATGCCCAGGGTGCACGGCGACTCGTTCATCAACGTGGAGAAGGTCGACTTCATAATTCCCCACGACGAGCCCATCCTCGAGTACCAGTCGACCCTGTCCGATGAAATCGCCCAGCGCATAGGGAAGTACGTGGCGCGCATCGTGGAGAACGGGGACACCCTGCAGGTGGGGCCCGGTAGCCTGCCCAATGCGGTTCTCGCCAACCTCTGCGGGAAGAAGAGGCTGGGCGTCCACACGGACCTCCTCACGGACGGAATCGTCTCGCTGATGAAGGCCGGCGTGGTTGACAATTCCCGGAAGAAGATCGACAGGGGCAAGACGGTCGCCGCGTTCTGCATGGGCAGGAAATCAACCTACGAATTCATCAACGACAATCCGGCGGTGGAGTTCAAGCCGATTGAATACACGAACAACCCAATGATTATCGCCCAGCACGACAGCATGACCGCCGTGAACAGCGCCTTCGAAATCGACCTCACCGGCCAGGCGACGGCGTCGTCCCTGGGCGGAGTCCTGTACAGGGGGATTGGAGGCCAGGCGGACTTCATGCGCGGGGCGATGATGGCCAGGAACGGGAAGTCCATCCTGGCCATGGAATCCACGGCCGAGAACGGGACGATTTCCCGAATCGTCCCCCGAATTTCCCAGGGGGCGGCGGTGACGTTCATACGCGGGGACGTGCAATACGTGGCGACCGAGTACGGCATCGCGTACATCCACGGCAAGAACATGAGGGAATGCGCCATGGAACTCATCTCGATAGCGCACCCGAAATTCAGGACATGGCTCATCGAGGAGGCCAAGAAGCTGAACCTCATCTTCAAGGACCAGCGGTTCATAACCGGCGCATCCGAGGAATACCCGGAGGAGTACGAGGCGTACAGGACCACCAAGACGGGCCTCGAGCTCCTGATAAGACCGGTCAAAATCAGCGACGAGCCGGTCCTCAAGGAGTTCTTCTACTCCCTTTCGGACGAGACGCTCTACAGCAGGTTCGTCTCCGGGAGGCAGGACATGCCCCACGAGAGGCTCCAGGAATTCGTGATAATCGACTACGCCCGGACCATGGTGCTGCTCGCATTCCTGAAAAGCAGCGAGCGCGACTCCGACGAGCTTGTCGGAGTCGGCCAGTACGGCGTGAATTCCGGCACCCATACCGCCGAAGCCGCGTTCATGGTGAAGGACCCCATGCAGAACAAGGGGATAGGCACCGAGCTCCTCCGCCACCTCACCTTTCTCGCCAAGAAGAAGGGCCTCCTCGGATTCACGGCGGAAGTCCTCGAGAAGAACCTGCCGATGCTCAAGGTCTTCAACAAGATGGGATTCGACATCGAGAGCACGAACGAGGAGGGGTCCTACGCGATGAGGATGACCTTCAGGGACTAGTCAAAGCCTGAAGAAGTTGGCCGTGATTGCGGCGGCCAGGCCCGAATCGCGCGGAGGCAGGCTTCTCGCGTGCCGCTTCATCTCGGGAAACACCGCGGAGAACTCGTCGAGCAGGCGCGCGCCTTCGTCCGGGGAGACCTCCGGATGGGGCTGGATTCCGAACACGGGCGCCGATTCAATCCTGACAGCCGCGATGCCGCAGCCGGGGGTCCGGGCAATAGCGACCGCTCCGGGCCAGAGGCTTGCGACCTCGTCGAAGTGGGAGGTGAATGAGAATGCGGGGGAAGCCGCCCCTGAGAAGAGCCCGTCCCTCTCCAGGATTTCGACGGGAACCCACCCGAATTCCGGCGTGGGGGACTTCCGCACGCACGACGGTCCGCCGAGGGCGAGCGCAATCATCTGGTGCCCGTGGCATGATCCGAGCAGGGGAATCCTCCTTCTGACGGCGGTCCTGACGAGATTGAGCTGGCCCTCCACCCACGGGTCCGGCGAGGTGATGGAGGCCTCGGAACCGGAGATGATTACGTGCGAGAACCCTGCCGGATTCGGGGGCGGGTCGTGCCAGCGGACAATAACCGCCCGGAAACCGCCGGGCGCGAACCGGAGCCAGTGATCGGCCGGCCTGTAGAGGTCGGGGTGCATGGCGTTGTCGAGAAGGAGGAGTTTTTTTTCCGGCATGCGGGAGTCAATCCCCCAAGAAATCAGAACGAGAGGACGAAGCTGGCCTGGCCTCCGTCGAACTCGAAGCGGTCGGTGGCGAATGACGCGCCCGCGAGGATGACGGCGTTTTCGGAGAACCTGATTCCCAGGCACGCGTTGAACTTCGAATTGAGCGGCACGAGCCGTTCGCAATCCTTCGCGGGGTCATTGGTGTAGTGGACCAGGTGCCACACGGGTCCGAAGTAGAACTCCGGCATCAGGAAGAACCCCCCGCCTATCCCGACGCAGGCCCTTACCCAGAATATGAAATCCCTCTTCTTGAGGCGCATGTCCGCCGCGCGGTCGTTTGGGAAGACGGTCGTCTCCCTGAGCTGAATCCACTTGAAGCCTGCCGCGGCGGCGTCGCCGGACGCGGATCCGAACTTCCTGACGACCTCAATCCTGGCCTGCATCGCCTCCCTGGCGAGCGCCTGTTCGGCTGGATTGGGGGGGTCGGAGGGCCCGGCGTAAGGCTCGTACTCCCATCGCTTACCGCACAACTCGCCCGACGCGTCGAAGAACACGGACCAGTACGGCGCGACCTCGCAGGATGCCTTGAAGCCGAGCCTGTATCTGAAGAAGGCGAACACGAATCCGTTCCGGTGATCTGAGAGGCTGAGGGGGAGGTCGAGATCAGCCGACGCCGAGACGGAGACGCCTCGGGCAGGCAGGGCCGCGGCCGAGAACCCCAGGGCATAGGGCTTGCGCAGATACTTCCCGTCGCCCCCCGACTTGAGGTTGTACGTCATGTCCACGAGATTCAGCGAGATGCCGCCCTCGCAGAGGCCGGGAACGCGGAAGAGGGCCTCGGCCCCGAGGTCAATCCACTCCTTCTCCGCCGAGAGTTCGGTGAAGGCCTTGACCCTGAAGAAGTCGAACATATGGGCTGAGAGGGACGCGATGTGCCGGAAGTGGCGGGAATCGAAGTCCTCCTGGTTCAAGAACCTGTATCCCATGCCAAGCGCCTCGCAGAGCCTGTACCCGATTTTTCCCTCCTGGAACAGGTAGAACTCGTCGGTCTTCACGCTGCCGAGCGCCATCCTGTATCCGGTGTCGCCGCGGATCCATTCATCCTCCCACCAGGAGGGAAGCGAGAAGGACTCGGACTGGAAGAAGTACTCGGAGTTGTAAGCGAAGTCCCTGGCGAACCGCTCATCGCCCCTGAACGCCGCGTCGGCGCCGGAGTGGATCAGGAGGACGCAGATGACGGCGCGGGCGGCGGCGGCAATCCAGTTCCAGGCGCGCCCTGCGCAAGTCGCGTACAGTCTGCGGAATTCCAGGGGGGCCTTCATGGCGGTGATTCTGGCATTTTCAGGTTTCGAATTCCACACGAAGCGCAGCGGTTCCGTCTTGCAAGCCCTTCCAAAACCCCGCGACTCCCTTGCCGGTTGCCGGCCCGGCCGATCCCGCGCCCGGCTCTTCAGCGCCGTGTCCGCGTCATGAGGCTTGCGCAACGGTGAATTTTCTGATAAACAGGATTTCCCTGGCATTTCCGGGCTGTTTCGAAGACCGCTTGGGCGGACGCACGATGACGGATTTGTACATCTACAACACCCTCTCGAGGAACAGGGAGAAGTTCGTCCCGCTCAAGGACGGCGTCGCCACGATATACACGTGCGGTCCCACCGTCTACAGCCAGGCTCAAATCGGAAACCTCAGGGCGTTCGTGTCTTATGACGTGCTCGTGAAGACCCTGGCTCTCTTCGGGTTCAAGGTCATCCACGTCATGAATCTAACGGACGTGGACGACAAGACTATAAGGGCCTCGAGAGCCGAGGGCGTCGAGCTCGGGGATTTGACGCAGCGCTACATCGACATTTTCTTCCGCGATCTCGACAAGCTGAACATCAGGAGGGCTTCCGAGTACCCCAGGGCCACGGCGCACATCCCCGCCATGGTCGCCCTCGTCTCGAAGCTCAAGGACCGCGGGCACACCTACGAATCCGGGGGTTCGACATATTTCCGCATATCGAGCTTCAGCGGCTACGGGAAGCTTTCGGGCATGGATTCCGCCGGCCTGAAACCCGGGGCAAGGCTCGATAAGGACGAGTACGAGAAGGAGGACGCCTCGGATTTCGTTCTCTGGAAGGGCTGGAAGGAAGAGGACGGCGACGTCTTCTGGGAAACGGAAGCGGGAAAGGGGAGGCCCGGATGGCACATCGAATGCTCCGCCATGTCGATGCAGTATCTCGGGGAGACGGTGGACATCCACGGCGGGGGCATCGACCTGATATTCCCCCACCACGAGAACGAAATCGCGCAGTCCGAAGCCGCGACCGGGAAGAAGTTCGTCAGGTACTGGGTCCACAACGGGTGGCTGCTCTCGGACGGCAGGAAGATGAGCAAGTCCTTGGGGAACTACCACGTCCTCGCCGACGTTGAGAAGATGGGATTCAATCCGCTGGATCTCAGGTATTTCTTCCTCACCAACCACTACCGCCAGCAGTTCAACTTCACGCGCGAGGGGCTCGACGCGGCCGCGAAAGCGCGGCAGAGGGTTGTTGATTTCCATTCCAGGCTCGGGGAGACTGGATGGGCGGGCGGGGCCGGCGACGCGGGCGGGGAGGCGGGCAAACGCCTTGCGGAGTTCTCGGAGGCGCTTTCGGACGACCTCAACACGCCCAAGGCGCTTGTCGCGCTGCACATGCTTATGGCGGCCGTCAACAGGATTGAGAACCGCGGCGGGCTCACCGCGTCGGGGGCCGCTGCAGTGAAGAAGGCGGTGGAGTCCATGGACGCGGTGCTGGGCCTCCTTCCCGGCGGGCGGGAGGGGGCTCTGGCTCCGGAGGAGCAGGAACTGCTGGACCTTCGGAGGGACGCCCGCGCGAGGAAGGACTTCAAGCTTTCGGACACCCTGCGCGACCGGCTTTTGAAGATGGGTATTGCGGTCGAGGACACGCCGTCGGGCCAGAGGTGGAAACGGGCGGATGCCGGGAAGCAGCAGATCGGCTGATTGACCGGCGGGCTGCGCGTTTTAGCGGACGCGGGATTCGGCTGCTGAGCCGGTCCGGCGGACCGCGGACAGGATATCGAGATGCCGGGTCTTGAAGAGACCGGGAAAGCCCTGACGCTCGCGGCAAGCGAGACGGACGGCGTAGTCGTCGTGAAGTTCTCGGGCAGGCTCACGATAAACCACGTCGACGAGGTTGACGTGTTCCTGACGAAGCTTCTCGGCGAAGGCGGGGGCGGCATAATTCTGAATCTCGCGGACCTCACGCACATCGTGTCCTCGGGCATCGGTGTACTCATCGCATTCCGCGAGAGGACGGCCAAGGCCGGCAGGCCGCTCGCGATAGGCGGCGTGAACCCGAAGATACTCAAGATCTTCCAGCTCATGTCCCTGGAGTCGTTCTTCGCAATCTTCGACGCCGTTCCGCAGGCCCTGGCGGAGATGAAGGGGAAGCAGGGCTAGTACGACAACGCCAATCCCGCAGGTCTTTTCGATTCTAATCCGCCTGATTTCCTTACTGATTGACCTGATTTCGTCTTGCAAAGGCGACCGGAACATCTTATTATATTTCGATTGTTGGCGAATTATAGAACAATTTGCGGTGATTTCAATAATCTGCGGATTTGGAGCGAAGGGGAAATGAAGAGATGCGAAGGCGGAAGCTCGAAGGACGAGACGAGGAAGACGGTCCGCGCGGCGTACGGCCGAATCGCGAGCGAGTCGGGATCCTGCTGCGGCCCGGGCGGGACATGCTGCGGATCCGCGTCGCCGGAGGATTTGGCCAGGGGGATCGGATACGGGGAGTCGGAGCTCGAGGGGCTTCCCGACGGGGCGAATCTGGGCCTTTCCTGCGGGAATCCCACGGCTCTGGCGTCCCTCAGGAACGGCGAAACGGTTGTGGATCTCGGGGCGGGCGCCGGGTTCGACGCGTTCATAGCGGCGCGCAAGGTCGGCGGGAAGGGGAGGGTCATAGGCATCGACATGACGCCGGAGATGGTGGAGCGCGCGCGGGCGAACGCGAGGTCGTTCGCGAGGAAGGGATACGGGAACGTCGAGTTCAGGCTCGGCGAGATTGAGAACCTTCCTGCGGCCGATTGCACGGCGGACGTGATTATCTCGAATTGCGTCATCAACCTGTCGCCCGACAAGGCGCGCGTGTGGCGGGAGGCGTTCCGGGTGCTGAAGGCGGGCGGGAGGATAGCGGTCTCCGACCTCGCGCTTATAAGGCGGCTTCCCCCTGCGGTGAGGCGGTCGGCCGAGGCGCTGACCGGATGCATTGCAGGGGCCGTTCTGGTCGACAGGACGAAGCGCATGCTTGAGGAGGCGGGTTTCAGGGAGATAAGCCTCGAGTCCCAGCCGGGCAAGATTGACGCCATGGCGGAATGGAGCGACAGCTTCTACCGGAACGTGAAGAAGCTGCTTCCGCGGGGAAGGAAGATGAGCGACTACGTCACGAGCTTGCGCATATCCGCGAGGAAGCCCGCGCGCAAGCCTTCGGCTTGACCAATCGTCTCTTCCCCAGCGGATTAGCCCCAGTTCGAGTCCCGGGCTTTCCATCGGAGGCCGACCGCAGTTTCCGCGTTGCGCACAGCGGGTACAACGCCTGGACAGCGGGCCGCAGGCCTGAGACAGAGGCGGGCGCGGCGGGCAGGAGGGGCCGCGGCAATGGGCTTCGATGGTCAGCAGAATGATTATTGAAAAAATATGGGCCACCAGGTTTGTCCTGATGGCCCAAGGCGTGAATGAGGAGGTTAGGGTCTTTTTTAGAATTCCAGCTTGATTTCCAGGTATCCGAGACCTGCATCGGTGCCTGATCCCTGCCAGGGGAGCGGTCTCACGCCCCTGCTCTCGGTGCTTTCGTCCCAGAACATCGCGTCGAAGACCATGGCCGCGACCGCGGAGACCGACAGGTGTTCCTGGACCTTGATGCTGAACCTTACGTCCACCTCGTTGCCGAGGATTTTCGAGTAATGATTGGCCCCGTCGGGCGGATACTTGTAGTAGGGCTTGTAGGGGGAGTGTATGAGGTGGAACATCCCGTAGCGCACCGAGAACTCGAACGTCTCCAGCTTGAAGCCGAGTTCCCACTTGAGCGCCCTGTAGTTGCAGTCGACGTCGAGCCCCACGCTGCTGCTTTCCATGATGAGGAGCGTCCCGACGCTTTCGTACGACACGAAGTCGCGGTTCTCGCGCATGGGATTCCCGTCGTCGCCGCCCACCCACCAGTAGGACATCTCGAAGAAGGGCCGGAAGTCCGGGGCGTCAAGTACCTTGGGCTCGAAGCGGGCGCCGGCGTAGAAGGCGTGCGAAGCCTGGTGCGTCTTGTCGTGTGCGCCGGTCCTGGTCTCCGAGGTGTATTCGCCGAACTGGCCGACATACTCGCAGAAGACCTCGACCCAGTCCTTGATGAACCAGATGTCGAATCCGAAACCGAGCGCGCCTATTGCCGTGTCCTTGTCGCCCTGAATCATGGAGAACACCGCCTGCACGGTGCTCTTGTCCTGGCCGGTGCCGCTCAGGTCGAACTTGATTTTCGGCACTGCCAGGAAGAGGAAGGTGTCGATTCCGGTGAGCCCCGTCTCGAGGGTGAAGCCGCCCCAGACGTCGAGGCAGAAGATGTCGTCGAATCCCTTGTACTCGAGTCCGAATCCTGCGAACTCGCTGTTCTTCGACTGGCCCTGATAGTTGTTCCACCATGCATTGCCGCCGAGGAACGGGTTCCATTCGTAGCCCGATCCCTCGATTCCCCTGGGCGCGCCGGTGACGTCCGCAGGGACGAAGTGAATCGCGGGATTGGTATGAACGGCTCCGGTGAACGGGTTCTCGGACTCGGAGACGTTGACGTAGAAGCTGTCGCCGTTCCCTCTCAAGTCCAGCTTGACCGGCATGATGCCGAGGGAAATCGAGAATCCCTTTCCCAGGAATTCCTCCGCGCCTATGTTCGCCTGTTCGATGTGGAAGAAATTGTTGTTGTTTCCCGCAAGCCCCTGTTCCATGCCGTAGTAGTCGGGAACGGTCTTGAGCTCGAGCGTGCCGAAGAAGCTGTCGGGAAGCTCGACTCTCATCTTGAGGGTCATGAGCGGGTTTATATAGAGCTCATCGTGGTCCTGGCCGTTCGAGTATGGAGCGGGATGATCGTTTCGCGGGAAAACCGAGTCGAAGAAATCCTCGCGCCACACGGTCTGAAGGCTGATTGACCCGGTGATGGTGATGAGCTTTGTATCCCTGTTCACCAGGTCGGTTACGACGTCGCCTGCAAAGGCGTTCTGAGCGCAAAAGGCGATGAAGACCAGTAGAATCGCCGCGCAGATCCCTCTCTTTGACATGACCCCCTCCCTTAAGACGAATCCGAGGCCGAGACCTTTGTTCGTCCCGGCGGAATATAGAAACAGCTGGCGGTATGTGTCAACAGAAAAAAAGGAAAAACTTCAATATTTTGTATATATCAGAACAGGGATATTCCAAGCCTAGTGATTTCTAAATTATAATTTATAAACTTCAAAAAATAGTATGCCATAGAAAAGAAGAAATGTCAATTGAAATTTTTATAATTTATAAAATATCTATTTCGCGCAAAAAACGTGAAAAACCATACCAACGACTCGGAATCATTGAAAATAAGTGGATATCTTCAAAGAGGTTGCAGCGGAATGGCCATTGACTTCAAAGGGAAAGCACGGTTTCGCCTGTGGGTCAGGGCGAGCGCTGCTTCGCTACGAAGGAAGATTCCGGACCCTTTGCCCCGGGCTTGCGCCCCTACCAGGCTCTTCTGCCGATTTCCACGAGAGCATCGGCCAGCCGGGAAGGCGATTCGATTGCCATGAAATGCCCTGCATCCGTGATGACATGCGTCCTTGCGTTCGGGACCTCTTTCGTGAAGGCATCGGACAATCCCGGAACGCCGAGGAAGTCATGGTCTCCCCTGAGGACATGCACGGGTTTCTTGAATCTCCTGAGCGATTCCATGTACTGGTTGAATCTTCCTGCCTTCACCGGCGAGTAGTAGGCCTGCATCCTCTTCCTGCCTGTCCTGGCCAGGGATTCCTCGGCCGTCTTTCTGGCGTCCGACCCGATGGTTTCCGGATGGATGAACATCTTCTCGACATCGGCCATGGATTTCCTCTGCGCGAAGCCGAGGATGTCAATAGCGGTCGTATTCCTTCTGCGGAGGTAGGGAGGCATGCAAGAGGACTGCGATTCCGACAGCACGGGATTGAGGAGTGCCAGCCCTGCGACGCATGAAGGATGCCTGTCCACGAGCTCGAATGCGGCCAGGCTTGCGATGCCGGAGGCAGCCACCACAATCGTGTCCAGGCCGACGGCCGCGAACAGCGAAAGAAGAGCATCGCAGACCTCCGCTGGGCCGGGTTCTGGAATCGGATCGGATTCCCCGATGCCGGGCAGGTCTGGGGCCACGGACATGGCTGAAATCGAGAGAATCTCGCCGACTTCGCGGAACTCCTTACCGCCGAACGGGGAGGCGGTGAGCAGAAGATACGGCCTGCCGAGTCCCCATTTGCCGTAGGCCATCTTGCCGTGTTCCACCGCCGCCGTGAACCAGGTATTCCTGTCAGCCGCCATGACTTCCACCTTCCCGAATGTCGCGGCTACTCTACCGGATTGACCTGCGCAAATCAAAATTTGATTGTACGTAAAAGATGTCCGTGCCGTGACACAACCATGACCGTTTCGGCGTTATAGGAATCCGGAGCGGAATCCGGACCGCGGGTGCTGCCGTCGCCGGAGGCAGGGTCGAAACCCGGCCCCGACGGAACGAAGGGAGGCTTCCCACGCGGGCGGAGGGCATGGTATAACGCGTAAGGCCGGATCTGACGCGTTGCAGTTCCAGTGCGCAGGAATTATGGAGGTTCGAACATGAGAATCGCGAGTCTGCCGGTAATCATTGCCTCGGCACTGTTCGCTGCGTCTCTGGCGCAGGGGCAGGAAGTGGAAAGAAAGATGAGAATCTACGACTGCGATTTCCTTACCGTCATGAAGGAGGACATGCCGGGCCCGGACCTGAGGCACGTACCTTCCCCGGCGGATGCCCCTCCGGCGCCGGATGTCGAGGCCGGCGAGGACGACAGCATTTCTCCGCAGATGCTGAGGGACATGATAACGTACAACATCGACCCGGATTCGTGGGACAACTCCAACAACAAGATTGAATTCCAGGAGGGCAAGCTGGTCGTGGTCCAGACGCCTGCGGTCCTGGATGAAATCGAGCGCATGCTGGACGTGCTGAGGAACGCGAAAATAAGGCTCGTCAACGTGCAGGCGTGGGCCCTGCTTGTGGAGAACGCTTACCTGCACGATTTCCTGGCGAAGGCTTCCGCGTCGGCGACCGGGCCGCTGGTAACTGACGAGGACGCGGCGTATTTCCTGGGCAAGCTCCCGGACCAGGGGCTTGTGCGTATCGCCGGCCGCGCGTCGGTCACGTGCTTCTCTGGCCAGAGGGTCCACGCCGGGCCGCTCAAGAAGACGGCATACATAAGGGACGTCGACGTCGAGGTCGCGCAGCGCATGTCCATCAGCGACCCGGTCATGGGGTTCATCCTCACGGGGTTCATCATGGACGTGAGGCCGAGCGCGGTCGGCCCCGGGGATTCAATCCTGATGGACCTCAGGATTTCGCACGCCACCTGTTCAAATCCGGACGCGCAGATTGAGTCCGGGAGCGGTCCCATAAACACGCCGCAGAGGGAAATCGTCTCGGTCGAATCCACCGTCATGGTCCCAAAGGACCAGGGCATCCTGTTCGCCGCGGCCCATCCCTCCATGGCCGGGTACTCGGTAGTGTTCCTCGTCAGGCCGCGGCTGATTTCCTCCGAGAAGAAGGACGCGGAAGGCAAGAAGGGGGATGTGCCCAAGAGGATACTGAGGATTTACGACGTGCGCCTCCTCGTCTCCAGGATTCGCCACTATCCCGGGCCCGAGATTGAGTTCATATACGGAAGCGAAGCCGGAGCCGGCCCGGGATTCTCCGAACCGGTGGCCGAGGGCGTCGGGATGGATCCGCAGGAACTCGTGGAGATGATTAAGACGGGCATCGAGGAGGATTCCTGGGCGAACGTGCGGAACAGCATCTCGTCGGTGGGGACGTCGCTGATTGTCGTGCAGGAGCCGTCCGTGCACGGCAGGATAGAGGAATTCCTGAAATCCCTGTGGTCAAGGAGGGCGGTCATGATTTTCTCGAGCGTCCGCTATTTTTCGACGGACGCCGAAACCCTGAGGAAGCTGGCGCCGAGCGCCGGCAGCGCGCTCACCCTCGAAACCAAGGAGATTGACGCCATCGACAAGGAGCTCAAGCGCGGGAAGAGCCTGAGGCTCGGCAGGACCGCCTTCACCACATCGTTCAACCGCCAGCGGTCGAACCTGATATCGATGCGCCAGACCTCGGTGATTGGAGACATCGACGTCGAGGTCGCCGACACCGCCGGAATCGGGGATCCCATCGTCAGGGTCGTAAGCGACGGCCTGGCCTTCGACCTTCTGCCGAGCCTTGGAGGAGACGGGAAGCATGTCATGTACACGTTCAAATCCCAGGCTGTGAAGATGACTGATCCCATAGTGGTGAAGCTCGAGCCGCACCTCAAGAACGTGGTCCACAGGTTCGACGTGACGTACGAGAACCTGCAAACGTGCATCACGATTCCGGATGGCGGCGCGGTGCTCTTCATACTCGGGCCGACCGATGGCGACATGTCGCGGATTACAGCGGCCCTGGTATCGGCCCGGATTGTGAGGGTGCAGTAGGCGGTACGCTGGTGCATCGGCACGTTGGTGAAACCCTTGACCGTTCCGAAGGCTCTGGTTCAGGGGTGGATTATCGAAAGTCGAGCGTCCAAGGTCGAAGACCGTGGACCGTAGGGGCGACGCGACGAAGCCCGCCTTAGCCCTCGCCCCGGCACTTAAGGCGACGGCGGGTGCGTCGCCCGCAGACCGTGGACCGTCGGCCGTAGGGGCTGTTCGCGAACCGCCCCTACCGGGACCGGTTAGGCGACCGCAGGCCGATCACGGCAACTGAGTGCCGCGGCTACAGCATGCCGGCGTCATTCCGGAGCAAGCCGGAATCCGGGATTCGGCGCCGTGGGCAGTGGGACGCGGACCGTTGCCCGGAATTGCTTCAGGCTGCGAGTAGTCCGCGAAGGGGAAATCAGGCCATCCGCATGCGGGCAATCGGCCGACGGTCAGCGGGTAGCGGAATCGTCACTCCTCGGGATCCCGGCCTCCCATTGGCCGGTGCTTCCGCACTTGGGGCAGGGGAATTCGTGGTCGTTGGCATCCGAGGCGGCTTTTTCCATGTACCACGGGTCGAGCTCGAGAATCCATGGATTCTTGGAGTCGCCGCACAGCTCCTTCATGCGCCTCTGGAACTGGCGCATGGTGTCGGCGTCCAATGTGCCCATGGCCACGCTGGCGCTCACCTCGTTTCCGCATTCCATGCAACGTATGGGCATGATGTTTATCAGGACCTGACAGGAGACCATGAAGAAGTGTCCAGTGTCGAGTGTTCAGTGTTCGGACAGGCGGGAACCTGGGGTTTTGAACACTGAACACCGGTCACACGACACTTCTCTTCTTTCTTAAATATGGGGGACTCTGCCATTTTTGCGGGCCCTACGCGCAAAAATGGGCCCTGTAGGACTCGAACCTACAACCCGCGGATTATGAGTCCGCTGCTCTGACCAATTGAGCTAAGGGCCCCATGCAATCCGGGCGGCCGGAATCGAAAAGGCGCCCGAGTCCAGCCTGGTCCGGCCCGTCCGGAGTTCCGCCCGAGGCGGCGCGCCGCCCGCGTCATCGCTTCGCGCGGATTCGCGGAAAATCATGATACAAATAATCCGGCATGATGCAAGAAGTCGAGCTCAGTCGACGCTGCCGGGCAACAGGCTGCGATTCATTCGGATTTCCCGCAGGACGGCCCCGGATTAGCCCCATGCCGCAACGGCAGCCTGATTGAGAACGTGCTTCCTTCGCCGACCTTGCTCTCCACGGACATTGATCCGCCGTGGAACGCGGCTATGTGCTTCACGATGGCGAGGCCGAGTCCCGTGCCGCCCTGGCTCCTGCTCCTCGCCTTGTCCGCCCTGAAGAACCTCTCGCCGAGCCTCGGGAGCATTTCCGCGGGGATTCCGCAGCCCCTGTCCCTGACCGAAATCACGACGTCCCCCCCGTCGCGAACGGCGCCTGCTTCCACCTTAACGCCACTTTCGCTGTACTTAATGGCGTTGTCCAGGAGGTTCGTCACGGCTTGGACGAGCAGCTCCGGGTTCGCGGCGGTTTGGAGGTCCGGAGGGCAGCTGATTTCGACCGCAATCCCCTTCTCGCGGGCTCTGGCCGAGCATGACTCGACCGCCTCCTCGAGGACCCCTGCAATCTGGGTTTCCTCGAGGGCAGGCAGGGCAGCGTCGCGGTCCTGCTCGAGACGCGACAGGAGCAGCAGGTCATCGATGATTGTGTCGAGCCTGTCGGCATGTTTCGCGGCGATGCCCAGGAATCGCACGGTCTCCTCGCTGCCGCCGGTTGCCCCGTCCCGGATTGCCTCCAGATAGCCCTTGATGGCAGTGACAGGGGTCTTGAGCTCGTGGGACACGTTCGCGACGAACTCCTTCCTGACGTTCTCGAGCTTCTTCAGGCGAGTCACGTCGTTGAGCACGATGACAGCGCCGATGCGCCCCCCTCCGGCGTCCTTCAGCATCGCCCCGCGCACCTGGAGGAACCGCTCCCCTCCCTCGTGGCGGAGCGTCACGCTGCCCTCGACAGGTTCCGGGGCGGCGAGGGCTTCGATTGCGAAACGCTGGAGGTCGGCGTTCCTGACCGCCTCCGGTATGGAGGTCCCGCGCGGGGGTTCCGCGGGCAGGCCGAGCATCCGCGCGGCGGCGCCGTTCATGCTCAGTATCCGCTCGTCGGAATCGACCGCGAGCACCCCCTCCAGCATGCTCCCGAGCACTGCCTCCTGCTCGTTGCGCTGGCGCGACACGGTCTTCATGCGATCGTCGAGCAGCTCCGCCATCCGGTTCATGGCCTTCGCGAGGTCCCTCAGCTCGGCCGCGTCGGGCAGCGGGATTCGGCCGGAGAGATCGCCCGCCGCGAACCGCTCAGCCCCGCGCATGAGATCCCCGATTGGAAGGCTAATCCTTCGGAACACAATCACTCCGGCCACGGCCGCCGCGGCCGCGATTGCAATTCCGACAAGGGCGAGGTGGAGGTAGAACGGCTGGAGGAAACCTTCGACCTCGTCGAGCGGGAGCGAGGTCCTGACCGCCCCGACAATCCTGCCATCGTCCATGAGGGGGACGGCGACGTACATCATGGCGCGGTTCAGGGTCGGGCTGCGGCGCGTATCGGTCCCGACCCGCCCGGCGAGAGCTTCCGAGATCTCGATTCTGGAAGCGTGGTTGTCCATGGCAGCCGGGTCATCCTCCGAGTCCCCCGCCACCAGACCAGACGGAAGTACGACGGTGATTCGGGTGGCGGTCTCTCTTCCGCGCTCCTTGCAAGCCCTGTCCACGGCGGCCGGCCCTCCGGAGCGCAGAAGCCCGGCAATCTCGCGCCCGATCTGCCCGCCGCGGATTCGGAGGGTGTCGGTCGTATGCTCGACGTGGAAGCGATGCACTGATCTGGAAGCGTAGAGCGCGATGACGAGAAGGGCCGATGCCGTTATGGCCATGTAGGCTGGATAGAATACCCATGCAAGCTTTCTGCCAGGCAAGCTGCCTCCTATTCGGCGAACCTGTACCCCACGCCGCGGATGGTCTCGATGCGCTTTCCGGAGGCGCCGAGCTTCCTTCTGAGGCCCGCCACGTGCACGTCCACGGACCTGTCCGTCACGGCGCAGTCCTCGCCCCGCACGGCGTCGATAATCTGGTTCCGCGTGCACACCCAGCCGGGCTTCCGGGCCAGGTAGTACAGGAGCTTGAATTCCGAGTTCGTCAAATCCACGGGTTTTCCGCCGACGAGCACTTCGTGGCGGCCCGGGTCTATTGCAAGCTCGTGGTACCTTATTCGGGAGTCATTCAGGGGCGGTTTCTCGGACGCCCTCCGGAGCACGGCTTTGACCCTGGCGACCAGCACTCGGGGGCTGAATGGTTTCGTGATGTAATCCTCGGCCCCCATCTCGATTCCGGCTACGATGTCCGCCTCCTCGCCCCTTGCGGAGAGGAACACAATCGGGACATCGGCGGTGTCCCGGTCGGCCTTGAGGGCCCTGGTCACGGCGAACCCGTCGAGGCCGGGCAGCATGAGGTCAAGGAGAACGAGGTCGGGCGGCTTCTTCAGGGCGGCCTTGACGGCTTCCTCCCCGGTGGCGGCCGTCGAGACGTGGAATCCATCCCTGGCCAGGCTCAACTTCACGAGTTCCAGGATGTCCGGCTCGTCGTCGACTACGAGGATGCGCCTGGGCATGAGTCCCCTCGCTGCTTCTTGTGCCTGTGCCTTGCGATTTGCCCCTCGACCAGGTAGATGACGTCTTCGGAAATATTAGTCGCGTAATCGGCTATGCGCTCGAGCTGCCTGCCGGCGGAGAGGTAGTTCAGGAGGCGGTCGATGTAATCCGGGTTCTTCCTGACAGCCTTGGCGACCTGGTCGAACATGTCCCTGTAGATGGCGTCGACCTCGCGGTCGCCCGAGAGCACCTTGCGCGCGGAGGCGGCATCCATCTTCATGAGCGAATCCAGGCTCTGCCCGAGGAGCGACAGAGCCTTGGCGCCCATTCCCGTGAGGTCGAAAGGCACTTCCATCGGTTCCTTCCCGCACAGGTCCTGGGCCCTTTCCGCGATGTTCACGCCGTGGTCCCCGACGCGCTCGATGTCGTTGTTGATTTTGAGCACGGCAATTATGAAGCGAAGGTCTGTGGCGACCGGCTGGTGGAGGGCGAGGAGCTTGAGGCAGTCCTCCTCGATTTCCACCTCGGCATTATCTATTTCCGAATCTGCGTCGATGACCTCCTGCGCGAGCTTCCAATCCCGGTCGGATATGGATTTCAGGGCTTTCTGAACGCAGTCCTCGACCTTCGCCATGAGGGCGAACATCTTCTTCTTGAGCTTTTCCACTTCGAACTGAAGGTGCCTTGACATGCCGCTTCTCCTTTAACCGTACCGCCCCGAGACGTATTCCTCCGTCCTCCTGTCCGACGGCTTCTCGAAGACCTGGGTAGTCTTCCCGAATTCAATGAGCTCCCCGAGGAGCATGAACGCCGTCTCGCTGGAGACCCTCGCCGCCTGCTGCATGTTGTGGGTGACGATTATTATTGTATATTTTCCGGCGAGGCTCCTCATCAAATCCTCGATGTGGGCCGTGGCCATCGGATCGAGCGCCGAGCATGGCTCGTCCATGAGGAGCACCTCGGGCTCGACCGCGACCAGCCGCGAAATGCAGAGCCTCTGCTGCTGTTCGGGGCTCAAGCCGAGGGCGGGCGCTTCGAGCCTGTCCTTGAGCTCGTCCCAGAGCATCGTCGCGCCGAGGGCCTCCTCGACTATGGGCTCGAGCTCGGACCTCTTGCGGGCGCCGTGCACCCTTGGGCCGAAGGCGACGTTGTCGAATATCGAAAGCGGGAACGGATTCGGCCTCTGGAAGACCATGCCGACGCGCTTCCTGAGGAGGGTGAGGTCGGTCGAAGGAATGCGGATGTCCACGCCGTCGAGGAGTATGCCGCCGTCGATTCGCACGCCGCCGGTCAGCTCGTTCATGCGGTTGAAGCAGCGCAGGAGGGTCGATTTGCCGCAGCCGGAGGGGCCGATGACCGCCGTTATCATCCTCGGCCTTATGCGCAGGTTCACGTCCTTGAGCGCGTGGAACGTCCCATAGTGGAGATTCAGCATCCGGGTTTCCATCTTGAATTCCATGCTTCCTACCCGAACCTCCCCACGAGGTAGTCGTTGGTGCGGCTGTCCACGGGCCTCGTGAACAGCTGCTGGGTCGGGCCGACTTCGACCAGCTCGCCCATGAGGAGGAAGGCGGTCCTGTCGGACGACCTAGCGGCCTGCATCGTATTGTTCGTCACGAGCACGATGGTGTGGCTGCTCTTGAGCTCGAGGAGCGCGTCCTCGATTTTGGCGGTGGATATCGGATCGAGGCCGGAGCAGGGCTCGTCCAGCACCAGGACCTCGGGATTGAGAGCGAGGACCCGGGCCAGGCACAGGCGCTGCTGCTGGCCGCCCGAGAGGTTCTGGGCCTGCTCCTTGAGCCGGTCCTTGACCTCTTCCCAGAGGAAGGCGCTCCTCAGGGACGACTCTATCCTCTCCTCCTGCTCGATGCGGTTGCGGACCCCCGCAAGCTTGAGGCCATAAAGCATGTTCTCCCTGATAGACCACGGCAGGGGGACCGGGACGGCGTATACCATCCCGACTCGCCTCCTCAGCGCGGCCACGTCCATCCCGTCGTCGTATATGCCCTTCCCGTCGATTGCGATCCTGCCCTTGCAGCGGAATTCCGGATCGAGGTCGTTGAGCCTGTTCAGGCTCCGGAGGAACGTCGTCTTGCCGCTCGATGCCGGCCCGATTACCGCGAGCCTCTCGCAAGGCATTATGTCGAGGCTTATGTCTTTCAGGACCTGCCTTCCGTCGAACCCGGCGCCGAAGGAGCGGACCTCGATTTTCGCGCATACGTTGCCGCCCATC
>DYIT01000090.1 GCA_020723505.1 Candidatus Kuenenia stuttgartensis
CGACGCGGACAAGGAGGGCTTTCTCCGCAGCGCAACCTCCCTTATCCAGACTTCAGGCAGGGCCGCGAGGAATCTGGACGGCAAGGTCATAATGTACGCCGATGCCGTTACGAGATCGATGAAGGCGGCCATGGATGAGTCGGCCAGGAGGCGGGCGAAGCAGGAGTTGTACAACAGGGAGAACGGGATAACGCCCGAGTCGGTGAAGAAGAAGATAGGGGCCGTGCTTTCGAGCATATACGAGGCCGACTACGTGACCGTCGCTCCCGAGCCGGCCGGCGGCGGGAAGCGCTCCTCGAAGGACATCCCCGGCGACATCGAAATCCTGACGCGCAAGATGGAGAAGGCCGCCGCCGCGTTGGATTTCGAAAAAGCCGCCGAATACAGGGACAGGATATTCGAGCTGCAGGAACAGGAGCTCATGGAGCGGGGGGAATGGGATAATCGTGGTACGGAACGGGAAGGCGCATGAGGGCCGGGCCGAATCAGCCGATTACCTTCTGCGACACGACGTCCACGAGGCCTTTGTCCGTGAGCCTGAGCTCCGGTATGACCGGAAGGGCCAGGAATGACAGAATCGCGAACGGGGCCTCGACCTTCATTCCGCATTCCGAAACGGCGGCGTTCAAGCCCGCAATCATCCCGCCGACTTCCCTGGCAGAAAGCTCGGACATCAGGCCCCCGACCGGCAGAGGCAGCAGGGCCCTGACCTTGCCGCCCGAAGCGAATGCCATTCCGCCACCGGCTTTCCCGACGGCTCCCATGGCAAGCAGCATGTCCGCGTCAGAGACGCCTGCGGCGATGAGGTTGTGGGAGTCGTGGGCCACGGATGAAGCCATGGCTCCTTTTCCCAGGCCGAATCCCCTGGCGAAACCGACGGCCGAGCCTCCCTTTCCCGTGTGCCGCTCGACCACGGCGAGCTTCAGAACGTCGCGCGCGGGATCCGCCTCGAAGAAACCCGCGGACTCGGCGGGGCGGTCCAGGACGGCTTTCGTCACAATCTGCCCGGGCACGATTTCTATCATCGGAATCTTTCCGGGCACCGCGCGCTTCCTGAGCATCCCGGGCTCGAGGGCTGGAAGCCGCATCGTGCAGAGCACTGAGGCAGGCGCTGGAGTCCCAGGAAAGGAAACGCACTGCCCGTCCCGCGCCACCACCTTCCCCCTGCGAAGGACCATCCGGACGTCCATTTCCTCGAGTGATCCGACGCAGGCGAGGTCCGCGAAATATCCGGGCGCCACGGCTCCCTTTCCCCTCAGCATGTAGTGTCTTGCCGTGTTGATCGTGGCCATCGCCAGAGCCTTGACGGGATGGATGCCGCATGAAACCGCGCGCCGTATCGAATGGTCCATGTGTCCCCATCGCAGGAGGTCGAGCGCGGTCCTGTCGTCGGATGCGAGGCTCATGTGCGGGAAAGTGAAATCGTCCAGGATTGGGAGCAAATCGGAGAGGTTCCTTTCGGACGATCCCTCCCTGGCAAGGAGGTAAATCCCCCTGCGAATCTTCTCCTTTCCCTCCCGTGCGGAAACGGTTTCGTGGTCGGTAGACATCCCGGCCGCAGCGTAGGCGTTGAGCATTCCTCCGGTCAGGCCCGGGGCGTGCCCGTCGATGAGCCTGCCTTCCGCCGCCCTGATTTTTGAAATGATTCCGGGATCCGCGGCTGTAACTCCCGGAAAGTTCATCATTTCCGCCAGTCCGATTACGCCTTCCCATCCCAGCATGTCCGATATGTCGTCAGCGCCGATGCAGGCGCCGGAAGTCTCTACCGGAGTCGCGGGCACGCACGAAGGAACCATCGCAAAGAGGTCCATGGGGATACCCCTGGCGGATTCAAGGAAGTACCTGACGCCCTCCATGCCCAGGACGTTGGCGATTTCGTGGGGGTCGGCAATGACTGCGCCCGTTCCCCTCGGGACGACCTCGGCGGCAAACGCGGGAGGAGCGAGCATCGTGCTTTCAATATGGATATGCGCGTCTATCAGGGAAGGAATGACTGTAAGGCCTTTCAGGTCCAGGATTTCGGCCCCGCGGGAATAGCTGCCAATCCCCGCTATCGAATCGCCGTAGATTGCGACATCCGCGGACTCGATTTCGCCGGTGAACACGTTCGCCACGCGGCAGTTCCGCAGGAGCAGGGTTGCCGCTTCGCGCCCGGCGGCGGCGGCGATGATCCCAGGCAAATCACGCATCGGTTTCTCCTGAATCCCGACTGGAAACGAATCAGGCGCAAAGCGTCTGCGAACCACTCGATAGATTAGCGCACTGGAGAGGCAACCAGAACAGGAAAATCACGCAAAAACTGTTCACTTCCTTGGCCTTTTCTGGTATCAGTATGGGCGAGGGCGGATGAGAACATGCAGATAAAACGCGAAGACGGAATCGATTTCATCAGAGCGCTCTGGGAGTACATGCCGGTCGGCGCATGGACGATGGATCCGGATGGAATCATAACTTCCTGGAACAGGGAAGCCGAACAGTTGACGGGCTATTCTTCGGAAGAAACGCTGGGGAAGCCGTGTTCAATGCTTTTTCCCGGCCGCGCGCGAGGCGACGGCGCCCCGGCCCACTGTCCCGAGCATGCGGTCGAAGGCAGGTTCTGCGAGATTGTCGGCAAGGGAGACAGGAAAATCCTGATTTACAGGAGTTCGAAGCCCATACTGGACGACGACGGGGCGACCGTCGGATGGGCCGAAATCGGCATGGATTCCCGGGGCATTCTCTCCCGCCACCCGGAATACAAATTCAAGGATGATTACGGCAATCAGCGCGGCTTCGAGAAGATTGTCGGCAATCATCCGCTGATGCTCGAAGTCTACTACCGAATCAAGCTCGCGGCCGATTCCAACGTCTCGGTCATAATCACTGGCGAGAGCGGGACCGGCAAGGAACTCGTTGCGGAGGCCATACACGGGCATTCGTCGAGGTCGAAGAAGAACTTCGTGAAAGTGAACTGCTCTGCGATACCCGAAACCCTCCTTGAAAGCGAGCTCTTCGGGCATGTCAAGGGCTCATTCACCGGCGCTCACGCAGGCAAAGTGGGCAGGTTCGAGTACGCCGACGGGGGAACCATCTTCCTCGACGAAATCGGCGACATCAGCCCCGCAATCCAGGTCAAGCTGCTGAGGGTCCTCCAGGAGAAGACTTTCGAGAGGGTCGGCGAGTCGACCCCGACCGCCACGGACGTAAGGATTATCTGCGCGACAAACCGCGACCTTACCGGCCTGGTCAACAGGAACCTGTTCCGCGAGGATTTGTTCTACAGGATTAACGTCTTCCCTATCAATGTCCCGCCCCTGAGGTCGAGGACATCGGACGTTACCCTGCTGGTCGGTCATTTTCTCGAGAAGATTCGCAAGGATACGGGCAGGCCGATTTCCGGGATTTCAGCCGACTGCATGACCCTTCTCAGGAGGTTCCCCTGGCCTGGAAACGTCAGGCAGTTGGAAAATGCAATCGAGCATGCATTCGTCACTAGCAGGGGGGAGACCATCTCTGTTTTCGACCTGCCTCAGGAAATACGGGACAGGATTGTCCTGGAATCGGAAACGCCTCAAAACCAGGTAAGAACCCCGTCGATTCGTCAGAAGGACAGAATCCTCGCCGCACTGCGCCAGTCGGACTGGAACCGGACCAAGGCATCGAGGATTCTTGGGATAAGCCGGGTCACGCTCTGGAAGAGAATCAAGGAACTCGGCCTCATCGACGAGCAAGCCTAGCTCTGCTCCGCAAATCGTCTGATTCTCAAATCCCGCGGAAACTCATACATCGCATCAGAAAACATAATCTGTCATTCCTCTCAGATTGAACCCTTTTTGCCACCTAAGTTGAGACATCAATAGGTACCTTAGAAATCGTTAAGGAAAAGAAACAATGTAAAAGGCACTATAATTGCACTGAATGTTGAACATGTTGCATGGAAACGTAAACCAGCGAGAGGCGAGAACAGTAGAAGAGCATAACTCCGTAAAAATAAATAGATTAAAGAAAAAAACAAACTTGACGATTTACATTGAAATGAGTTGAATATGTTAGTGGTTAATACTTAACAGTTAACACTGTTCAGTTGATGAACATTTTAATGCGGTTAGATTAACAACTTAAACGCAAGGCAGAGGTGAGCATGAGCATTCCAGAATTCAGCAAGAGTGACTTGGAGCTACTTGCGGAAAACGAGGAGTTCCCATGTTTGATTATGTTTTTCGCGTCATGGTGTGAAACTTGTTCTATCCAGGAAGCAACCCTGGACGCCATCCGAAAGAAGTGGGGGAGCCATGTCATCATGGGAAAAGTGGACATGGACAGGAATCCTCTCACTGCCGCGAAGAACATGATTCTGTCGATTCCGACTCTTGTGCTGTTCAAAGGAGGTTCGACAGCTGGCAGGATTGAAGGATATGCCGGGGAAGAGAAGATTGAATCATTTCTCGACCGGCAGCTTTCAAGGGTGGTAGAAGCCTGAAAAACCGGTTGGATTTGCGCATTGTCTGCGCAACGAGATTGAGCACCGCGCGAATCCGAATTGGCGTCGTCTGCATGCGCACCCTCGACTCACAACTCGACTCATGCATGCAGGCGCGCCTTTTTTTTCGCTTCCGTTGAAACATGCATGCCGGTGAATTAGAATATTCACACCCCCTCATCTACTTCCGGCGGCAGTCCATGAAGACGGTTGCGGCATTCATAGCGCTCCTGGCATTCCAGGTCCCCTCCTGGGATTTGCTTGCCGCCGAGGACCCGTGGAAAAACCTGGCCGATCGCGAATTGGATCGATGGGTGGAATATGCCGAGGAACTGAGGAAACCAGGCACGGAAGAGGGGTATTACCGGGCTCTGCAAATCTATGAATCCCTGTTCAGGATGGATGCGACTCCACATGGTATCAGAGCCGCGCATGAGCTTGCGATGATGTACCTCTCGGGGCGGTTCGGGGCCGCCAGGAACAGGTCTGCGGAATCAATCCTGAAGGATTTGGCCGACAGGTTCGATCATCCATCGGCCGCCGAGGCGTTGGATAAGCTGAGGCTTCAATGGAAAGACCCGAAGGAGGCCGAGATTAATGCAGGAAGGACCGCACTGGAAGCAGGGCGAAACGAAAAGGCGACAGCTTGTCTTTCGAGGGCTCTGCGCATGCCGGGCACGGCGAAGGGGCCGGTGGGGGAGGAGATAGGCACGCGCGAGATTCTCTGGATGATGGCCAAGGCTCACGTGCAGGCGAACGCAGGCATCAAAGCCGCACGCAGCATGCCTGATTTCGAGTGTACGAAGTGCAAGAAGCGCGGGTATTCGACATGCCCGGTGTGCAAAGGCAAAGGGAGGGTCAATGGTTGGGTAGTGACCCGGACGGGCGGCAGGGAATGGCGCCAGGGCAGGTGCGGTGACTGCAGGGGGCTCAAGGAAATCCTCTGCGACTCCTGTACGGGGGCGGGGATTAACCTCGCCATCCTGGATGCCGGGGAATTGAAGGCATTGAAGGCTTTCTTGCCGAGGGCATTGTCCTTCTGCGAGTACAAGACGCTCCTTGAAGCAGGGACTGCGGCGGCGATGCATGCCATTGCGTCGGGTCTGAGATTCCCGCCTTCGGTCAAGCCGGACGACGTGGAATCGATTAGACTCGTGCCCTTCCCTCCCGCAAACGGCCCTCATCCGGATTTCTCGGCGAAATGGAGCGAAGGCAGCCAGATTGTCAGGATGAACCTGCTTATGGACATCGCCATTCTGACCGCGAGAATCGGGGGAGTCGCGATGTTCGCCCAGGCGATGCCCCCCAGAGCGCGTGTGGCCGGGGAAATCGACATGGACCTCGCTCCTCCGCTGCCGCTCTGCGTTGCAGCGGCTTTCCCGGCGCGTTTCAATGGAATGTGGATTACGGTTCAGGGGGGGATATGCTCCTCCGAACCGATGGACTTTCCGGAAGGAATGCGGGAGATCGCCCTGGCAGGGGCGGAAAGGTCCGCAGTAATCGTTGCCGCCTGGTCCGAGAAGTCAAAGGCGATGCACGAATACGTCTCCTCCGCCTGCAGGACGGCTCCGTGGATTGAATGCTACTCGAAATTGTATCCCTACTCGGAGACCAACAGAAGGCTCGACGAATTGAAGACTCAGACCGAGTTCCTGATTACGGGCAGGTTTTTACACAATCCAGGGACGTGGCCTTCGACGATTTTAGAGGTATGGACGATATCGCCGTGCGGCGAAGCGTCGAACGCGATGGAAGGCGGCGGATCCGGGGAAGGCGGCGACGGAGGCGGGAGGGACCCGCTCGCGTATCTGAGAAGGCAGCCGGTTCTTCGCGGATTCAAGTCTCTCAAGGCCGCGCAGGCGGGGCAGCAGATCGCGAAAGGACTGCTGCACATCGCAAACGCCGGCAGACACATCCCGGGCCTCAAGCCGTCCGGCGACTCACGGAACATGTGGAGAGCCGCCATGGAGCTGGAGCAGGCGCGCACGGCAATGGCGGCATTTGCCGATGCGAACCCCGAAGATTCGCTTGCGGACCAGCTCTTCACCCTCGTGACCTCGGCGCTATTGCCCGTCTACAGGGAACTCGGCAGGAAATAGGGGCATGAATCAACACCCGTTTCTCGAATCCTCGAACGAAGATGCCGTTCCTGCGGCCGCGGCCTGTCCTGCGACGCGTCTATGCATCGTTGCGTTCATGGCTTGTTTCACGCTCTTTGCAGCTCCTCCGGCCCTGTACGGAGCCGAGACCCTGAAACCCGCTCCAGGAGAGACGGTTGTTCCAAGGCCGGACAAAGGGCTTTCGGACCTCAAGGGAAGCCGCAAAGAGGGCAGGCGCGAGGCTTCGGAGGAGAAAATCGAGAACCTGGACAGCAGGCTCGGACCTCGCGAGAAAGCGAGAAAGGACGCGGGAACGGGCGCGGACCGCAGTTCGCAGGACCTGGACCTGGTAATCCGCGCGAGCCTGGAGGCCGACGCACTGGCCGGATTCGCCATGAAGGGGCCGAGGCATTCGACGGGGACGAGGGTGTACCTTGGGCGCGACCTTGGCATCTCACGCTGGCTCGCCGCGCCCGGCATCGGGTTCGATCTGTCGTTCCGCGAGAAGAGCGGTATCTTCGGTTCATTCTCTTTCCTTGGAGGCGACGGGCGCGCTGCCGTGGGACCGGGCGGGTTGGAGTTCAACGGCATCAGGTTCGACGACGGCTCGGTGGTGGAGTCGCTATGGGAGGCGGAAAAGGCATCGGCGGGGCTATATTACCTATTTTCCGTTTCCCGGGATTCAATGGCGCGGATCGAGCTCGGATTCGACTATCTGCGCAGCGTTCTGCTGATTGAAGACGCAGCCCCCGGGGGGGGGAGAGCCTTCGAATCATCCGACGTTTTCATGCTTTTCCTGGCCGGAAGAGTGCGGTTCAAGCTGTCTGAAGGGCTCTTTTTCTCTCCCTGGCTCGCTGTCAACTGGCTTTCGTTCGGGGACGAGAAGTATTCGCAGGACAATGCGGGCTTCAAGATTCGGGCTGACCTGAACATTCCCCTTGGCGGGGGATTCGTGCTCTCACTCGGCTACGCGTTCGAATACATGAGGGCCGAGCGGGAGGACAGGAGCATGGTCGAGCGCAGCATTCATACAGTGCACGGATTCACAATCTCGCTCGATCTCAAGCTCTTCTGATTGCTGCGTATCGGCGCTTGATCTCGGCCGCCGGATGGAGTAGAGTCCGGCATTCGCGCCATGCGCTTTACCGGACCCCTTTTGGTCATTCATGCGATGCGCAAGCAGTCCTTCTTGGGACTGGCCGCGGCAGCGGCGATTCTGGCACTTCAGGCGACGGCCCCGGCCGAGGAATCGAGCCCAGGGGAGGTGACGGCGGCTGAGACGAAAGCCGTTCCCCCGAGGTCCACGCGCCCCCCTAAACTCTCGGAACCCGATTGGGTATTCAGGATTTCCTATTTCCCCGGCTTCACAGACGGGTCTCTAAGGAAGGACGCGGACGGGCTTGAAGGCAGCAGAGTCGACCTGAGGGAGGAGCTCCACGCCGACGTCATTTCCCATTTGGCGTCGATTTCCGGCGGGTTCAAGACCGGAGGAAACATCTGGGCGTTCCTGAAGCTTGGCGCATTTTTCCACTCGGGCGACAGTTCGTCGGCCGATCCGTTCGATTTCGACGGCATAAAGTCCGGCGGTGGGGGGGTGGAGTATTCGGCGCGCTGCCTGATGCTCGACTTCACCGCGCTTGCCGTGCCTTCGACCTCCGACGACTACTCCCTGGCCGTCGGACTCGGCGTGAAATATGCGGGAATAGACGTGGAAATCGATTCCTCGGTCGGGATTCTTCGGGAAACCGCGGATGGCCTCTATCCCTTCATCGGGCTCAAGGCGAGAATCGGCCTGACAGGAGACCTCGAAATCGAAGCCATGCTCGACTTCAGCATCTTCGCCTATGTTTCGGAAGAGGTGGTGATTGCAAGCGAGGAAACGGAAGTATACGTGGACGCGTGGGGAAATCCCGTCGCATCGAACACGAAGTCGTCGAAAAGCAGGAGGTATCTCCTGAACAGGCACAATGCATTCATTGATTTCTACGCTGGAGTGAGGTACAGGCTCGCCCCCGGACTCGGAATAGCCCTCGGATTCAGGTCATTCTTCCTCAACTCCGAGGAGAGCGGCGGGGACCTCGAGGAGGATATGGAATTCAGGCTGAACGGACTTGAACTGTCAGTGATTCTGGAATTTTGACGGCGGTTTATATGGCTCAAAGGACAAGGGCAGTCAAAAAGACGTCCAGAAAGCGCGGCAAGGATGCCTCCAGGACGCCTGCAGGGTCGACGGGCGCGAAAACTGGCGTCTGGAGCGGCAGCGGAACCAAGTGCGTCGACTGCGAAGCGCTGTGCTGCAAGTACATTTCCGTTGAAATAGACGCCCCCGAGGACCAGGAGTCGGTGGATCATCTCAGATGGTTCCTCTACCATGACAAGGTTTCCATCTACATCCAGGACGGGCAGTGGCATCTATGCGTGGACGTGAGATGCAAGCAGCTGAAGGACGACAAGAAATGCCGGATTCATTATGACAAGCCCGACATCTGCAAGGGGCACGGCACGGACGAATGCGAGTTCGGGAATCCGGATTTCAAGCTCGATGCCGAGTTCAAGGACTGGGACGACCTCAGGACATACCTCAAGAGGCAGGGATTTCCCCAGTAGTCCCTCAGGCGGCCTCGGGATCCCTGTCCGGTTCGGGCTCGTCCTGGTCATGTCCTATAATCTATCTTATGTTGCATTTCCGCGATTATCGCGGGAAGAAGCTCTCCCCGACGCGGCTGGACAGGAGCAGCGGGTCGCCCACGGTGGCGCCGAGCATGCTTCCGAGAACGGCATGCGACAGCGCGATGGGAATGATGGCCCTTGTCCTGTAGTAGATTGAGACCCATGCGAATCCTATCAGGAGCGTTGCGACAGACAGCGTGAAATTCGGGAGATGGACCGCTGCAAAGACGAAGGATGCCGCAAGGGCTGCCTGATCCCCCTCCTTCCCCGCCGCTCTGGCGCATGCAGGAGCCAGGAAGAGGCACAGGACCGCCTGCTGTGCCAGGGCTTTGAGCGAGTAGAAGCCGGCATGGGAGGCGTTGAGCATGTCGAAGCGAAGAGATTTCGAGGCCATCGCGCAGGCGATGATGGCAGCGGCGGAGCATATTGTGAAGGCGATACAGAGGATGCTGCCGGCAATCAGCCCCTTTTTCTCGAGGCCCAGGGCGCCCGTCGGATTCCTCGCGAGCACTGAAGCGACAGGGATGACCATGGCGGCCAGGACGCCGTAGGAGGCGGGGTTCCGATGCAAGTTCCCGCCTGAAACGGACAGATAGATGACAGGAAGGGCAAATAATGCGACTTCGGCGATTGCCTTGGCCCTGCCTCCCCCATCGACGCCTTTTACGCCCATCCATGCCGATGCGGCGCTCCATGCCAGAAGCAGGATGAAAACCGCCCAGTCGGCGGGATCGTTGCTTGAGCTGAGGAAAAGCCGGTCCAAAGGCTTGACTGCCCGGATGCCTTCGCCGAACTCCATCCCGTCCGCAATTTCGACTGCGCAGGGGAAGACCGGGGCCCCTCTCGACCAGAAACGGGCCTTCCCCACCGCCTCGACCATCTGCTCGGGTCTGGTCCAGAACGCGTCGAATTCCACCCAGATTAGAACGGGCCCCAGGCTTTTCAGGATTTCGAGGTCAATCCCGGACGGCGAAGGGCCTTCGATTCTTGCCGCGATGGCGATTGATCGCTCTTCGGCCATGGCCGCAAGTTTCCCGGCCAAGGTCCTGTCGGAGCCGGCATTAAAGCCTCCTCCAATCGATATCCTAGCCGCCGCAGGGCCTTGGGCTTGAGAAACCCGGTCAATCGCATCCTGGATGCCGCGCACTTCCTCTCCGCCCGATATGAAGCCCCTTACTCCCCATGAGAGCATCCGTTTCCTCGCCCCGATGACTCCGCCCTGGAGACGGATTCCCTTCAACGTGATTCCCACGCCCGGCGAGGTTGCGGGATCAATCCTCAAAGTCGAAACCGCCCCCGTCCTTCCCCCCCACCGCTCCTTCCCGCCCGATGGAATCCTCGAGAATTCCGCTTCCGACAGGTCGATGGAAAGGAGGTTTTCTCCCGCGGCGATTCCGAAAGGAGCGCTCTGCACCGGCGTCGATGATCCTTCTTCCCAGAAGAATATCTGCATTTCCGTGGCCGACGTGGATTTGATTTCAATACGCAGGACGTCGTACAGGAAAGCCGGAATCCGCCGCTTCTTCAGGTTCATGAAAAAATAAGGGTCGCCGGATGTAGTCTCGAAGGACAGTCCTCCCGGACCGGGGACCGGTATGGAGATTCCAACGGCTATTTCGAAGCAAACGTCCCCCGCCGATTTCATGTCCCATGAGAACGCCTGCTCGCCCGTATCCTGGCGCGCGGCTTCTGACCGCGCCTCGGCGGCGAGGCGCGCGCAGGACCAGAGGACTGCGGCGGCGTCGAGGATGACTGCCGCCGCAACGAGGGCCGCGAGTACGGATGCCGCCCTGGCCGCTCCGCCGGCAATCGCTTTCGGTTCCATCGGCACCGTCCGAAACTTCTGCAACGGATGGCGGCTTCAAAAAAGCCGCGGAATGTGGAGAATACACGAACGGCGCGGGGCCGGCAAGGACCCTGTGCCGCGGAAGTGAAATTGAAATGTGTTATTAAATGATATGTATGAATTAATTAATAAATGTAAATATATCAATAATGAATGATTATTAAATATTGATAACAATTAAATATTATCAAATATCAAGAGAATGCATGTGTGGCTTCGAGACTCAGGGTTTTTTGCGGACGAGGGCATGGCGGCGCGATTCGTTGACGTGGCACTGCCGGTAAGGGTCGACACGACGTTCCAGTACTCGCTGCCCCCGGGGGCGGAGTTCCCGCCTCCCCTCGGCTCGGCGGTCGAAGTCCCATTCGGCAAGCGCAGGGCCATGGGGTACTGCGTGGGGCATTCGGACATTCCGAAGGTCGAGGGAATCAGGGCGATGACCGCCGTGCGGGGCGACCTGCCGCCAATTCCGCCCACGCTCCTCAAAATGGCTGAATGGATTTCCTGGTACTACGCCTCCCCCATCGGCATGACCATCAACGCCATGATTCCAAAGGAGGCCAGGAGCTCGAGGGAGAGGGGAAGGAAACGTGTAGTGCTCGCCGTTTCGAGGGAGGACGCCGAAAAGGCGATGAACTCCCTGCGCGGACGGCATGAAGCGCAGGCGCGCGCGCTGGAGATTCTCCTGTCGACGGAGGGCGGGGCATTCGACCTCGCGGGACTGGCGGCAGCCGCATCGACGTCGACTGCGCCGGCGAGGACGCTCGCCAGGAAGAAGATCGTTCGAATCGTCGACGAAGCGCTCGATTCGCTTCCATGGACCGCCTCCCCCCCCACCTCAGGCCTTGCCCTGACCGCCGATCAGGAGTCGGCCCTGCAGGCAATCAGGCAGTCGATTGAATCCCGCGAAAAGAAAGTACATCTCCTGCTCGGGGTCACGGGATCGGGGAAGACAGAGGTATACCTGAGGGCGATTGACACGGCAATCGCCGCAGGCGGACAGGTAATCACTCTGGTGCCCGAAATCGCCCTGACCCCCCAGATGGTTGGAAGGTACCTTTCGAGATTCAAGAGGGTTTCGGTGTGGCATTCGGCCCTGTCCTCCGCGCAGAGGCGCGAGAGCTACAGAGCCGTCAGGAAAGGCGAGGTTGACATCCTTGTCGGCGCGAGATCAGCGGTCTTCGCGCCGTTCGAAAGACTGCGGCTCATCGTCGTGGACGAGGAGCACGAGACGAGCTTCAAGCAGCAGAACGAGCCCAGGTACAATGCCCGGGACGTGGCCGTACTCAGGGGAAGCCTGGAGGGGGTCCCGGTAATCCTGGGCTCGGCGACCCCGTCGCTGGAGACCTACCACAACGCCATCGGCGGGAAATACGTCCTTCACCATCTCCCGACCAGGGTGGACGGACGCTCCCTCCCGCCGGTTGAGATCGTGGACTTGTCGACCGAGAAGAGGCGGGGGACGGGCGGCATCATTTCTGAACGCCTCAGGATTCTCGCGGACGGTACGTTGTCGAGAGGCGAGCAAGCCATCTTCTTCCTGAACAGGCGGGGCTACTCGACCCTTGTGCAGTGCGCTTCGTGCGGATTCACCTACAAATGCCCGCGCTGCGAGATATCGCTCACCTTCCACAGGAGTATCGGCAGGCTCGTCTGCCATTACTGCCGCTACGGAGTAGCCCCGGCGCCGGTTTGCCCCGAATGCATCACCGGAACCCTGCGGAAGACCGGAATCGGCGTGGAGCAGGTGGAAAAGGCCGTCAAGGACCTCTTCCCGGAAGCCCGGGTGTGCAGGATGGATTCGGATTCCATAACCTCGGCCCTCGAATATCTCGAAATATACAAATCTTTCGTCGACAGAGAGAAGGATGTGCTGATAGGGACCCAGATGGTCGCAAAGGGCTTCGACTTCCCGTTCATGACGCTGGTCGGCGTGGTTCTTGCCGACGGGTCGCTCAACATCCCGGATTTCCGGTCCGCTGAGCGCACGTTCCAGCTAATCACCCAGGTCGCCGGCAGGGCGGGCCGCGGCAGCCTCGGAGGACGGGTCATCGTGCAGACCTTCAGGCCCGGCCATTACAGCATACAGGCGGCGAAAACCCACGATTATGCAGCTTTCGCCGAGAAGGAAATGGAGGCCAGGCGCGCCATGGGATATCCCCCATTCGGCCACACGGCCCGCATTCTTTTCGCTTCCGCCGACGGATCCCTTCTCGCGGCGAAGGCGGCGCAAATCTCCTCTTTGCTCAGGGACGGCCTGCCTGCAGGTGTGAGGGTGCTGGGCCCGGCGCCCGCTCCAATCGGCATCATCAACGGGAAGAGGAGA
The DNA here is from genome assembly GCA_020723505.1 of Candidatus Kuenenia stuttgartensis. Taxonomy (GTDB): domain Bacteria; phylum Planctomycetota; class JAKEIC01; order JAKEIC01; family DYIT01; genus DYIT01. The sequence continues at coordinate 13,401 of DYIT01000090.1, forward strand.
TCCCACGTCATGATTCTTTCCGATACGGTCAAGGCTCTCCATTCCGTCCTGTCCAGGATTCGGCAGGCCGTATTCAAGGAGGGCAAGGTGAGGATCGCCGTTGACGTGGATCCCGCGGACATGCTTTGAGTTCAGCGCACCGCGGGAAGCTAGAAGTATTGCCTCAGGGCCTTCCGCAATTCGCCTTCGGAGGATGCGGAAATCAGCTGCTCGGCGACCGAAGGGGAAGAGAACATCGTCGCGACCGCCTTGTAGAGCTTCAGGTACTCCTGGTCCTCGTACGGGGGCGCGACCATGGAGAAGAAGACGTGGACCTGCCTGCCGTCCGGAGCGTCGAAGTAAATGCCTTCCGGGCTCCTGAGGAATGCAATCGTCATCTGCCTGGCCTGCATGGTTCTGACATGGGGCACCGCGACGCCGCTTCCCAGGGCCGTCGAGGCTTTGCGTTCCCTGTTTATGAGATCAGTGAGCAGCTTCGACCTGTTGGAAATGTTTCCCGATGATTCGAAAAGCCCGGCAATCTCGTCGAGGACCTTCTCCTTCAGTTCCCTCAGGTACCTCTTTCCCTGTACGGGATCCTCGGAAAGAACGGGGTCCTGCTTGGTCTCCAGCTCTAACCTTATGAGCTCGCTCTTCAAGTATCTCATGAGGCTCATCGTGCGGTCCTGACTATGCTGCGGATTTGGCCCCTGTGTATCCTGACCTCCCCTGATGCCACTCCGAGCACCACCTCCTCTCGTTCGAAGGCGGTCATCGCTCCCTTTATGTGCGATCCGCTTGCAAGGGTTATCGTGACGGGTCCCGAGAGCAGGTGAAGGAAGACGTTCCCCTTCTCCCCCGGCGCGAGCAGCGACTTGAGCCTTTCCCGGCCATCTGGCGTCCTGGCGAGCTTCCTGACCACCGGGCTCATTGATACGTCAAGCAGCGACGGAGCGGCTGCGGCGTATTCCCCCACTAGCTTCCATGCGCCTTCCGTGTCGCCCGCCTTCAGACGGATGAACGCAAGGGCATGCAGGCGTCTCAATCCATGCAGCGAGGATCCGGCGGACTTCGCGGCAGCATCTGACTTCCCGAGCACGGCAAGAGCCTCCCATGCCGGAAGCCACGAAGGCAGCCCTGCCCTGCCGGAAGCGATTGCGGCCGCGGCCGATTCCGCCGGACCGGAGTTGCCGAGGATTCCGAGCGCGGCGGCGCTCTCCAGCATCACGCACGGGTCCGAATCCCGAATCAGTTCTCCAATCATCGCACCGAGCGCCTTGAGCCCGAGGCTCGCGGCCGCCGCCGCGGCTCGCGCCCTGACGGCAGGAGAAGCGTCGTCCATCGCCAACGCGATGTACGGAGCAGTCTCCTTCCCGCCGATTCTGGCAAGCCCCTCCAGTGCCGCAACCTTTAGGGCAGGGTCGCCTTCCAGCAGGACGCATTCGAGCCTTGCGGCGGCCTCGCGGCCGATGCCGCGTTCGGCCAGCAGAAAGACCGCCTCCGCCTTTATGGCGGGATGCTGGCTCTCCGACATGGCGAGAATCTCGCGCTGCACCTCGCCCGGCATTCCCGAGCTCCTGTACGCGACCAGGGCGGCGAGGATGGAATCCGGCGAATTGGCCTCCAGGTAGTCCGCAATCACGGGCCATGCCTTTTCCCTGTCCACGGCCCCAAGGGCGCAGAGGGCGGACGTGACGATGTCGGGAGACCTGAGGCTCAGGGCGTCGAAAACGTATCTCAGATCGCCGGCGCCCATGATTGCCTCAGCTATGGCCAGTCCCCTGCGCACATAATCGGGAGAGGATAGCCGGAGCAGCTCAATTGCGAACCTCGACGCCCCCTTTTCGCCTGATTTGACCAGCGTTTCTATCATCGCAGCCCGGGCCGGGATGTCCTTGACGAAAACTTCCACAGGCACGGACTCGAGGGCTTCCGGCCCCGAAATCGAGACCAGCGCCCTCACTGCCGCCTCTCCGAACTCCGGGGAGGACGACAGGCGCCCGAGGATTGCCTGAACCGCGGTTTCGTCCCTGACGGACGATGCCGCTTCAGCGGCAAGAATCGCATCCCCCGCCTCGGAGGATACGATTGCCTTCCTCACGGAGACGCCGAGCCCGGCGTTCCACGACGCGGGCGGCATGGAGGCCGCGGCTTCAAGGGCGGCGGTCCTGATCGCCCCGCTCCTCCCATCGATCAGGCTTGTCAGAATCGCGGCAGCCTCGGGAGACCCCGTGCGGGGCAGAAGGGAGATGGCCAGCGGCGAAGGTTTTTCATTTCTGCACAGGCCCGTCACATAGGCGGCGAAAAGGGGAATTATCCGCTCGTGCCCGTCCAGGAACGACAGAATCCTGTCCGCGGAGGATTCGTCGACAGGGAGCGAAGCCGCCAGGTCCCCCACCTCCGCGCCGAGCCTGGCGAGGCCGAGGACCGCGGCAGCCGCGATTTCCGGGGAGGAGCTGGCGGCAATCTCTGTGAAATCGGCCCTGTCGGCCGACCTGGCCGCGAGAAGGTAGGCGGCTTCGATCCTGAGTTCCCCCTGGGACACGTTCACGAATTCCCTGAGCCTTCGACCCAGGAGAGGCCCGGCCTGCGAGGAAGCGGCGCGAAGGCAGGCCTTTTTCAGGGCTTCGGGCACCTCTGCGGAGGCGCTGCGGGCGATTTTGAAGAGCGACGCCTGCGATTCCGGGAGCGGCGCAAGTCCCAGGGCCTCGACGGCCTTCATGCGCGTGAAGCCCGGCCTTCCCGGGGAAAGGGCAAGCGTCTCCAGCGTGGGCACTCCCGTCCGCCCGTAGGATGCCGCCCGCACCACGACCTCCCTCCAGCCGGATGCCATTTCCCGTTCAGCCAGGAGGAACAGCGCCCGAATTTTCAGAGGAGCAATGAGTGCGAGTGCTTTTTCTGAAGCCTTTGCGTCCCCGGCGCCGACGAAGGCGCTCCGCTCAAGGTGGAATATCGCCGGGTCGTATGGATCCAGAAGAAAAGTGTCGAATCCGGATGGCTCTGAGACGGAGAAGAACGAGAAGGCGAACTCGAAGTACTGGGCGGCATCGTCGGAGAATTCACCCAGCTTGAGGAGAGCGTCCCGCCTGACGCGCATCGAGCTGCTCTCGAGGAGCCTGGTTTGCGTGACGATTTCCTCGAACACGGCCGGTTTGCCGATTTTGACTATTTCCAGGCGGTTCCGGAGGGATTTCTGCTCGGGAGCAAGCTCGGATTTCCCGGGAATGGGTCGGTTCTTTTTGTATTCCCTCAGAACGCGGAGGAAATCGGCGTCCAGGTCGGTTTTGAGCAGCGCGCATCCTGACGCGGCCAAGCACGCGAAGGTGGCGATGAGCGCCGCCGGGAACAGCTTCGGGGAAATCATGCAAACCCCCAAAACAAAACGAGAATGCTACCCGAAGGCATGGGGCAAGTCAACGCAGGCGGGCGGTCCGCAGGAGGCTATTCCCTGCCGGGCCTTTCGAAAAGCCCGGTTTCTCCGCCCTGGGACGGCGCAGGCTGCTCCTTGGCGAGGGCCCTTATCTGCGGAAGTATGAATTCCCTCCCCAGTATCTTGGCGATGGAGGCGAGCGGAACGGCGAGGAGGATGCCGAAGAGCCCGAACAGCGATCCGCCGACCAGGAAGGAGACGAATATGGTCACCGGATGAAGCTGGGTCTCCTTTCCGAGCACTTTCGGGGTCAGGTAGAAGTTCTCCACGTTCTGAATCGCCGTAAGGGACAGGACGGCGCCTGCGATCCTGATTGCAGAGGCGCCATCAATCGCGAGCATCAAACCTACGGGGAGGGTCACGATGAAGACGGAAAGGAAGGGGACGATTACGGAAACGCCCATCAGCACGCCGAATATAAGGGAGAACCTCACGTCGAACAGGACCAGCACGAGCCATGTGGCGGCTGCGACCGAGAAGCAGATGGCGAGCCTCCCCCTGAAGAAGCTGGAGACGGACAGGTGGATGTCCCCGAGAATGGCCCATATCCGGTCCCGGTACATTCCGGGGAGGTTGCGGTGAATCGAATCGCGAATCCCGTCCAGCGACTTGAGGAAGAAGAACGTGTAGAAGGGTATGAGGACGAATATGGATACGATGTCGAGGATCCCCATCAGGCCGGACTTCACCGAGTAGAGCAGCCACGAGGAGAACGACTGGAACTGCTCTCCGCTTCCCTTGAGCTGCTTCACCATCTCGTCCCTGACGGACTCGAACGTGATTTCAATCTTCTGGTCGGGGAACCTGCGGTTCCATGTCTCCAGGAGCTCGCGGAGCTTGAGGACCGCCCCATAGGCGTAACCGAGGTCGAACAACCCGTCGCCGTTCTCGTCGGTGAAGAAGAAATACGCGTCGTAGCGTCCGTTTCCGTTCTGGTCGGTGTAGGACTCCCCTTCGCCCCTAGCTCCGTTTCCGTCGAGATCCTCGAACGGCTCCGACCCGATAGTAAGATGCGGGGGACACCAGATTTCCTGATCGCGCCTCCAGTTCTGGTTCCAGTCGTCGAACCGTTCCGCCGCGTCCCATCTGCCGTTGCCGTTCAGGTCCTGGAAGAGCTCGCCCGGATCGAATTCGCCGTCTCCGTCGGAATCGTCGAATTGCTCGGGCGGGTCGTATTTCCCGTCCCTGTCTGAGTCGGTGAAAACCAGGCCCTCATTGACGTCCCATCTGCCGTTGCCGTTCATGTCCTGGAAGGATTCGCCCTCGTCGCGAATCCCGTTGCCGTTGCCGTCCTCGAACGGCTCGGGAGGATTGAAGATTCCGTCGCTGTTAAGGTCGTGGAAGGCCTCGCCCGGCGTCCATTTCCCGTCGCCGTCGGCGTCCTTGAATGGCTCCGGAGGATCATACTTCCTGTTCAGGTTCCTGTCCGTGTACGGTTCGGCGTCGTCCCATCTGCCGTTTACGTTCGCATCCGCGAAAGGCTCGCCCGCGTCGAACTTCCCGTTCCCGTTCAAATCCTTGAACCGCTCGTCCTGTTCCCGGTATCCGTTGCCGTTTACGTCGGAAAAGGGTTCCGTGACCCTTTTCCATCCCATCTTGGACGCCGCCTCCGATTCTGACGCCAAACCGGCTTTCGCCTCGTGGACGACGCTCTCTCCCGGGAGGGCGAACATCAGGTATTTGATTTCGCCGAAAACGACGGGAATGACGATTGCGAAGAAGACGACGATGAGACCGAGGGCTCCTATGTAGATGGATATCACGGCGCCCGTCCTGCCGGGTCCGATGTTCCGGCCCAGCACGCGGATTCGAATTTTCTCAATCCTGCTGACCAGAGGATTCAGGATATACGCGATTAGGAGGGCTATGAGGAGCGGATTCGTTATGGCGCTGAGTTTGTAGCTCAGGGCAAGCAGTCCTGCCGCGGTCGCGACCAGGATTGCTATCCTGATGTTCCGCTTCTTCTTCAGAAATTCAAGCATCTGCCGGGCGCCGCCGATACAACGGGAACCAACCAGGTATCATTGCCAACAAGCGCGAAACGGAATTAAGCGGTCTCCCCGTCGAAAACGCGCCAATATCATTCCGCACTTCTCAGAAGCCGGAAAGGTTGCATACCGCGTCAACGGCCCTCGAATTCGAGACCGAGGTCCTTCTCGAAAGCCTCCTCGAAATCGAAACCGTCTTCGAAGTCCTCGATGCTGTCCTCGCGGGTCGAGCCCATGAGCCCCTCGTTCACGAGGTTGAACACGATGTTGCCGAAATCGCGCGTGCAGCCGACTCCCCACATGTTGAAGACGAGTTTCGCAAGGAAGCCGAAGTCCCTCCTTCCGAGATCCCTTATGCCGTCGAGCAGCTCCTGGCCGGTCACGTGGCTTCCGCCTTCCTCCTTCTTGAGGTTCTGGACGGTGAAGGACAGGGCCCTGAATACGAAGTAGTACGCTTCGATTCCGTACCTCGGGTCCTTCCTCGTGATTTCCAGAAGCTTGGCCTGCGGCTCGTCCACAAACCTTCCAGCAAAAGGCGCGTGTCGCGAATCCGGGTAGGCCCCGTATCCGGTCCCGCAGTATGGGAATTCTATTCGGCGCGCCGTCCCGAATCAAGGAACGCAATTTCAGCCAACGCGGCGGAGACCGCAAGTCCTGGGATTACGTTGGCCAGGATGTGCTTTTTCGCCTCCATCAGCCTCTCCGATGCACGGCGCCAGGCCGATGGGCTTCTCGAAGATGCCGCTTCCCGGGCAATCTCCCCGAGGCCCCCCATGGCCAATGCGCCATCAATCCCGGTTCGGAAGGACTCCCATGCGAGGAACGCCATGAAATCCAGCGCTTCGGCGATTGCTTTCCTCTTCGCCTCCAGGCCCGATTTCGCGTCATCTGCCGCGCAGATTTCGGAAACGGCGTCGGAACCCTCCTGGAAGTTTCCGGGCTTGAGGCCGGCCAGAATCCGCGCGAGCTTCTCCCTTCCGGCGAATACCGGGGAGGCGGCGATTTCCTCGGCTCTTCCCGGACTTCCCGCCGCAAGGCGCGCCAGCAGCCCCGAGTCCGCTCCATGGCCTCTCGTCTCGAGGAAGGCGGCGCATTCGGAGATTTTCGCGGGGCTGAACCGGATCGATCTGCACCTCGAGACGACCGTAGGAAGGATGTCACCGATTCTGTCCGTGACCAGAATCACCGCGGATTCCGCAGGAGGCTCCTCTATTGTCTTGAGCAGCGCGTTTGCGGCCTCGTCGGTCATCATGTGCGCCTCGTTGATCACCGCGGCCCTGCCCCGGGACAGGACGGGCGTGAGGCCGAACGCCCGTATGAGGTCCCTCACGGACTCGATTGTGAGGTTTCTTTTTCCTTCGGGAGGGGCAAGCAGGATGAAATCAGGGTGGGACGGAGAAGAATGAGCGCGGCAGGAGGCACACCTGCCGCAAGGTTTCGCCTTCCCGGAGCATTGCAGAATCCTGGCGAAATGAATCGCCGCGTCCTTCTTCCCGATTCCCCGCGGACCGGAAAAGACGTATGAGTGGGCTCTCCGCGGCGAAGCGGCCTCACGTTCGAGCCGCCTCCGGACTTCGTCGCCCCCGACTATTTGAGGAGGCCATTGGATTCCGCGAACC
>DYIT01000091.1:0-5654 GCA_020723505.1 Candidatus Kuenenia stuttgartensis
CCCCGGATAATTCACGTTCCTTCGTGAATTATCCGGGTTAACGGACCTCGTCGGCAACCAATCCGCCCACCGGGCTGTTCATGCTTCTCGGTCATTGATTCATCCCCGGCATCAGCCGCCCGCGATTCACGCATGCAGGCGTATGACCGGAATTGCACCGCGGATGCCCTTGAGCACGGCCTGGTCCCGCCTGTGCGTCAGACCCGCCTCACGGCCTGCTTCCTCGACGCCAGCCGCCTCCCAGACCGCCTCGGTGCAGACAATCTCCCGTTCTCCCGCGAGCCCCTGCACACGGGCGGCCATGTTCACCGTGCGGCCGAAGTAGTCGAGCCGGTCGTTCAACTCCACTGCTATGCAAGGACCCGCGTGCAAGCCGATTTTCAGAGCAAGCCCTCCCTCGAGCATGGCCACCTCACGGTCCATCGAGGCCGCCGCGCGCATGGCCGACTGCGGGTCCGGGAAGGAAGCCATTATGGCGTCCCCGATTGTCTTGACCACGGCGCCTCCTTCGGCTGCCACCGCGGCGCGAAGGGAAGAGAAATGGCGGCTGACCAGCCCGAAGGCTCGCAGGTCGCCGATTCTCTCGTACATCTCCGTGGAGCTCTTGAGATCGGTGAACAGCACGGTCAGGCTCTTCAGTTCGAGTCCGCCCTCGGACGGGATGCTCTGGGCGCTGAACAGGTCCCGGAATGCCTGGGCCGTGAGCAGGCGCTTCCCGGTCAGGAAGGGCTTTAGCTTGTGCGAGGGGGCCGGCATTCCGGGGGGACGCTCCTCGGGCGGCGGCGCCGGGTCGGGGAAGAGCAGCACACCCGCCCCCCGGGGCATCCTGCAGTGAAGGCCCAGCGTCACCGGCCCGGAAGCGATGCGAGTACGCGCCGGGATGGCCTGGCCGTCCATCAGGTCCACCTCGATCCTCTCCGGCCCTCCGGCACCGGCGTCCAAGTGTAGTACGGAGTGGCTGGCTGGAGCCATGAGCACATAGCGTCCGGGCTTGAGTTCGGTCCGGATGTCCATCCGATCCCCGCATGTGACCCGGCCTGCCCACAGCACGTTCTTGAGCAGGAGATTGCGCATGGGCGTCTCGATAGCGAGGCTCGGGGAGAAGAAGATACGCAGGCCGTCCGCCTTCATGTCGAGGGTCTCTGGATCGTGGAAGCGGATGCGGCGCACGGCCGGGGAGACCGTGAAGGCGACCTCGATGTTGTCGTCCAGGCGCCCCTCGACCGGCACCTGGCAGAAGCCGCACTGACGGCCCTGCGATATTGCGCGGAGCCCGCCCGGCGTGCCGAGGAAGGAAACGCAGGCGGGGCACAGCACCCCCCAGCTGAACTCCAGTATTCCTGCGTGAGTCGCGTGCAGGAAGAGGTCTATGGCCTCGCGGTCGGAGAGCCCGTACTCCGCCGCGTAGAGCAGTGGGCTCATCCGGTACAAGGCCTCGTCGGTAGCCGATGCGAGGAAGTCTTTGAACCGCGCGATGGTCTCGGCGGCGCCACCGCCGGAGGAACGCACGGCATCGAGCCTGGCGGCAAGATCGGAAGCTGTCCTGGTCATTGCCTTCTCCATAATCCGGACTGGACGGAACCGGACAGGAATGAATCCGGCCCGCCCCGATTATATCGCGCTTGGGAAAAGGGCGGCCGGGTTTTTTCCGGTAACCGCCTAGAGTCGCTCCTGACCATGGGAGCGAAGGTCGATGCCTGGCACGTCGGCGGACTCGGGAGAAGAAACGCACTGCATGAGGCGTCCGGTGCGGGGATGCTGGGCGCGGCCGCGGCGCTCGTAGAGTCCGGCGCTGAAGTTCACGCCGCGGACATGCACGGCCTCGCTCCGCTGTACTTCGCGGTCGCCGGCGGTCAAGCACGGACCAGTCGCTCAAGACGGACGCGGGCAAGACCGATCTCGATCGCGCGCGCGACAGGAACCATGATGAATCGTGAAGCTGCTGCAGGAGACCGGAGTCAAATAGAACGGATATCGCCATCCCCTCTGGCGCCGGGCCTTACTTCAGCTGGGATATTATCCCTCCGGTTCCCCCTGCGAAAACCCCGCTCGAGGCCGAACCCCACACGCAATAGAGGTCATGGGCGATGCCGCTTGCTGTCTGGGTCCAGGACGTTCCGTCGAAGTGGCAGACAGTTCCGGCTGCGCCAACGGCGTAGACGCTCTTCGCCGAAAAACCCCATACGTCGTGAAGGGTTGCGGAAGACCTCCTTATCGGAGTCCATTGCACGCCGTCGAAACGGACCATGTTCGGCTTGGAAGGCGACAGGCGGCATGCGGATCCGACCGCGTAGACGTCGGTCAGGGACGATCCCCAGACGCCTGAAAGGTCGCATGACGGCACGTTGATGTCCTCGAACCAGGCTGATGCGGTCCCGCGCATCACCTTGTTGATGTGTATCGTGACGCTGCATATGCCGCCGACCGCGACTACCGATCCGTCGGGCGCGCACCAGGCCGATTCCAGGTAATACACGGATCCGAAGCTCGACCACGACTGCCCGTCCCAGTGGAGATTCACGCCGTCCCATCCCACGGCATAGGCATTGGACGCTCCCGATCCTGAAATCGACGATATGACGCCCGCGGTCCCGGATGGGACGGTCGTCCAAGCCATGCCGTCGTAATGCAGCATGGTTCCCGCGGCTCCTCCTGCATGAACGTCGCTCGGACCGCTCCCCCAGACGCAATACAGGTCCTGCGCTACAGGAGACGCCATCTGCGTCCATGTGGTCCCGTCGAAGTGCATTATCAGGCCGCCTGTTCCTACGGCAAACACGTCGCTGCCCGAGGAACCCCAGATGCCGTGGAACAACGCCGCTTGCGGGTGGGTGTACGAGACCGTCCAGGCGCCCCCGGCCGCGGCCGAGGCGCAGTTGGACGTGAAGGAAACGTTCGGGACCTCGTCGCGGACCCTAATCGCGAAATGGTAGTTCTTCCCGTAAGTCAGCCCTCCGAGCACGCGCATCTCATGCTGTCCTGCCGGTAACGGGGTCCATGATTGCGGGAATTCCACGGCGAAGCTGAAATTGGCGTCTGTAATCGGCGATTCGGAGTACTTTACTTCGTAGCCTGCGGCAGTTCCCTGGCCGCTGTCGTCGCCGGATGCCGTCCAGGAAAGCTGCACGGTTCCCGCAGAGGAACCCGTCTGCGCCGCAAGATCCGTAATCCCGTTCGGAGGGAAAGTGTCCTGGAGGATGCATGCCTGGGCGCCGCTCGAGTTTGAAATCCCCGAGGCGTTCCCGGCCTCGTCCATGACCTTCAGCGCGAAATAGTACGTCGTTCCGGGAGTCAAACCGCCGGTTTCATGTACTTCCCTGGTTCCGGGATTCGCCGGAATCCATACCTGCAGACAGAGCTGGGCCGAGTCCCAGTTCTGATTGTCAATCGGCAGGGAATGGCGCCTGACTTCGTATGAAAAAGCGGCATCTCCCTCAAGGCCGTCGTCCGCGACAGCGGTCCATATCAGGATCACGGAGCCGGACGACATTGAATGCGTCACGACAACGAGGTCGCTGACAGCCGCAGGGGCCGTGGAGTCGGCAGTCTCCCCAGCAGGGCATCCGGAAACCAGGGCCAGGAGGGGCATGAATGACAGGAGGATGATTCTTCCACGCATGGTGATACTCCCAAAGAAGCAGTAGAAGCCACGATGGGACCAGGATGCAACCCCCGTGCCTTCGCAGCCTGTTTTCCCGGCTTTTTCTTGAACCCCTGTGCAGATGGCTTCCGAAGCAATCAAACTCCCTGTTCCCGGGGAATTACCAATCCTTCGCGAATGATTCGCCAAACCCGCTGTGATTGGATGCCTGAGCGAGTCGGCTATTCCCCGCCGATTTCCGGATTCCAACCCTCACTGGTATCAAGACTTATGACATCCAATCGCGTTTGCGTCTTGCCGCGCCGGCCTCAACGAATGTTTTATTTCCTGAGTACCTGACTGGAGTCCGGGATTTGGAACTCATTCGAGTTTGGAGATTGGAGCTGGTATTCCCGCGCCGCTGCCGGTCCAGAAGCGGCGTTTCAGGACTGGGGCGGTACGGGATACCGTTACTCTTGCGAAACGATCTTACGAATCGGTTACGGAAAAGCCTGGAAAAGGACCTGATACGGGCTTCTCGAGGCGGTACGGCCGATATTCGAATATGGCCGCAAATAAGCGCAAAACAGGAACCAGATGATTTCCTTCGCCATTCTCTGCGCCACTGTATCGCCTCCTGAATCTAGGCTGGTCCGTATTGCAGGCAGGTCCGCGCGGGTTATCCCGCTCTACATGCCGAGCGCGAACCGGATTGCCCTGCCTGCCTCGTCCATTCTCGAGGTGGAGAGAACTGCTATTACCGGGCCTATTCCGGCCCGTGACACGGTCTGCAGGTGATCGAAATTCACCGCGCAATCGTGCGGCATCCCGTCGCTCCTCGAAAGGAGGATTTCGCTAGGTATGTCCCTGATTGTCGAAGTCACCGGCGCTACGGTCACCTCGGCGAGATACTCGAGGATGGAATCGCGAGTGAGGATGAGCACCGGGCGCCGCTTGTCCGGCCGCTTGAACGTGTACCACCGAATCTCGCCGCGCCTCATTCCTCACCCCAGATCTGCTCCTTCTCCCATCCGCTGAACTCTCCGCGCCCCGCGGGCTTCGCTTCATATCCGCACCTGTGCCTGCGCTCGAGCTCCCTGGCAGCCATAACCTTGATGGCTTCCCGCAGCGCCCTCCGGGTGAACTCCGAGCGGGTAGTGCGAAGCTTCTTCACAGCCTCGTCGACCGCTTTCACCAGGTCCTCGTCGAGAGTCATCTGGATTGTCCTCATGGTCTCCTCGCTGTAATGTGGATTACTATAGCTATTATAACCCATATCCAACCCGAAAAGCGGATTCTATTCCTTTTATGACGCGAAGGCGCAAAACAGCCAAGGTGTGAAAAACAGCGGTGATTTCTCTCCCCTCCCCTCAGTTCCCGCCCTTGCCGAACAGCTCGAGCCTCAGCGCCGCAAGGGAACGGTTCACGTCATGGAGGAACAGGACCAGCGAGGCAATCAGGCAGACCATCGATCCTATGAACAGCCCTCCCAGGAGCCATGCCGCCTCGATACCGAGCAGCGCCGCGAGGAAGATGGCCGCAATCAGTACCGCTGCGAAAAGCGCGCAGCCGGCGGAGAAGGCGATGGCGGTCCTTATGATGCGCGCCCTCTCCCACAGGATAGAAAGCTGTTCGCCACGGTGCTGCTTCGCCGGCCCCTCCGGCCCCTCGACCAGGGCGTCAATCTGCCTTGCCCGGTCGATGATCCGGCCCAGGCGGTTCGTCATTGTAAGGAGCAGCAGCCCCACACCGGAGATGAGAATCGTGGGCCCCACTGCTGTCTGCAGGATGGGGATGAGCTCATGCATGGTTGGATTCGTCATCGGGCCTCCATGCCGAATCGTTCGCTTGTTTCGAGGCTTTACGTTCGGCGGCGCATTCCGGCCGCAGCAACGCAGCAAGTCGCAAGGCGAGTCATCGCTTCTCCCGTCCTTTTTCCGCCCCGGATTCGTCGATTGATTTTCCCACATCCCGTGTGCGGTTGCCAACCGTTTCCATGCGTCCCGGGATCTGAAAAGCCGCGGGCGTTCGTGTCGGGACTGGGATACGTATGGCGCTGGACAGAGCCGCGACC
>DYIT01000091.1:5664-8985 GCA_020723505.1 Candidatus Kuenenia stuttgartensis
TGAGGTCGCGGTCGTTCGTTCTGAACAAGGATACGTATAGCGCCCAACGGAGACGCGGGCGGCCTGCCCGCGGGCGTTCGTGCAGACAACAGTCCGGGGAGTAGAACGGAATCGGATGCGAAGGGTCCAAAATCCAAAGTCTTTGGTCCAAAGTCCAAGGTTTCGGGAAGGGTGGTTTGCCCGATGCAGGAATCCTGGTCCGCTGATGTTGGAATGGCGGGTTGATGGGTGTTGCGTAGTTGTAAAGACGACTCAACCACGCAACTACGCTACTACGCAAGTACGGTCTTCAGACTTCCGCTTCCCGCGGTGAAAAGATAGCATTTCCAGGCGGTTTCAAGATTATGGTCGCATGGTGATTGCTTTTTATTGAAACGGAAATCAGATGAAAAGAAGCGCGAACGCCGTGTGGAACGGCGGACTCAAGGACGGCAAGGGGAAATTCAGCGTGGCGAGCGGTGCGATTAAGGAACAGAAATTCGGGTTCCGTACGCGTTTCGAGGACGCCCCGGGCACGAATCCCGAAGAGCTCATCGCTGCAGCCCACGCGAGCTGTTTCAGCATGGCGCTGAGCGCCAAACTGGGCGAAAAGGGGATTGTGCCCGAGGCAATCGAGACCGCATGCACGATAACGTTCGAAAACCTCACCCTTTCCAGAAGCTCGCTGAAGACGACCGTCAAAGCCAGTGGAGCGGCTAAGGCGAAGGTCGAAGAGGCTGCCCAGGCCGCCAAGGCCGGATGCCCAATCTCGAAGGTGCTGAAACTCGATATCGAACTCGAACTGGCGGTCGTGAATTAGAGGCAATGCATTTGAACGAATCAGCCTGAGCCGCACACGGACTGGAGCAATGAAAGCATACTGCACCCGAAATGCCCGCCATTTTCAGGCTGATTCGGACATTGGCGTTTTTCGAGGCTGCCCCATGAAGCCGAAGAGTCTTTCAGGGCCTGCGTCCATCCTCGCCATGATTCTGGCCGCCGCCCCGTGCATCGCAGGGGAGCCTGCCAGGTTCGAGCTTGCCGAGCAGTATCTCAAGGCGAGGTCGGAGACCCTCTGGTACGGCCTGTACCTGAACAAGAAGAAGATGGGCTTCGTCCGCTGGCAGCTCCTCTCCCGCGACTCAGGCGGAAGCAAATCCTTCGTCATGCTCATCGACAGCAGCATGAAGCTCATAGCCTTCGGGCAGGAGACCGAAACCAAGGAGACCGAGGAATGGATCTTCGAGGGCGGCACGCCCTACAGGCTCGTGAAGGCCATGCGCACGTATTCGAGCGGCGGCAGGACACTGACGTCGCTCAGGGTCGAGGTCTCCGGAGGCAAGGCAACGGCTTTCATCGAGGAAGGCGGGGCCGGGAGGACCATGGACCTCGGCCTTCTCGACTCCACGCTCGCCGACGCATTGGCCGCGGACGTGTGGATCGGGAAGAATCCCGCGAAAGGGGACAGGATTTCCTACCGGATGTTCTCGCTCAGGACCCTGAAACAGGGGCAAGAGTCCGCCGAGCTTCTGGGCAGGGAGACAGTGCTGATGCAGGGGATCGAGACGGCGGTTTCCCTGGTGCGCATCAGTCCCCCCGAGGAAGGCCAGGAGCACACGGTCCGATTCGATCCTCTTGGCAGATGGCTGTCCTCGTCGTACGCAGGCGACGTGGAATCACGGCTCGAGCCCGAGGAGGCGGCGCAGAAAATCATGGTTTGCCACGACCTTTTCACCCGGGGCGTGGTGCAGCTCGACAAGCCACTGGGCGTTCATCCGCGGGAAATCGCGAGCCTCGTCCTTAAGGTCCCTGCCGAGAGCGCAAGGTCTATCCCCCGCGCGCCGGGCCAGATTGTCAGGTTTGAGGGGGAGGAAGCGTTCCTGCACCTCGGCGCAGGAGCAGGGGATGCGGTGGCGGCCTCGGAATCCGAAATCCGCGAATGCCTCGAGGAATCCCTGAAGTATCCCCTGAGCCACGAGAAGGTCAAATCCCTGGCCCAGAAGGCGGTGGAAGGGGCCGGGGCGAACAGGGAGAAGGCGGCGCGCCTGGTGGATTTCGTGTTCAAGTTCATCACTAAGGAATACCGCTTCGAGCCCCACTCCATATTCGAAATCATCGAGCTGCGGCGCGGCGACTGTTCCGAGCACTCGTATCTCTTCTCGGTTCTCGCCCGTTGCGCCGGGATTCCGTGCAGGGTGGTCGAAGGGCTGGCCTACATGGGCGACGGGAGCCCGGCTTTCGGCGGCCACGCATGGAACGAGGTGGTGCTGGACGGAAAGTGGGTGCAGGTGGACCCGACCTGGAACGAGACCGAGGCTGACGCGACACACATCGTGCTCAAGCGCGAAGGCAAGGGCCTCGGCTGGGAAACCCTGGGCAACGTAGCGTTCCGGCTCGTCAGGGTGGAGAGGAAATAATAATCCGTTTCATAGAGCAGCCGCATCAGTTCGTGCTGACAGATGTGGAAGTTTTATCGATGAATCCCGGGTTGTGAGAGCACGCGAAGCATCAGCAGCGCGCGTAGCGCGCCGGCTGCATGTGTTTGTCAGGTTTCTTCGATAACATTCCATTCGATATCGTCATGAAATGAATCCACGATTAATGTCAGTTTTGCCTCTTTCATTCGTTTCTCGAGATCGGAGGCTCTGGATTTAAAGGTGTTAAACGGCTGGTAGTCTTTATTGCCGGGAAATATAGCCTGCCAATTTCCCAAATAGAGCCATTTCGCCAGAGTTTCGTATTCGTATGGAGGGTGCACCACCGTAATTGATTCGGATACTCTTTCATGTGGGACTTCATCTCCCGGCTCTTCTTCAGAGAAGAACATCAGTGTGCGCCCTTCGTCCGACAAACGACGGATGAGAGTCTGTTTCTCTGCGTCTCTTTTCAGAATCCGGATTTGCATATCGGACTCCTGCGAAAATCAAGCATGGTCCGTTTATTTGCTGACCAGCGGACCGAGGCGAGTTTGCTCGCCGACGGACTGTCCGGTCCAGCCGCTTGTCTCCAGCGCGCTGCCCGCCGGAGACAAGCGGCGGAAGCCGCAGGCCCGTTCTCTGGATGCGCGCAGCGCGTCCAGAGAACGGGCCGGTTCAGCGACGCGCTGCTTCGCGGCCCGTCCGTTGGAGCCGGCTGTCAGGCGGCTCCCCGCGTTTCGTCACTTTCTGCGCCCGATGTAGATCATGGCAAGTGAAGCAAAGTCCTACGCTTGCGTCAGCGCGCCGTCGCTTTGCGCCAGAAGATCGTATCGTCTGTAGAACTCAGCCTGGGGCTTCACCGCTCTCTTCTGTGCCTTGCTGCCCCATGGTTTCCCTGCCCGGTAGGAAACCGCGGCAACCATCG
>DYIT01000091.1:9007-20086 GCA_020723505.1 Candidatus Kuenenia stuttgartensis
CAAGGATATAGGTACCCGCCACATCCAGGGCATGGCGTCGAGTCTCTCGAGCGCGTAACCATGCGCGACGAGGGACTCCAAAAGCCTCTCGCCGGCCTCGCGCCCACCGCTTTTCAAGGCGTTCATCAGAAGGCCCTCTATTGCGTGCTGGGATTGCTCCGCAGCCGGAGTCCCCGGAGTCAGTGCGACCAGCGCATTCACAAGAGCCGGCAAGGATTCCGATGCCGCTTTCATCCCCTCCCCCTTCTGATAACTACTGTTTCCATTCCTCAATCAGGGCTTTGAAAGCCGCCGTGCCGCGTACAGGATCGAGCAGCCTCTCCCCCTCTACGGCTTTCAAATCCGCGAATCCCAGCTTGCGCGCCTTCCGCAGGCTCTCGACTGCCCTCGCCTCGAGCCCCGCCTTTTCCGCCTCGCCGGCAGGCTTCGCCTTCGCGAGCCTCGCTGCTTTCCCCATGGATTTCTGCGCCAGGATGCACGCCATGTTGAAATGCGCCTCGGCAAGGGCCTCTGCCGCTCCTGCGATGCTCCGGGCGCCTTCCGCGACCGCGACGCCCGCGGCCGCCGCATCCCCGAACGCCTTCTCGTATGCCGCCTGCGCGATATTCCACCCCCCCATTTTCATCGCCTCGTGCCCCGCATGAATCCCGGCCAGCCAGCCAGCACCTGCCGCCTTGGAAGCCGCGGCCTTCCTTAGACCCTCGAAGCCGGATTTGTCGCCCTCCATAATCTCGATCGCCTGGCCGTATGCCTCGGCAGCCTCCTTGTATCTTCCGAGCGCTTCCAGTACCGCAGCTTTCATCGGCAACGCATTCCGCCCCCACCCCGCCTCCGCCGCGCGGCCGTAGTCCAGCACGGCCCTCCCGAGCCATTCCTCGTATCCCGCCGCCCCCAGCGCCGCTCCGGCCTCGCCGCGGCTGAAGAAAGCGTTGCCCCGGTTCAGCATGCATACGGCGGACGACGGGTTGATTTCCAATGAAAGACCGAAATCCGCGAGAGCGGCATCGAGGACCGCCACGGGGTCCTCGCCGCCGGCGGACATGGCGTCGCCCAGCGAGGTCCGGGCGTTTCCGCGGTTCATGTACGCCTCTGCGGACGCGGGGTTCCTCTTCACGACCTCGCCGTAGTCGGCTATCGCCATGAGATACTCCTT
Source organism: Candidatus Kuenenia stuttgartensis (assembly GCA_020723505.1). GTDB lineage: Bacteria > Planctomycetota > JAKEIC01 > JAKEIC01 > DYIT01 > DYIT01. The sequence continues at coordinate 10,161 of DYIT01000091.1, forward strand.
CCTCGGATCCCCGCCCCTTGCGGCCGCGGCTTCCGCCAGGTCGAAATGCGCGATTCCGCGGCTGTTGTAGGCTGAAATGCACCCGGAATCCCGCGCAAGCGCTGCAGCGCAGTCGTCGACCGCCCTCTGGAATACCTGCACCGCATCCTCTCCCCGCGCCACGGCCGACTCGCCCATGCGAATCAGCGCGCCCGCCCTCCTGGAAAGCGCCGCAGGGTTACCGGCATCAATCTTCAATGCCTCGCTGAAATACCCGATTGCACGCCCGTAGTGCATGATCGCGTCTCCGCCTTCTCCCCCCGCGAAGTCGCCCATGCACATGCAAGTGTCCCCCCGGCCGATGTACGCTCTAGAATCCGCGGGATTGATGCGGATTGCCTCGCCGTAGTCCCTGATTGCCGCCTCGCATGCCCGGTCCGGGCTTTCGCCCCTTGCCGCCGATGCCTCGCCCATGCCCTGGTACGCGTTGCCCCTGTTCACGAAAGCCGCGGAATCGCCGGGATTCCTCCCTATCGCCTCGCTGCTGAACTGCACGGCCTTCCGGTACTCCCCTGTCGGATCCTGGCCCCTCGCGGCAAGGGCTTCGCCTGTCTTCTGGTGCGCGGCTCCGCGGTTCGCCCATGCGGCGGCCAGGTCCGGGTTCCTCTTCACTGCCTCGGCGAAGTCCTCAGCCGCCGAAGCATACCCCGCGACCGGGTCCTCTCCCCTGTCGCTCCCTGCTTCCGCCATCTCGAATCGCGCGTTCCCGCGGTTCACGAACCCCTCGGCGCTGCCGGGCATCCTCTTCACAGCCTCGTCGCCGTCCTCGACGGCCTTCCGAAACGAGCCCGCGGGATCCTCGCCCGCCGCCTTCTCGGCCATGCCCAGTCCGCGGAAAGCGGCCGACCTGTTCACGTATGCCTCGCCGGCAAAGACGCCGCCCGCGATGGCCTCGGTGAAGTCCTCGATTGCCTCGCGGAACACCTTGCAGGAATCCCCGCCGCGAAGCGCAATGGCGTCCCCCATCCCCGAGCGGGCGAGACCGCGGGCCGCAAGCGCCACGGGATGGCCGGGCCTAATCCCGAGCGCCTTCGTGCAGTCCGCCACGGCCCTCTCGTAGAAGGCGTCCGGATTCCCGCCCGACGAAGCCTCCGCGCTTCCGAGGCTCTGGTTCGCGCTCCCGCGCGCGGCCCAGGCGTCCGGGTCCTCCGGATACGAGGAGACGAGGCGGTCCAGGTCAGAGGCGGCCTTGCCGTACGCGTTCCGCGAATTCTCCCCCCGGTCCTGCATGGCGTCGCCGAGGAACAGGTACGCGTTGGCTCGGTCAAGGATGCAGCATCTGAGCCGCGAAGTCCTTTCAAGAACACCGGTGAAGTCCTCAATCGCCTTGCCGATCTCCTCCTTCGGATTGGCCCCCTGCTGCGACGCCTCCAGCGCCGTCCCCGCCCTGCACAACGCCCTCCAGTGGTATGCCCGCACGTGGTCCGGGTTCTCATCAAGCGCGGCCGTCATTTCCCGGATCGCATCCCCGTATCTTTTCATGAAGAACAGCTCCTGGGCCAGCGCCAATTTGAGGTCCGCGTATATCCATGAAAGCTCCGGCATCGCAAGCCCCTTCGTCAGGCAGGCGACCGACCCGTCGTGGTCCCCGCGGGACAGGCTGGAAAGCCCGCCCGCGACCGCCGCGACGCCGCTTCCCGAAGATCCGAGTCCCCCCTCCCCTCCGGTCAGCCCTGCAGCTAGCGATGCGAACTTCCTTCTCGCTTCGGCGGCCGAAGGCTCCTCGGCCGCGGGAACCCCGAACTTGACGTCCAGGCCGTGCACAATCGGAGGCAGAGGCCGGAGCAGCAGATAGACGGAAAGCCACGAGACCGCCTCGAACAGCGTCCCCCAGTCCGTTTCAGGGTCGGTCTTCCTCGATTCCGCGAAGCATGCGGCAGCCTCGGGAGTCATCCGCGCGAGGTGCAGAAGCCAGCCACGCACCGCGAGCATGGCCGAGCGCGAAGCGGAATCGCCGGGCACCGAGTACGCGAATTCGTCCATCCTGTCCTTGTGCCTCGCGTACGCGGCAGCCCCGGCTTCCTCCCTGGACTTCATGCCGTAATAAGCCGCCTTCAGCTCCTCGTTTGCCTTGGAAAGGCGCAGGGCCGCCCCGAGAATGACCCCCGCGGCCCGCGCGGATTTCCCCCTGAGACGCACGGCCTTGTCCTTTTCCATCGCCTCGCGCGCCGCCTCGTCCCTGGCCTTCTCCTTCTCTGCACGCTCCTGCCCCGCCCGCCCGGCTTCGTAGTCCCCGCGGCTCTCGGACCTGGATATGAAATGAGCCGCGGCAAAGGACAGGCCCGCTACGCAGACAGCGAATACCGCTGCGAGAACCAGGGCGGATTTGTGTCTCCTCGCCTTCTTGGACAGGCGGTACCTGAGGCTTGCCGGCCTCGCGCTGATCGCCTCCCTGCGCAGATACCTGGCCAGATCGGCTGACAGGTCGGCGGCCGAGGCGTACCTGCGCTCCTGTTCCTTCTCGAGGCACTTGAGGCAGATGGTCTCCAGGTCCCGGTCGATTGCAGGCTCGTGACTCCTCGGCGGAATCGGGTCTTCGAGAAGGACCTTGCGGATTACGTTGACTATCGTGTCGCCCTGGAAGGGCGGGACTCCGGTGAGCATCTCGTACAGCGAAGCGCCGAGCGAATACACGTCGGACCTTGGCGAAATGTCCGACACCCTCCCGTCGGCCTGCTCGGGCGGCATGTACTGGGGAGTTCCAAGCGCGATGCCGGTTGCGGTCATCCTGGAATCCGAGTGCACGTCCTTTGCGAGGCCGAAGTCGGTCAGCATGGGTTCGAATCCCACGCCAGTCGAAGATCCGAGGTCCGAGGTCGAGGGTCTCGCGGATGTCCCTGAAGATTCAGGCTTGTTCGTTTGTTGGAGTTGGACGTCCGGGTCTCTTTTCTGATCCGGCGATTCCTTGGGATTTGGGATTTCATTGGGAGTTGGAGTTTGGAATTTGGGGTTTTTGACCGCGTCAGCCCTCGCGTCCGCCATCAGTATGTTCGCGGGCTTTACGTCGCGGTGCAGGATGCCGTGCTCGTGGGCATGCTGGAGGGCGTCGGCGATTTTCCTCGCGATGCCGGCCGCGGCGTCGGGCGTGATTCCTCCCTCGCGTATCGCCTTGTCGAGCGGCCTGCCCTGCACGAAATGCATGGCGAAGTAATTGAGCCTCCCTTCCCTGCCGATGTCGTACACCGGCACGATGTGCGGGTGGTGGCCGAGCTTCGCGACCGATTCGGCCTCCCTGTGGAAGCGCGAGATTGCGTCCTCCGAGGCGTCCTCGCCGGCAATCAGCACCTTGAGCGCCACGGTGCGCTTGAGGCCGGGATGCAGGGCCTTGTAGACGACTCCCATGCCTCCGCGGCCGATTTCGCCCAGGATCTCGTACGGCCCTATCCTGGCCGCTTCCTTGCCGGATCCGGCCCGGCTCCCCGGCGCGGATCCGGGCTTCGCTCCGCCAGCCGGCTGCGCAGAGGCCCTGAGCGTGTCGGGCTCCAGAGGCTCGCCGGCTGCCCCGCCCCTGTACTCGAGAAGGGTTCCGCCTTCCTCCCCCCGGTCTCCTTCGCGCACGGGCGGATCCTTCGAGCTCTCCTGTGAATCCCGGTTGTCTTCTTCCATGCCCGTCAGCATAAAACGTCACGGATTCGAAGGGCGCCCTGCCATGCCGCCCCTGGAGCGGATTGGCCCGCCCGGCGCGGCTGTCCGATCCCCGCCGGCGCCATCCGCATAGTCTATCATGCGGGACCGGACGGGCTGGAAGTCTTTCTCCCGGATAATTCCCGATCCTTCGTGCATCATCCGGGCTATAATCCACCGCGAAGGTCGATATTCGGGAATCGCTATGAAGCTCACTACAAGGACCCGGTACGGGCTCAGGGCCATGCTCGAGCTTGCCTGGCGGGCGGACAAGGGGCCGGTTTCCATGGAGACAATCGCCTCCAGCCAAACGCTCTCCAGAACATACCTGCATTCCCTGCTGACCTCCCTTCGCAGGGCAGGCCTCGTCCGGAGCGTGCGCGGAATTGCCGGGGGATTCCTCCCGGCCCGTCCCCCGGGCGAAGTGTCGGTCGGTGACATCGTCCGCGCCCTGGAAGGCCCCCTGGACCTCGTGCCGTGCCTCGGGGACCGCCGCAAGTGCGGCCGGGCCGGCGCCTGCGTCGCAAGGGAACTCTGGATGGACCTGTCCCGGGCCATGGAAGCCCACCTGGATGGCATCACGCTGAAAGACCTTGCGGATCCCCACCCCCGCGAAAAGCGGAGACCGGCCCTGACGCGGAGCTCCCCACCTGCTCCATCTCGCAGGAAACGGTAAATCCGCTCTCCTCGGGGAACCGTATTGCGACAGGAATCGTCATTCCGGCACAGGCTGGAATCCAGGCATGCATCATGTCCTTCCGTATCGACCCTGAATTCGAACCAGGTGGTGCAGACTGATAGTATACCCTAACGTTGCATAAAGAATCGTGCCTCGGTGGGCATATATTTATTTAACCACCGAAGACACCGAATGGCATGATTTCGGTGTCTTCGGCGTCTTCGGTGGTGAATCCTAGTCCTCTACGTCCCTCTTTCTTAGTGCCCCGGAAGTTCCGATTTTCTTTATCCTTCAACTTCACTTTCAGTGAGGTTGGCGGCGCTTTCGGCTGGTGCGGTTTCTCGCGATTCGGAGTGAATCGATCCTTCCGTCTGTAGGTGACCGCTGAAGAAGGGATTTGCCAAGGCTCTGCTATAAATGAACCAAATCTGGAGGGTTCACGAAGTTCTCCGGCGGCCGGCGCCGCCCGCCGCCAGGAAAGCGGCTTTCTTGTCGCGCGGCATCCGCTTGACCGCGGCTTCGAGACTCAGGGCTTCGCCCCGGGTCAGGTGTTTCCGCGAGGCGGACAGCTTCAATGGGCCGCGTCCCCGGGTGTAGCGCGCGCCCCGCCCTTCCGAGTGCTCCTTCAGGCGGCGGGCCAGATCCGTTGTGCATCCGCAGTACAGCGTCCCGTCCGCGCAGCGCAGCAGGTACACTGTCCAGGCGCGAGGCCTCCCGGGTGGTTCGGGGGCCCTGCTTCGCTGACCTAGGCTTCCCGCCTGACGCCTCGGCATGCGCCCTGGTCCTCCAACGAACGGGATTGCAGCGAGTGGCGACCATCGCGTCGAACATGGCATGTCCAGTCATTCCGGCGGAAGCCGGAATCCCGGGCCTGGCGCAGCGGAGTCGCAACCAATCGCTGCGACGGAGGCTGCAATGCATGCCAAGTCAACATTCAATATACGACCCCCAAGCACATTGTAGTACGAAGAACCGTCGATGTCAATCAGGACGCACGTTGAAGTACGTCCGAGTCGTATCAGCGGCCGCGTCCAAATCGTCTTCCGCCGCGCGGGCGGGAGACAATGCCCTGTGGACGTCCGCGATTGGCGCCGGAATGGCCCGGGGCAGGAAAGCCGGGCCGGGAAGCCTCGCAGCAGTGATAGGCATGATTCGTCTCCGCAGGCACCGGCTTGCCGATAAAGCGCTCGATTTCCCGGAGACAGGCGCGGTCTTCGGCGCAGCAGAAAGAAACCGCATTGCCTCCTGCGCCCGCCCTGGCCGTGCGCCCGATGCGGTGCACGTAGGTCTCGGCCTCCACGGGCAGATCATAGTTAATCACATGCGTGATGCCGTCCACGTCCAGCCCGCGCGCTGCCACGTCCGTGGCGACAAGCGCCCGGTATGTTCCTCGCTTGAACCCGTCCAGCGCATTGGTTCGGGCCGCCTGGCTCTTGTTGCCGTGCAGGGCCGCGCAACGGATGCCGGCCGTTTCCAGCTTCTTGACCACGCGGTTAGCGACGTGTTTCATCTGCGTGAAAATCAGGGCCTTGTCAATCCCGGGGTCGCGCAAAAGCGAGACCAGCAGCGCGTCCTTGTCGTATTTCCCCACGAACAGGACCTTCTGGTCGATGATTTCCAGCGCGGGCTTGCCGGGCGATATGTCGACCCGCACCGGGTTGCGGACCATTGTCCGGGCCAGCGCCTCCATCTTCGGGGACATGGTGGCAGAGAAGAAAAGAGTCTGCCGCCTGGCCGGAAGGTGGGACAACACCCGCTCGATGTCGGGAATGAAACCCATGTCCAGCATCCGATCCACTTCGTCCAGAATGAAGACTTCCACTTCGCCAAGGCGGATGAAGCCCTGCTGCATCAGGTCGAGCAGCCGGCCGGGGGTGGCGACGAGGATGTCAACGCCGCGGCCGAGTGCTTCGACCTGCGGGCCCTGGCCTACCCCGCCGAAGACCACTGTGTGGCGGATGCGCAGGAACCTGCCGTACGCCCGGATGCTCTCGCCGATCTGCGCCGCGAGCTCGCGGGTGGGGGCGAGAATGAGAACCCGCGGGGTTCCCTTGCGTAGAGGCCGGGGCGTCCTCGTGAGCCGCTGCAACAGCGGCAGGGCAAAGGCCGCGGTCTTGCCCGTACCTGTCTGGGCGGTGCCCATCAGGTCCCGCCCTTCGAGCAGGGGGCGGATGCATTGTTCCTGGACGGGAGTCGGAGCTGCGTACCCTTCCGCAGCCACCGCCCGCTGCAGTTCGGGAATCAGGGCGCAGAATGCCCCTTGCGGGGGCAGGGTTTGAGGCTGCAAAGAGGGGGGGGTGGCGCCTGCGCGCCCGAAATGAGCGTAATCCATCGATTTCTCCTGGTCCGGCGTCATACAAATCTTAACCCGCCGGACGCGTGGAAAAGAAATGACCGCGGCAATCGCGGCTGCTGGCATGCAATTCCTTCGGGGAAATGCCTGCGCGCGTACTCGATGTCTTGAGGACGCGCATCCGCGCGGGATGATAACAGATATATTCCGGGAAAGCAAGCAGCGTCCGTCCACGACGGAGTTGATGAGTCATGTCCCCGATTGACGGTGCCGGCAGGGAACAGCAACTTGCGCCTCTTGCGCTTCTTTGCGGCTATTCCGGTTTCCTGCAATATGCCGCAAAAAGGCGTAAAAAGCGCAGTTTACGGAAACTTGAGCACGGCTCCGGCCGACCCCGCGATGAAAACATCGCCCGATGATGATCCGCAGATTCCGCGCAGGCTGTTGGCGTTGGCGGTCGTGATGGCCGACCAAGCGCTCCCGTCGTAGTGAAGCAGCGTTCCTCCGTCCCCGGCGGCAAAGACGTTCGAACCGGAAAAGCCCCATATGCATCTGAGGGTCTTCGTGGTCCCGCTGGAAAGCATGCTCCAGGACGACCCGTCCCACTTCAGAATCCGCCCCTGAGTTCCGGCCGCGAATGCCAGGCCCTGGCTCGCGCACCAGACGCCAAAGAGCGAGTCGGTCGTGCCGGTCGCCATGCTCTGCCACGAAATCCCGTCGAAGCGCACAGCCGCGCCCGATCCGCCGACCGCGATGATGTCGGATCCGGAACTGCCGGCAATCGCGTACAGGTCCTCGCCCAGGGCAGTCGAGCGGACGAGGCTCCATGACGATCCGTCGTATCTGTAGACCGGACCGATGTTCGACCCAACCGCGTAGACGTCGCTGCCGGAGGTGCCCCATACGCCGTTTAGCTGCTGCGAGGTGAAGGATGTCATCTTGCTCCAGGCGCTGCCGTCGAAATGATAGGCAGCCCCGTTGGCCCCGACCGCGAACACGTCGTTCCATGCCGCTCCCCAGATTGAATTGAATATCAATGCCGCAGGAAGGGAGGTCGAGGACCAGGAAGATCCGTCGTAATGAAGCACGTTCCCGGGGTAGCCGGCCGTGAACACGTCGGAAGAGGAGGAAGCCCATATCGAGTTGAGGAGATCCGTGGAACCGGCAAGGTGGCTCGCAAGGGAAGTCCCGTTGTATCCGAGTATCTGCCCGTCCATGCCGACCGCAAGCATGCAGGTTGCCGAGGTCCCGTGCACGGCGTAGAGGTCGTCAGTAGGCTGGGCCTGAAGGGTCGACCACGAAGAACCGTTGTATTTCCATATTTTGCCGGCCGCGCTCGCCACGCAGATGTTTCCGGGCGAGTCTCCCCATACGCCGCGGAAGCATTCATGCGCCATCGGCCCCATCGAGGTCCACGAATTGCCGTCGTAGTGCGTGACGACCGAGAATAGAGACTTGTGCGGAAATCCATAGTAGTATCCGACCGCGTATACATCCGTACCCGAGAATCCCCATACGCCTTCCATCGAGCCAAAGGTGCCGCCGGACATCGCGGACCAGGAAACGCCGTTGTAGTGCAGGAAAGTGCCCGAGAGGCCGACTGCGAACACGTCGGACCCGGAGGACCCCCAGAGGCCGTAAAGGGGGAAAATCGTGCCGCTCGTCATGGTGCTCCACGCGCTGCCGTCGTAATGGAGAATGACGCCCGACTGGCCGGCCGCGAACACGTCGGATCCGGAGAAGCCGAAGAGCGCGAAGAGGGGCTGGGTCGTGCCGCTCGTCATGGCGCCCCACGACGATCCGTTGTAATGCAGGATTGTCCCGGAAAGGCCGGCCGCGAACACGTCGGTCGCAGAGGATCCCCACACCGCATAGAGGTCCTGCATGGTCCCGCTGTTCATGCGCGTCCAGGAGGTTCCGCTCCATCTAAGGATTGTTCCCGCCTGGCCGACCGCGAACGCATCTGACGAGGAAGCGCACCATACGGACTCGAGCGTGTTCGATCCCCACGGTGCGGGATGGATGTTGCTCCAGGTCCCTGCCAGGCCCCAGCCGGCCGCGGCGGAGGCGTCGTTCGAAACCTGGGATCCGTTCGGAACCTCGTCGCGCACTATCATGGCGAAATGGTAGACCGTCCCGGCTGTGAATCCAGAGACCGACTTGGACTCGGTCAATCCCGGCGCTGAAGGAATCCAGTTCTGCGCGTACAGAGACGCGGAGGAGAAGTTGGAGGCGTTGATTGCGGTTGCGGAATAGCGCAGTTCGTACGAAGCGGCGTTGCCGGCGATGCCGTCGTCGCCCACGGCCGTCCATGTGAGGTCGATTATGCCGGGCATGGATCCGGTCTGAGCCGCGAGGTCCGTGATTGCGGCAGGTGGAGTGACGTCGGAGCAGGGCATGCACTGCACCACGTTTGAAATCGGCGATCCGTTAGGCACCTCGTCGTAGGTCTTTATCGCGATGAAGTAGTTCTGCCCGGTTGCAAGCCCGACAAGCGACCGGTGTTCCGGGTTGCCCGCCGATTGGGGTACCCATGACTGGGAATAGAGGGAGGCAGAGCTGAAATCGGCTTCGGTTATCGCCGAGTTCGAATACCTGACCTCGTAGTGATTCGCAATGCCCGTGGTCCCGTCGTCGCCCACTGCCGTCCATGACAGGTCGATGCCGCCTGATGAGTCCGGCGAGGCGGACAGGTCTGTTATCGCCGAGGGCGGCGTTGTGTCAGCGCACAGATGCGCGCATGCGGAAACCACGTTCGAAATGCCCGAGACGTTCCCCGCCTCGTCGACCGCCTTGATCGCCAGGAAGTACGTGGTGCCGGGGACGAATCCCATCATAAATCTGCTCTCCGCTGAGCCCTGATTCATCGGGCTCCAGGACTGGGCATACGTGAGAGCTGAATCGAAGTTCGAGTCGTCTATCTGCGTTTCCGAATACTTGACGATGTAGGCGGAAGCGGTCCCGACCGTGCCGTCATCTCCGGTTGCCGTCCAGGAAAGGTCAATCTGGCCCGAACCAGCCCCCTCGACGGCCGTTAGATCCGAGATTTGTCCAGGGGGAGTGGAGTCCTTGGTCGGGACGTTTCCTGCAGGGCAACCGGCGATAAGGATTGAAATGACGACGATTGAGATTGCTTTCATCGATAAATGCTTCATTTCTTTTCCTTCAATCCGTTTCATTCGTGAAATGCCGTGACGTAAAACAGCTACTACTCGTAAAAACTGGCATGTTAGCCTGGCTTATTCATGAAATTTCGTGACGCGAAGCGTCGACAACTCGCAAAAATCGGCG